>VMDB01000221.1 GCA_008081075.1 Halieaceae bacterium
CCAGGAAAACTGTGGCTCGGTCAGCATGTATAAAACACAAGCCCCATAAATTCCCGCACAAAAAGCCAACAGCAAAACGGTGGGCCACGCGAAGCCCCCAATGTGTCGGATGACTACCCGCTGTGCCTCTTGCTCATTAGCGACCATAGCCGCTCCTTTTATTATTCATTAGCACTGCGCTACTCAACCCTGAGGGTAGCGCGTCCCCGTCTGTGGCCGATTGCAAAAAGTGACACCCTCTGAACGATGTCACCTTTTGCGCGCGTCTGGCAAACAGGTATCGCAGCCATTCCTGACTGCTCGAATAGAGCCACCGGCCCGATCCGATCAGATCGGGCGCAGTGGGTAGTTTCGAGAACGCGCGGGCGGCTAAGGTACTCGCATGTGCAAACGCCAGAAAAATGCGTAGATTTAAATATCACTCTGGAGCCATTTGCGATGAATTCACCCCTCACCACGCGCCTCGCCAAAGCCGATGACTTACCCCCACTCACCGAGCTCTTCGATCAGTACCGGCAATTCTATGAATGCGCCTCTGACACGCAGGCCGCGGCTCGCTGGCTTGAAACTAACATCCGTCATAACCGCTCAGTCATTTTCGTGGCCACCGCCGATGATCAGTTGCTGGGCTTCACCCAGCTTTACCCGGCGCTTTGCTCGGTAGAGCTCGTTGAGTACTTTGTGCTCTATGACCTCTTTGTGGCGGAGCGCGCGCGTCGGAAGGGCGTGGGTCGATCGCTGATGAGGGCAGCCAGCGCATGGGCGACACAGCACGGCGCCGCCCGACTGGATCTGGAAACAGCCAGAGATAATTACCCCGGGCAAGGCCTTTATCGCAGCCTCGGTTATCGGCTTGACGAAGTCTTTCTGAAATTCAGCCTCGAACTACACCCATAAGCGGGCGCATCGTTGCGCTACCCGTGCTTGAGGCATATCAAGGTTCTCATTAAAAACGAGCGCGGCTTCATCAGGGCTATGCCCGCCCGCATGCAACATGCGCTACACCCTGATGACTCGGGGCACCCATCGGCACATCAAGCCATGAATGGTTGCACCGTCTCGGGCTAGCCGGTGGGCACCTCGTTAAAGGGAATGCCCTTGTCGAGGCGCGGCTCCTGCGGCAGGCCCAATACGCGCTCGGCGATGATGTTGGCCATAATCTCGTCGGTACCGCCGGCAATTCTCAGGCCGGGCGCGCCCATATACGCCCGCTGGATAATCCCTGCCTTGACTGCCAGCTTTTCATCTGCAATAGCGCCACTCGCGCCAAGGAGATCCATGAGGTAAGACGCCATGGCCTGCATTTTCGGTGCGCCCACCAGCTTACCAATGGAGTTTTCGGGACCGGGCAGTGCGCCCCGCGACAAAGCCGTTAGCGAGCGATAGCCCGTGTATTTAAGCCCCGCCTCCTGCACGTACCAGTCGGCAATTTTCTCGCGTACCGCCGCGTTCCCCAGCGCTGGCTGACCATCTATTTCAAGACCTTGCGCAACCGACAATGCGAGTGAGACGTCCATCTGGCCGAATCCACCACCGATGGCTGCACGTTCGTTCATCAGCGTCGTCAGCGCCACCTGCCAACCCTGACCCACCTCACCGAGTCGACAGCTATCTGCGACTCGCACATCGGTAAAATAAACCTCGTTGAAATCCGCGTCGCCGGTTAGCTGCTTGATCGGCTTCACCTCGACCCCTGGCGCCTTCATATCCACATAGAAATAACTGAGACCCTTATGCTTCGGCACGTTGGGATCGGTGCGCACGACGATGACGCCGTAATCGGAATAATGCGCCCCCGAGGTCCAAATCTTCTGACCATTGATAATCCAATCGTCACCATCGCGCTCCGCCCGGGTCCGCAAGGCCGCGAGATCGGAGCCCCCCGCAGGCTCTGAGAACAGTTGGCACCAGACCTCCTCGCCGCTGGCCAAGCGAGGCAGAAAACGCGCCTTGTCCTCATCGCTGGCCCACGCCATTAAGGTTGGGGCAATCATGCCCTGGCCGATCAAAAAGAAAGTTGCAGGCAACTCGTAACGCGACTCTTCCTGACGCCATATCACCTCCTCAATCGGTGAAGCACCCCGTCCGCCAAATTCAGGCGCCCAACCAATGCAGGCCCAGCCGGCATCATATTTGCGCTTCTGCCACATCTTTGCCTGTTGCAACGGCGCGAGAGAGCGAAACGAGTCATCCGTGGGCACGTTCTCGGCAAGCCAATCGGCGGCCTCCTCGCGAAAGCGCGCTTCTTCGGGCGTGTCATTAAAGTCCATGATTATTTCCTCACGCTGCAGCGGCTGACTGACGGGCTAATGCGTCGACAAGCCTGTCCTGCCAGACCGATTCACTGCCTATCACCAGACTCAACAGCTTGGCCCGTCGATAATAAAAATGACAATCGAATTCCCAGGTAAAGCCCATGCCACCGTGGGTCTGAATGTTTTCTTCAGCGGCAAAACTCGCCGCCTGAATAGCGGCTACCCGCGCGGTCGCGGCCGCAAGAGATAATTCGTCACTGCCCTCTGCCAAGGCCCAAATGCCGTAATACGCATTACTTCGCGCCAATGTGTTTTTGACGTACATCGCCGCTAACTTGTGCTTGATTGCTTGGTAAGAGCCTATCGCCCGACCAAAGGCGTAACGCTGCAGAGCATAATCTCGTGCCTGCAGCAGAGCCGATTCTGCGACCCCCAGTTGCTCCCAGGAAAACAGGACAGCGGCACCGTCGAGCAACCGATTCCATTGGGCTTGTGTCACCGGCTTATCACCCAGACGCTCGGTTGGTGCTTCTTTAAGAACAAGGTTGCTGTGGCCTCGGCTGCTATCCAGCGTCAGCACCGGCTCGATCGTGACCCCGTCTTGCTTCAGCGGCACCAGACAAAGTTCAAGCTCTGAGCCCGTGCGCGCCAAAACGACCGCAACATCGGCCACCGCCGCATCGGCCACTGTGGTCTTGGTTCCACTGATGCGGTCTGCTGTGCGTTGGGTCTGTAATTGCTCCAGCGCCAGCCGGCCCGGGCGCTCAGCCATGGCAAATGCGGCCACACATTCGCCGCTGGCCAATCGGGGTAGCCAAGCGGATTTCTGCCCTTCTGTTCCGAAGCGATTGATCGCCTCGCAGGCCAGATAAACAGAGCTGCTGAAGGGCACTGGCGCCACCGCCCGGCCCAATTCCTCCGCAATGACGGCCAGCTCGTAATAACTCAGACCCAGTCCACCGTATGCCTCGGGAACCGTTGTGGCCGTCCAGCCCATCTCGGCGATCTTCTGCCACAGCGCTCGATCCCACCCCGAGTCATCGTCGAGGACCGCTCTGACAACCGCGGTTGTGCAATGCTCCGCCAGAAACCCTCTGGCCTGCTCTCTGAGCATCTGCTGTTCTTCAGAAAATTCGAAATTCATATTTTTGTCCCGGTGCTTTGCCCCTAGATTAGCAAAAGCGAGGCGTTGCGCTTATGCCGCAGCCAACAGGTGAGGTGTCTGATCCCGCAAACGGTGATAGCACTGCGGCGCTGTGAAACCCAGCTCGGCGCGCACCGCATCGAGAGGCTGCGCTAGCTTCTCCTCCCACTTGATCTCGACCATCCACACCGCGTTTCGGCCAATATCCGCGCCTTCCTTAATTAACGACCGGATATCAAACTGCGGCACCTCACGGAGATACTTCCACTGGGCGATCCTGACAATAAAACTGATACCGCGATTGGGCGTTTGAGTTTTCATAAAAGATAACAAGCTCAGTTCACCCACGGGGTCGCGACCGTAGCCTGTCATCACATGCTGCAAATCGTGAATATCTCTGAGCCGGTCAGCCAGCCAGATCTCGTCCTCGGATAACCCGCGATAAATATCGTAGCGTGAGGGCGTCTCGCTCGACGCGATCAGCCCGTCTGCTGATAGATTCTCGCCGTGAACAAAATCGTAGTAGACCCGTCCGATAGACCCTTCCGGCAGGCTAAGTAACCACTCGCGGTCATTGAGTCGCTCGACAATATCGGGTTTCTCCCTCAGCAATGCCTGGCCCGCCTCCGAGCATCGGAGCCGCCGCAGGGCAGCGCCGAGACTGTCGCCTTTAAGCGCCTCGATGATGTGGAAGACTTGCGTTGTATCGTCCGGGTTTTTCAGTAGCTCACGCATGGCGCGCCAAGCCCTGAGGGGCTCAACACGCTGACGCGCCCATATCGCCTTTAATCGTCTCATTCGCTTCTCTCTAAACACTACCGACTAACGACTACCCAAACCCTCTGGCATTGGCAATGTTGCCACGGTATCTCATGCTGAGATCAGCGCTCGGGCGGATTTCGCTGGCCGCCTGTCAAGCCACCATAACGAATAGGGTAGCGGTGATTAACGCACCCAACAATGCGTATGGCAGTTGCGTTATCGCGTGCTCGTGGGTTTTGCATCCCGCCCCCTGAGCCGAGAGCACCGTGGAGTCTGAGTAAAAACACGCGTGGGATCCAAAACCGCTGGCCGAGAAAAGCGCCCCCATCACCAGAGGAATACTGACATCAAAAGTCTGCGCCAGGGGGAAGGCAATAGGCATGGTGATAGCGATGACACCCCAGTTAGAACCGGTGGTGAAGGACAGCAACGATACGGTGACAAAGACCACGACCGGTAATAAATCGGCCGTCATAAAGGGTGACACTGCCTCGATTACATAGGGTGTTAGCCCCAAGCGATCATTGGCCTCTACAAATACGAAAAGCGTCAGGAGCATCGAGAGCACTGGCACCATCGACTTGATGCCGTCTACGCAGGTATCAAACAAATCGAACAGTGGCATTACCCGCCACAGCGCGTAATGCACAAATGTGACCAGGATGGCGGCAATGACTCCCCGCAACAAATCAATGCTCGGAAATACGGTAAAGAAGACCAGAGCAATGATCGGAAAAAAGAACACCATCATGCTACCGCGTGAACCCTCCTCGACCGCGAGCGCACTGTCCTCATGGATGCCCAAGTCACCTGTTGTCTCGGCCCGTTGCTCGGCGCGGCGCATGGCACCGACTAGAGGAATAATGCCCATCGCCACCAACGGTACGATGAGAATGGCCACAATCGGATAGAACATGTAAGGGATGGTCTCGACGAAGACTTGCAATCCTTCACCTTCGGCTGCCACGCCGTTCTGCTCGAGAAGACTGGCAAAATAAGCGCCCCAACTCGACAAAGGGATGAGCAGACACAGCGGAGCGGCGGTTGAATCAACGACATAGGCGAGCATGGCTCGGGAGGTGCGAAAGCGATCTGTCACTGCCTTCATGGTGGCACCGACGGTCAGGGAATTGAGATAGTCATCCAAAAAGATCACCAAGCCCAATCCCCAAGTAGCCAGCAAACTGCCGCGCTTGGTCTCAATGCGGTCGATCAGCGCACGCCCAAATGCGTGCGAACCCCCACCCTTTACCAACAGCCCTATAAAACCGCCGTAAAGACCACATACCAGCATGACCCAGGCGACATCCTCGGTCATGAGCACCTGCAATGTCGCCCCCGCCATCGCATCCAGAAACGATGAACCCTCCAAAATAAAGAAGGCGAATAGCGCTCCCGCGAGCACAGACTCCAGCGTGCGGTGGCTCCAGATGGCCAGCCCCAGTACCAGCACCGTGGGAAGCAGGGTGACTAAACCGTAATCCATTGCCAAAACGATCCTGATCAAATGAGGCCCGAGCGCGGGCGAACGCTGCTATTAGCGCACCAAATGTCCTTCTAGACGAGTGGTTAGAACGGCAGTTTTGGGGTTTTTACGCTTGGTTCTCGCGCCTTCAAACGTGTAATGTTCAACATTTGAAAGGGCCAATCCCTTCGCCCAAGGCTAGTTCACGTGTCACTCTCTTATTTGCTCAAGCAGATCGCTGAATCAGAGCCGGGTCCAGAGACCTGCGCGCTGTTCGATTTCGACGGGACCATCATCTCGGGATACTCAGCGACCGCCTTTCTGAAGGACCAGATTTCCCGAGGGGAGCTGTCTCCCGCGGACCTTATTCAGCTGACACAGGCGGCGACCCGGTTCGGTATCGGCTCTTTGGGTTTTTCAGCGCTGATGGCAGTCCACGCGCAATATTTGGCGGGTCGCTCTGAGAGCGAATACGCCGCTAACAGCGAACGGCTGTTTCGACGTGCTATCGCCAAGCTCATTTATCCTGAAGCGCGACAACTCATCGATGCGCACCGCGCAAAGGGGCATAGCATTGCGATTATCAGCTCAGCCACGCCCTATCAGGTTTTACCGGCAGCGAAAGACCTCGGCATAAACGAAGTATTCGCCACCGACCTAGAGGTAGTAGACGGATATTTCACCGGTGGCGTCGTCACGCCCACATGCTTCGGTGAGGGTAAAGTCCACGCCGCCGAGACTTTTGCAGAGAAGCACGGCGCCGCGGTTGATCGCGCCTTTTTTTACAGTGACAGCACCGACGATATTGAACTGCTTGAGAGTGTCGGCCATCCGGTCGTGCTCAACGGCAGCAAGCAGCTGAGAGCCATCGCTGTTGAACGTCGCTGGCCGAGTGCTGACTTTTCAAGCCGCGGCAATGCGACCGGCGGTGAGGTCCTGCGATCACTCGCCGCCACAGGTTCGCTGGTGAGTAGTTTTATGATGGCGCTCCCCTTGTACGCCCTCAGCGGCTCCCGTCGCGACGCGGTCAATTTCTCTATCTCGCTGTTCGCCGATACCGCGAGCGCACTCATTGGGATGAAACTCGATGTCCGTGGACGCGAAAATCTCTGGAATAACCGCCCGGCTATTTTCATGTTTAACCACCAGAGCAACGCCGATATGTTGGTGATGGCCAGCCTGATCCGCCGCGATATCGTGGGGATTGGCAAACGCGAACTGAAAAACCTTCCCATCATCGGCCCGCTAATGGGGGCCTCAGGCGTGGTGTTCATTGATCGGAGTAACCGTCAGGCGGCGATAGACGCCATGGCGCCGGTGGTTGACACCATGAACAAGGAGCGCAAAAGCCTCGTCCTTGCGCCCGAGGGTACCCGGGCGCCGACACGGAAACTGGGCGCGTTTAAAAAGGGCGGCTTCCATATTGCTATCCAATCGGGTCTGCCCATTATCCCGGTGGTCATCCATAACTCTGGGGATATCTCGCCTAAAGGTGATCCTATCTTCCGCAGCGGGACTGTTCATGTCGATGTCTTACCCGCCATCGATACCTCATCCTGGTCAGTCGAGACCATTGATCAACACGTGGCCCTGGTGCGCAATGCGTTTGCACGAACACTGGGACAACCTGAACTGTCGGTAAAAGAGACTGCGGAATTACATAGCAGCACACCCGACGACTTGAGACCCGAGGTGCGCGGCCAGCGAAGGCAACTGCGCAACGCCAGCGGTAAAGCCGCCGCTGACATCAACAAAACCCACGGGCAAAGCCAACAAAAAGAAGCGCTCCATCCTTCGGCTTTGGATAGCTTTCTAGACCCGGAAGAGCAAGAGGCTCCGGCCACGAGGCATTGAGTGAGCACACTCGGGCTGAGGGTGCACACCCGTCACAGAAACCAGCAGTTATTTAATGCGCATCGGTGCTAACCCATGGCCGGACGGCGATGCCCCCGTCATTTTTCTTCTCGACGCTCGCGGTAGCTTTGACCGGCGCCTGCTGGAAGGCAGTATCGCGGCGCACAGTACCCCAGGCCGAGCTGGCGAAATCGTTGCTCTGGATCTTCGCGATGACCGTAAGTCACTTTTGCTGCAGGAGCTCGTTGCCGCAATAACGCGACACCCAGAAGCGACCGTAGCGCCGCTGCGGCTATGTTGGACACGTCCCGACGGGGTCGCCAGTAAAGGGCCAAAACTGACAGATATTTTTTCGAGCGGTGACGGGAGTCCACCGCGATGGCTGGCCCGCACCATCGCGTGGCGTCACCCAGACAGGCTACATTTGACGTTGGGCGAGCCCGGATCATTAGTCGCTTTAGGTGAACGCTTTCAATCTAAATCTGACTTGGCTCCGAACACAGCGATTGAACCTTTTGCCGTCTTTATTGCGCGTCAGGCCGCCATCGTCATGGACATTGCCGAGCGCCAGCTGATTGGTGGACGCTACAAAGTCCCTCGCTATGTGCGCCAAAGTATCCGAAACAGCCGGAGCTTCAAAGCCGAACTCGTCAAGATTGCCACCGATAGTGGCAAGCCGATAAAAGCGGTGAAGGCCGAGGCCAAAGAATATTTGCGCGAGATGATTTCGATTCCCACGCGATTCTGGCTAGATGTGTGGGCCAAGCTGTGTAACCTCGGCTTGGGTCTGGGCTACGACAAAACGCTGCAATACGACGCTCAGGACCTCGAAAGAGTCAGACAGATTGTCCGTCACTATCCTTCAGCGCTCTTGTGGACACATAAAACGTACATCGATGGCTTCGTTGTGCCAAAAATTCTCTTCGACAACGATTTTCCCATGCCCCATTTTTTTGGTGGCGCTAATTTGAATATTCCCGTGCTGGGATTCTTGCTCAGGCGCGCGGGCGCGATTTTTATTCGTCGCAGCTTCCAAGACAACGAGATTTATAAACTCAGTCTGAAGCAATACATCGGTTACCTCATGGAGAAGCGCTTTCCCATGACCTGGTCTTTCGAGGGCACGCGCTCGCGGCTGGGGAAATTGATGCCACCAAAGTATGGCTTACTGAAGTATGTGCTGGAGGGCGCGCACCATGCGGGGGCTCAGGATATCCATATCATCCCCGTTTCAGTCTCTTACGATCTGGTGCGAGACGCAGAGGAATACGCTCGTGAACAAGCGGGGGTTCCCAAAGCACCTGAGTCTGTGGGCTGGTTGGTGAGCTATTTACGTAGCCTGGCGCGACCCATGGGCCGCATTCATGTCGACTTTGGTGAACCGGTTAAGCTTGACCAAGCACCACTGCCCGATGACCTGCTCGCCATCTCCAAAATTGCTTTTCAGGTCGCTGTTGAAGCCAACAGAGTGACACCGGCCACCTTCCCCGCCGTAGTCTCAGCGTCGTTGCTCGGCGCGTTTCCTCGAGCGCTGACGGAGACTGAAGTGATTCGTGAGGTAAGCGATATCACCCAGTGGGCAACGAGCCGTGGGTTCAGGCTGTCACCGGATTTCAAGGCGACCTTCGCAGACGATATGCCAGCACTGCTGGGCAACATGATCAATGAGGGCATCATCACCCGTTTTGACGGCGGGCCCGAGACGGTTTACGGCATTGCAGAGGGCCAAGCCGCCATCGCCAGCTTTTATCGCAACACCATTGTCCACTTTTTTCTGCATCGCGCTGTGGCAGAACTGGCACTGCTCGCCGTCGCCGAGGAAACATCCGAGGTGCCCAGAATAGAACGCTTTTGGAGTGAGGTGCGGGAACTCAGGGACCTGTTCAAATTCGAGTTCTTTTATCCCGAAACCCGGGAATTTGAGGCCCAGATTGACGAAGAGCTTAATCGCGAGGCGCCGGGATGGCGGGCGCTGCTCGAGGCGGACGCCGACTACGCCCGAACCCTGTTCAACGCCCTGTCTCCGAAGGTAGGGCACTTCACGCTGATGATTTTTGCTGAGGCCTACAGTATCGGCGCCGACATTTTAATGCGGTTCGGCGAGGAACCGGGCTTTGATGAAGAAACGTTTATCAGTCGATGCATGAGCTATGGCAAGCAGGCATACTTACAGCGAAGAATCAGTAGTGAGGCATCCATTGGAAAGCTGCTGTTTGCCAACGCGTGGAAAATGTTAGCCAGCCGTCATTTGATCGATTCGGGTGAGGGGCGAGGCGCGCAAGCGGAGGCCCTAAACCAGGTGATCCGGCGGCTTGAGGTCATTCGCGCTTTGAGTATCGCTCAGCGCGGTGCCGGCACCTTGCGGGATGCTGCTCGTGAAGCCCTTTAAAATCGCCGTACTGGGAGGTGGTTCGTGGGGCACAACAACGGCCTCTGTCATCAGTCGCAATTGCACGTCGGTACTGTGGGCGCGAGATGCCACCATTGTTGGCGCGATCAACGAGGACCATCGCAACCCACGTTATCTGGGCGACGCTGCCCTCAACCCTAAGCTGAGGGCGACGACAGATATTGGTGAAGCCGTCACTGGGGCCGATGCAGTACTCATCGCGGTACCCAGTAGCCACTTTCGGGAAGTCCTCAGTAACGCGCTGCCCAATATTACTGATGCCGTCCCCGTCATCA
>VMDB01000028.1 GCA_008081075.1 Halieaceae bacterium
ATGACGCTGGTGGTCTTTGATCTCGATGGCACGTTGCTCAATAAGCAATCGCGCATTTCGGACTTCACAGCAGAAACCCTCGCGATGATGCGCGCGCGGAATATACGGTACACAGTTGCTACCGGCAGAACCTTACAGGCAGCCGCGGGACCGCTTGAACATCATCAGTTCGTGTTGCCGATGATTCTCAAAAATGGCGCGATCATCTGGTCGCCCGACGAGGCCCGCTATAGCCATCATCACCTGCTGACGCGTCAGGAGGTCTGGCACGTACTCGCCGCGTTCACCCTTAACGAACTCACACCATTTGTATTTGCGCTCCACGACGGATACCGGCATGCGCTGTATCACGGTCCCCTGCGGAGTCGCAGCGAGGAAAAATTGGCGGAGCTTTTTGAGGCCGAACGCAGCCTGCCACTGGAACCCCTTAGCGCGCTTCCGGATGAGGTAAGCGTCATCAACGTGTTTTCGCTGGGTGGCGAAACCGCGGTAGATCGCGTCCGAGCCAGTATCTCAGGGGAGCCTCACCTGGTCGCCTATTCGGGAATCGCTATCCATGAACCGGAACTGGGCGCCCAGTCGACCCAAAGCCGGGCGCTCCATTGGGTCGATATCCACCACAGCATGGGCAGCAAGGGCAACGCCATAAACCATCTTCGTTCAGAGTTGGCGATAGATCATGTCATTGCCTTTGGCGATGGTGACAACGACCTCAGCATGTTCGAGTGCGCAGACGAGCGTTACGCGCCTCAAAATGCGGATCCCGTGATCCTGGATATTGCAGACAAGGTCATTGGCCATCACGATGAAGACGGCGTTGCACACTTTCTTCGGGAGCGATTCAAACTCCGCTGAGGGCCCCGGCGCAGCGAGCTAAAAAATCGGGGGTGGCTTGACTCGTACTCATCCTTTTCGCCGCCACTGAATCAATGCGACACCGAGTAAGATTAAGATCAAAGCGAGCAGGTGCCGAACAGACCAAGGCTCTGCGAGCCACAGGGTCCCCGCCAAGAACGCCACTGCTGGGATGAGATAATTGATCGTCGATAGGAACCCCGGACCGCGCTCCGACACCACAACAAAGTAACTCCACGTGGCCAGGCCGGTGCCCATAATCCCGAGTACGAAAACAGCAGCCCAGCTCTTCACGGGTATCGACCACCCCAAATCCCCCCCCTGAGACAGGACGGCGGGTAACGCCAAAAGTAACGCCCCCATAAGAAGCGTCCCCACAGATAAAGCAACGGGATCGGCATCGGGGAGCCGCTTGGCATAAACGCCATTGAAGGCGTAACTCAGGGTGGCCAAGATTGCCGCCAATTGACCCGCCAATTGGCCCTCCATGCCCGATCGCAGTAACCCGTCGCCCATCAGCAATCCGACACCCACAAACCCCGCTACGACGCCGACAACCCGCCCCACCGTCAGCGACTCGTCGTCCAGCAGCCAGTGCGCCAGCAGGAGCGTTGCGATAGGCATCAGCGCCATAAGAATCCCAACCTCTGCTGACGGCACCGTTTGCTCCGCCCACGCGATCAGCGAGAAAGGGATTATATTGCCCGTCAAGCTGAGCAGCAGAAGGCGGCGCCACCACTCTCGTCCCAAACGCCACGCTTGGCCCCGCCATCGCCAGACAATCCACATCACCGCTGCCCCCATGCAAAGCCGAGTCCAGACGATAAATAGGGGATGCAGCGCTTCTAGAGCGATGGCGATCAACGCAAAGGCAAAACCCCATACGAGGACAAGATAACCGAGTAAAAAACCGTGCCTAGGGAATGACCGGAACATATCTCTCGCTGTTATCCACGGTGCGCATCAGCAGGCAATAGTGCCACTAAAATAGTACTTAAGTTTTGCTAAGATTCTTCGCCTTTAACCGGTACCTACCATGCTTGACCGCGCACCCTGCCCCAATGCCGATCCCGACGGTTATGTCGACTACATCGAGCAGTTCACCGTGCCTACGGGACCCCAGGTTGCGGCGGCGGCGGGTCTTGCTCGAGCTTGGTTTAAGCCGAAATTCGTGGGCATCGACAACCTCCCCGACGGGCCGGCACTGTTCATCGGCAACCATGCCTTCATGGCGATCGATGCCGCCCTGTTTCACCTCTATCTCTATTACGATCACGGGCGCTACGTCAAAGGTCTAGGCGATAAGACACTTTTTGCCAACCCCCGCTACGCTGCCATTTCCCATGCCATGGGCGGCGTCTCGGGGCAAGCGCAGATTGTGGAGAGATTAATGGAGCGGAAAAAAGATCTGTTGCTGTATCCGGGGGGCGCCTATGAATCGGTGAAACCACCCGAGGCACGATATCAGCTCCAATGGAAGTCACGTTACGGTTTTGTCAGGCTTGCGGCAGCGGCCGGATACACCATCGTGCCCGTCGCCTCCGTGGGACCTGACGAATATTATGACCATGCCCTGTCATCCGAGGCTTTGCTGCATTCGCCAGCGGTTAAATTCCTCATGAAACTAGGGATCGTACCCGAGGATGTTCGTAGCGATCTGGTACCGCCTATTCCCACTGGGGTGTGGGGTGGCCCCCTACCCAAACCCAAGACAACCTACTTTTCGATTGGCAAGCCTATCTCCCTGGCTCAACACAAAGGGATGACGCTGACCACTCGGCAACTTGCCACGCTGCGACGAAAGATTGCCAGGGCCATTGAAGGCGAAATCGCAGATCTCTTATTACTGCGAGAGCAAGAGCGACACCGCGACGGATGGTTGCGGCGCATACTGTCTCTTTAAACCTGGGGCGACGCGGTTCTTGCACGTTCAATTATTACGCTTGCTAGGCCTAGCCTCTGTCGTTGCGGCTTGCTGGGGGCTGCTCTCCATTCTGGCTGCCCCACCCTATCTGGTGGCGATTACTCCTCTCCCCGTCACCGAGACACCCGAGAGTCGCAAGCAACCCTTTCAGGAAATCACTATCTCCAGCGACGACATCGCACTCTCGGGGTGGTGGCTACCCGCCTCGACACCCACTGCCGAGTTGATCTTTGTCCACGGCGCAGGCTCCAACCGAGTCTCCAAATTTATCGGCTCCCTCGATTTTTACCAAACACTTCATGAATTAGGGATATCCGTGGTCACTATGGATCTTCGAAACCACGGAAACTCTCCGCTCACCGATAAAACCATTCACATGGGCGCAACAGAATGGCGGGACGTCAGTGCGGCGGCGGCCTGGCTCGATCAACATCAGCCGAGCCAATTGCCTCGCTATGTTCTAGGCGCGTCTATGGGGGGCAGCGCTGCCATCCATGCGCTACATCGTCGGGATCTGGGCGTGGACGGTTTGATATTGCTGGATCCTCAGCTGGACACCTATGACAGCCTCATACATGGCGCGGCGGTAACCACGGGGTTACCTGCGCCTCTCTTCAGTTTGGCGGCGGCCGCTGCCATAGCGCGATACGAACTCCCCTCAGGCCAGGACAACCCACTCACTCTCGCGACAACCCTTTCTCTACCGATTCTCCTGATACAGGACTGGGACGATCCGGTAACCCGCTCTCAGTTTGCGAGACAGTTAAGCGAGCGCAACGGCCAAGTACAGCTGGCTCGCGTGCCCGACATCGAGAAAACGGCGCCCTGCCTGACCAATAAAAACCGATGGGGCAGCCATGTGGCGGCTCACCCGTGTCATCCAGAGTGGACGAGAGCGACAATTAAGGCCTTCATCGAGCAGCGTCGCTAAAGGTCGGTGACCGCCTCATCTGAATCGCGCATTTCGACGTATTAGTTAAACCCTCTCGAGAGCAAAAACCGATGAAAAAAGCACTATTGTCACCTGTCTTATTGGCCTGCATAGGGTCGCCGGCACTGCTCGCGGCGTGCCCCGAGTTTCTCAATCACGCCATGCGTCAATTGGGCTCCACTGAGACGATCCAGTTCTGTGACGCCTATGAGGGCAAGGCAATGCTGATTGTTAACACCGCAAGTTATTGCGGTTACACACCTCAGTTCGAGGGCTTGGAACAACTCCACCAGACCTATCAGGGTCGAGGGTTAGCCGTTGTTGGCTTCTCGAGCGATGACTTTTTTCAGGAAGACAATGACGAAGGTGATGCGGCTGAGGTGTGCTTCGAAAAGTACAGCGTGTCCTTTCCAGTGATGGCCACCTCCGCCGTGCGCGGTGATGACGCGAATCCCGTGTTCCGGGGTCTCGGCGAGGCCGCTGGCTACCCGCGGTGGAATTTCAACAAATATCTGGTCTCCCCAAGTGGTGAGGTCCTCGAGCATTTTGGCAGCGGCGTCAAACCAGACAGCGAGGAGTTGACTGCCGCAGTAGAGAACGCGCTGCCCTCACCTCAGAGCTGAGCATGTCTGGCGACAGTAGCACCTGCCGCTGTTGCAAGCGTGAGGTGCCGCTGACCTTCCATCACCTCATCCCCAAAAAGGTGCACCGGCGTGCTCGCTTCAAAAAAAACTTCGACAAATCGGCGTTGCAGCAGGGGCTGGCTGTCTGTCGACTTTGCCATCGTGGCATCCACCGCCAGTATGACGAGATGACACTCGCGATGCGGTTCAACACCGCCGAGGCGCTACTGGAAGACGAGGTCTTGGCAAAACACTTCGAATGGGTCGCCAAGCAGCGAGAGCGCTAGTCTTGACCGTGGGTGGCTGGGAATCTCAGGCCCGAGTTAACTCACGACGAGCGACAGCCTCCAGACCCGCCACCTGCCCGCAAATCGCGCTGACGCTCTCGTCAATAGTCGCTTCTCCTCGAACAACACAGTCGGCGTGCTGTCGGGCAACCACCCCAAGGGATTGAAACGTCCTTTCCGCCTGCTCCCAGAAACGGGCTACGGAGGCAGCGCTCCGGCCTCGCTCAGCCTGGTCTCGCGCTAACCGTCTGTGCCATCTCAGCGACGAATCGGCTTCGACGAAAACCAGCGTATCAAACAGTGAACGCAAAACCCGATCAGACGCAACGTGAATACCCTCAACCACGATCCACATCTTGGGCGAGACGCATATCGGCTCCTCCAGCCGGCAATGGGTGACGAAATCGTATGCCGGCCGTGACACCGAGCACCCCGATTTCAACGCCAGCACGTGCTCCTGAAAAAGCAGCAAATCGAGGGCATTAGGATGATCAAAATCGACTTTTTCCCGATCGGCAGGCTGAAGGTGCGACAAATCGTGATAGTAAGCATCGAGGGGCAACACCAGTGCTGTCTCTGGTCCTATAGCCCTTACCAAGCCCTCTGCCAGGGTAGATTTGCCACTGCCCGAGGCACCCGCGATTGCAATAACCCCCGCCAAAATCAGACCCTAGTCAGACGCGGCAAACTCACTCGGGATAGTAAACGCTGCCATATTGGGCCTCGAGCTCGTCTCGGATACGACGTTTCTCCGCAACCGCATCGACCTCTGCGCACCGTCCATTTTCCCAGCGAGTGTAGGCACCATAATCAGGATCCCCTACGGCGGTGACCATTTCCCACGCCAACAGGCAGCGCTCGAGCTCTGATACTACGGCGCTGGAGGCGACGCGATCGAGCAGCTCCTCGCGACTGGGAACATCGTCGCTCAACCCTAATCCGTCGCCCACATCCAATCTGACGAAGGCGGGATGCGCCGTATCGTAGCGCGGCCAATCGAGCTCGCGCGGTAACCTTGGAGCACCCTCCCGCGCAAACGCTCCCCACGCCGTCATCATGATGTCAGTCATTTCACGGGCTGAATCCGTATCCGGATACATAAAGTTCCCAATGGCGCCATACATGGGTGCGCCCATAATAAAGGCGATTTCGCTCGCGTGTGAGGCGCCTAATATTTCTGAAAAACGCACCAGAAAATTATCTGCTTGCTCATCCCAGTCATAACGATACGCGTACAGCTCGGTGTATCCCGCCTGCTGCATTGCTCGAAAAGGGTCATCAACAGCGCTCAATTTCCACCCTCGTGAACGCGTATCGACCCAAAACTGATACATATCGGGGTTCTTGATGCGCAACTTTGCGGGGAGCAGGCGCGTCAGCGGATAACTGACATCGACGTAGTAACGATTGAGACCCAACCAAAGCGTAATCTCGTCACGTGTCGTACCGGCCAATACTGGTACATGCTTCGCGTATTCGGGATTTCCCAGTGCCAGCAAAATGCCCTCTGACGGAATAACCACACCGTCATTAATGACCGCAGGCTGAGCATGATCCTCATCCAGTCCGTAATAGGCTCTCAGCAGCACTTCCGCCTCTACCGCTCGGAGTGCGTCAGCGCCAACAGCGTCGTTGTCCAAGCCCAGCGCGTCCACCACCTCCCAACTACCTCGATCTAGGTGGGGAAATTCCCGTTCCACGTTGTACGCCTGAGCGGGTGAGAAACTTCGAATGTGCCCAGACTGAGCAATGGCTTTATGAAACAGCCCCGCTGTCACCGGCGACGAAAGCAGGCTATAGACATTTCTGCCGCCGGCACTCTCGCCAAATATCGTGACATTATTCGCATCGCCGCCGAACAACGCGACGTTACGCTGAGTCCACCGAAGCGCTTCGACCATATCAAGCGTGCCAAAATTGGCCAGCGGTGAGCCAGTCAGATCGGGCCCCTGAATGGCAGGGTGGACGAACCAGCCAAAGGGCCCCAGGCGATAGTTGATCACGACAACGACCACCCCCTGGCGCACCGCCAGTCTGGAGAAATCATAGGTGCCCTTGTGTCCCGTGAGATTGCTTCCACCGTGAATCCAGACCATCACCGGCGCCGACCCCGAAGTCGCTGCCTCGCCCGGGGTATAAATATCCAGATACAGGCAGTCCTCTGTACCGTGATATTCCCCACCGTCAACGCCGGAAGCCATACTCTGCGGCTGCGGACACATGACGGGTAACTTACGCGTCTGGATCTGCCGCTCCGGTGTCTCTACCGGCTCAGGCGCCGCCCACCGTCGCTGTCCTTCGGGCGGAAGCGCAAAAGGAATGTCTCGGTAAACCAGCGCCCCCTCTCCACCGATCACGGCGCTCACCTCGCCACTACTCGTTTGAACCGTTATCGCCGTAGCGGGCACCTGACTAGAGCCCACGCAACCGGTCAAGGCAACCGCTAGCAACGCGGCTAAGAAGCTGTTCAGCATGCTTTTTTTCATTGAAGTCTCGAAGGGAGGTGGCACATTCAGCAATACGGCGTCGGCGTGCTAACGGACCACGGGGGACGCCGTCTTAGGGCTCAGACGGAGAACGAACCGCATCAAAGGAATCCTGCTCAGAAACGCTGTGATCAACCCATGACATGAGCAATTTATAACCGACGGAAAGTGTGACGGCCCCGACAAACAGGCCTATCAGCCCCTCCGCGGCCATACCGCCCAGCGCACCAATCAGCACGATTGGCATCGGCGTCTCTACACCTCGCCCAAGCAGATAGGGTTTTAAGAATCCATCTGCCAAGCTGCCCGCAACAAGATAGATAGATCCCAACACTGCCATGACGGTAGGAATACCGCTGGCGAGCCAGATCCAGGCCAAAACGGGAAGCACTACCAGAGAACTGGGCAACTGCAGCACGCCAATCAATAAAACCAGCAATGCCAGCACACCGGCTGCGGGAACGCCGAGCACGAGAAAACCAATCCCCAAGGCCAATGCCTGCAAAAACGCAACTCCCACGACGCCATTTGATACCGAGCGCACGGTAGCCACCACCAACCCTTGAATTTCCTCACCACGGGACGCATCGGTAAAGGTCGAGAGCATCCGTCTTGCTTGATCAGCGCCCCTCTCAGCATGCGCCATCATGAAACCTGCGATCAGCAGCGCCACGAAAAACAGTACGAGCGCCAGAAGCGTGTTGGCAACCGCTCCGAGCAATACCTTGCCCCCTGTCAATAGCTGGGGCTGAACGATGGCAGCCGCTGACATCAGGTCCTCGTGTGCCCGCTCCCACAACTCATAAAGTGCAGGACCCACCAGCGGCCAGTCAGCCACCTGTGGATCTGCCGCTGGAACGACGACCTTCTGTTCGCTGAACATCGCGATCCAGTCCCGCAAGTGATCGGCGGAAGACACCCCCAATAACACCGTCGGCACGCCGATCACCAACAAACCAAAAAGGACAAAGACTCCTGCTGACTTGCCCTCGCCGATGCCCAATCGCTCTGATAACCACTGATTCAGAGGATTCAGGGAAACCGCAAGAATCAGCGACCACAGCATCAACGGGAGAAACGGTGCAAAGGTCTGAACTGAAAACCACGCCACTGCAAACAGGAGAATCAGGCGCACATAGACCTGCATCAGATCATGTGCGAGCACTTTGCGCAGGGTGTCGAGGTCGCGGTTGCTCATCCTTTCTCTCCCGAATCAAAGATCAGCCAACCCCACATGAGGGCTGACTGATTCATATTACCCGATTGCCAAAATCAGCGACCCTTCCATTGCGGCTTGCGCTTTTCCGCAAAGGCAGTGGCACCCTCGATTGCGTCTTCACTGGTAAATACCGGCTGCGTCAGCGCATGTTGCTTAGTGAAGGCTTCATCGTCGGTCCAGTCACGAGACGCTTTGATAATGGCCTTGCTGACTTTGACGGCAAGCGGTCCGTTCTCTGCGATCTGTGCCGCCAGTGCGCGAGCTGTAGCGAGCGCCTCACCCGGTGTCGTCAGCTGGTTAATCAAACCCATCGCCATGGCGCGATCGGCATCCATGAACTCGCCCGTCAGCGCGAGTTCCATGGCAACACGGTACGGGATTTGCGAGGGTAGGCGCACCAGTCCACCAGCCGCCGCAACGAGACCGCGTTTCACTTCAGGGATACCAAACTTGGCGTTCTCGGCCGCGATAATGAGATCACAGGCTATCGCCAACTCACAGCCACCTGCCAGAGCATAACCTTCTACAGCGGCGATGAGCGGCTTGTCGGCAGAACGCTCGGTCATGCCGCCAAAACCTCTCCCCTCAATTTGCGGAAACTCGCCGGACACGAAGGCTTTAAGGTCCATACCCGCGCAAAAAGTGCCACCCGCCCCGGTAAGGATACCGACCCGCAGGGTATCGTCGCTGTCCAGTCGCTCCAGCGCCGCAGCAATCCCCTCGGCAACCGCGCGGTTAACTGCATTTTTTGCCTGAGGACGATTAATCGTAATGACGAGAACGCCGTCGGCCTCGTCAGTCAGTACTGTTGCTTCTTCGCTCATGATCGATCTCCTGTTATCGCGGCTGCATGCGAATACCGCCGTCCATGCGGATACATTCGCCGTTGATGTAATCGTTATCAATGATGGCGGCCGCCAACTGCGCAATTTCCTCGGGGCGCCCAAGACGCTTCGGATAGAGCACCGACTGCGACAGTGATTCCACAAATTCAGGGGTCAGGCCATTAAACAACGGCGTGTTAATGAGTCCTGGCACAATGGTGTTCACGCGGATACCAATCGTTGAAAGGTCGCGCGCTATCGGTAGCGTCATACCCACGATACCCCCCTTACTCGCACTGTAAGCCGCCTGGCCCATCTGCCCTTCGTAGGCTGCAACCGACGCCGTATTGATAATCACGCCTCGCGCGCCGTCATCGGTCACAGGCTCGTTTTTCGCCATCACCTCGGCACACAAGCGCAGCACATTAAAGCTACCAGTGAGATTAACGGCAATCACCTTATTCCAGAGATCGAGAGGAAACGGGCCCTCCTTGCCAAGCGTTTTGGCCGCATTGCCAATGCCCGCGCAATTCACATTCACGTGGATCGCGCCAAAAGCCGCGACCGCAGCCTCGATACCCGCTTTAACCGAGGCCTCGTCCACCACATTCACGTTCGCAAAAACGCAGTTATCGGCGCCCAGCTCCGCAACCATCGCCTGCCCCGCCTCTTCATTGAGATCGAAAATGACGACCTTGCCGCCGGCGCCAGCCAAACGCCGCGTCACGGCCTGCCCAATACCCGAGGCGCCGCCGGTAACGACTGCAACTTTTCCATTGATATCCATGTGTTAACTCCTATTACTCACTCAAATTAATATCTGTTCATTGGGCC
>VMDB01000055.1 GCA_008081075.1 Halieaceae bacterium
CATGTGGGGCACGACAGCATTGTGGGTAACGACACGATTCTTGTGAACAACACGGCGCTGGCTGGACATGTCGAAGTGGGGGATTGGGCGATTCTCTCGGGTTACACCCTGGTACATCAGTTTTGCAAAATAGGGGCCCACAGTTTCAGCGGGATGGGCACCTCAATCGGCAAAGATGTCCCCGCTTTCGTGACGGTTGCCGGCAGTCCGGCAGTGGCCAAAACCATTAATACGGAAGGCCTGCGTAGGAGGGGTTTTGATGCCAGCGAAATTGCAGCACTCCGTCGCGCATTCAAAATCGTATACCGCCAGGGATTGACGCTGGAAGTTGCCCTTGACCGACTTCAGTTGATGGTGGAAGACACCCCCAGCATTCAAATGCTCATCGACTCCCTGAGACAGTCGCAGCGAGGCATTGTCCGGTAGTGACCGATGCGACACTGCGTCTGGGCATGTGCGCGGGAGAAGCGTCGGGCGATATTCTGGCCGGTGCGGTACTGAGAGCTTGGCGAGGCAGCTGTCCCGATATTGATGCCAGGGGCATCGGTGGTAGCGAGATGCAAGCTGCCGGCTTTGTCTCCAGCCACCCCATGGACCGGCTGTCCGTGATGGGTTTGATTGAGCCCCTGAAGCGGTTGCCTGAACTCCTCAAAATCCGAAGGACGCTCCTCGCTGAGCAGTTGAGTTGGGCGCCCGATTTATTTGTGGGGGTCGATAGTCCCGATTTTAACCTGACCGTAGAGCGGCGATTGCGCGAACGGGGGATTACCACCGCTCATCTGGTGAGTCCCTCAGTGTGGGCTTGGCGTCGCGGCCGTATAAAAGGGATCCGTGAATCGGTCGACAAAATGCTCTGCTTGCTGCCCTTCGAAGTCGCCGTTTATGAACAGGCGGGCATTGATGCAGTGTGTGTGGGGCATCCGCTGATCGATGACTTGAAGCACCTTCCGCCCGCCGAACAGCTCCGGGCTGAGTTCGAACTCCCCGTCAATAAAAACCTGGTGGCGGTGCTTCCCGGGAGCCGGGAGGCCGAGGTGCGTCACCTGATGCCCGTGTTCGCAGAGAGCATGCATCAGTTGCAGCAGCGCGATGCCAGCCTGTCTTTTGTCATTCCTGCGGCCAATGTCCACCGTGAAGGGCAGATTCGCGAGATACTGCGTGGGTATGCGCTCAATGTGAAGGTGGTCAGTGGCAGCGGCAGAGCCGCAATGGCGGCCAGTGATGCCGTGTTATTAGCCTCAGGGACGGCAACGCTTGAGGCTATGCTGATGCGCAAACCGATGGTCATTGCGTATCGCATGGCACCTGTCTCCTGGGCCATCCTCTCGCGGATGGTCCAAACGCCCCATGTTGGTCTGCCCAATATTTTAGCCGGGCGCGCTGTGGTTCCCGAGCATCTGCAGCACGAGGCGACTGCGGAAAAACTCGCTAATTCCATGATGCGTGTTCTGGAAACAGAGGCAAAGCAGCAGGTCAACACGTTCGAACTGCTCGCGGAGCAGATCGGTGGTCATTTCGCTGAACGTACCATGGCGGCATTGCAGTCTATGATCGCCGCGTGAAGCAGACGTCGGATCTTTTTGAGCACACTGCAGGTCACGTGATCGCGGGCGTAGATGAGGTGGGAAGGGGTCCGCTGGCGGGGGATGTCGTTGCTGCAGCGGTGGTACTACCTGACTATCCACTAACAGGCCTGACAGATTCAAAGGCGCTATCAGAAGCAAAACGTCTCGCACTCTCAGAGATTATTCGGCGGGAAGCGAGATCCTGGGCGCTAGGACGAAGTACGGTTGCAGAGATTGATGAACTTAATATCCTGCAGGCGTCACTATTAGCGATGCGGCGTGCGGTGGAGGGGCTATCGATCCAACCCACATTGGTGCTGGTGGATGGAAATCGGTTACCGCGATGGCCTTATGAGGCTCGGGCAATCGTCAAAGGGGATTTGACGGAACCCGCCATCAGCGCCGCGTCGATTCTCGCCAAAGTCGCGCGTGATCAGGAAATGGTTGCGCTTGACCGCCGTTACCCGGGCTACGGCCTTGCGGCTCACAAGGGATATCCTACCAAGGCGCACCTGACCGCTCTGAAGGCATTGGGGGTGTCACCTATCCATCGCCGCAGCTTCGCCCCCGTGAAGCGCTTGCTGGCGGACCCCGAGGTGGGATAGCGTGACCCCATGAGCACTTTCGTTCACCTCCGACTGCATACCGAATATTCACTCATCGATGGGCTGTTGCGAATCAAGCCGATGATGGCACGGGTTGCTGAGTTGGGGATGCCAGCGGTTGCGATCACAGATCACCACAATTTCTTCGGCCTGGTGAAGGCCTATAAGGCGGCTTCGGAACTCGGCATCAAGTTAATCATTGGCGCCGATTTGCACGTCGTTGACCCTATTGACGACGATCGACACCACGAGCTTTGTTTGCTCGCCCAGAACGATAAGGGCTATCAAAACCTGATGTTGCTGCTGTCACGCGCTTACCAGCAGGGCCAGCATTTGGGGCGACCCAGGGTACGGCTCGAGTGGGTTCGCGATCATGCCGAGGGGCTCATTGCGCTATCCGGCGGCCGCCAAGGTGATATTGGCCAGGCTCTGTTGCACGGGCGGGAGAGTGATGCCCGCGCAGCACTCGGGCGCTGGTGCGAATGGTTTCCAGACCGGTTTTATCTTGAAATCCAGCGCACCGGCCGCGAGGACGAAGAGGACTACCTACACGCGGTTGTGGCACTGGCGGGGGACTGCAGCTGCCCTGTAGTGGCCACCAACGACGTGCGCTTTATGCAGGCGGCGGAGTTCGAGGCCCATGAGGCCCGGGTTTGTATCGGGGATGGCCGCACGCTGGATGACCCCAGGCGGCTTCGCGCCTACTCGGATCAGCAATATTTGCGCTCTGCCGAGGAGATGATTTCGCTGTTCGAAGACATTCCAGAGGCCATTGAAAACACCATTGAAATAGCACGGCGTTGTTCCGTGTCGATGACGCTGGGACAACCTTTTTTACCGAATTTTCCCGTCCCAGAGGGTGAAACCATAGAGCAGTTCCTCAGTCGGCTCTCCCACGAGGGTTTGCTCCGACGGTTCCCCCAGTGGACGCCAGCGGAACTGAAACCCTACAGAGAAAGACTCGATTTTGAACTCGCGACCATTAATCAAATGGGGTTTCCCGGCTACTTCTTGGTGGTGATGGACTTCATCCGTTGGGCGAAGGAGCACGAAATCCCAGTGGGCCCCGGCCGAGGCTCGGGTGCGGGATCGCTGGTGGCGTACGTCCTGGGTATAACAGACCTCGACCCGATCGCTTACGACCTCCTTTTTGAGCGGTTCCTGAATCCCGATCGGGTGTCGATGCCAGACTTTGACGTAGATTTCTGTATGGAGCGTCGAGACGAGGTCATCGAGTATGTGGCGCAGACCTATGGTCGTCAGGCGGTGTCGCAAATTATTACCTTTGGCACTATGGCGGCTAAAGCGGTCGTGCGCGATGTTGCGAGGGTGCAGGGTAAGCCCTACGGATTGGCGGACCGGATGTCTAAGCTGATCCCCTTCGAAGTTGGCATGACGCTGGCCAAGGCGCTAGAGCAGGAAGAGCAGCTGGTGCAATTACTCGAGGATGACAGCTCAGCTCAGGAAATTTGGGATATGGCTGTGCAGCTCGAGGGCTTGACGCGGAACGCGGGTAAACATGCGGGGGGTGTGGTGATCGCGCCCTCCGAACTGACCGATTTTTCTCCCGTGTATTGCGATGAGGAAGGCGGCGGTCTGGTCACCCAGTACGACAAGAATGATGTGGAGGAGGCAGGCCTCGTCAAGTTTGATTTCCTGGGTTTGAGAACCCTGACCATTATCCAGTGGGCGATTGAGATGGTGGATTCTTATGGCCCGACGCCTCTGGACATAGATTGCATTCCTCTGGACGATCCCGAGGTTTTCCGCTTGCTACAGGCGGGTGATACCACAGCCGTATTTCAGCTCGAGAGTCGGGGAATGAAAGAGCTGATCAAGAATCTGCGGCCGGACTGTTTTGAAGACATCATCGCGCTGGTTGCACTGTTCAGACCGGGCCCCCTGCAATCGGGTATGGTCGAAAACTTTATTAACCGCAAGCACGGTCGTGAGCCCATCGCTTTTCCGGATGCGCAGTATCAGCACGAATGGCTAAAACCCATTCTCGAGCCCACCTACGGCATTATTTTGTACCAGGAACAGGTCATGCAGATTGCCCAGGTGCTGGCGGGATATACCCTAGGGGGTGCCGATCTACTGCGTCGCGCCATGGGCAAGAAGAAGCCAGAGGAGATGGCCCAGCAGCGCAGCGTTTTTGAGGAAGGCGCAGCCAAGAAGGGCATTGACCCCACACTGGCCATGAAAATCTTCGACCTCGTTGAAAAGTTCGCCGGTTACGGATTTAACAAATCACACTCTGCGGCTTATGCGCTGGTCTCCTACCAGACTGCCTGGCTGAAGACACACCACCCCGCGGAGTTTATGGCGGCGGTGATGAGCTCGGATATCGATAACACCGACAAACTGCTTACTTTCCGTGATGAAGCCCGCCGCATGGGCCTGCAAGTTTTGCCTCCCTCAATACAGGAGGGTTTGTATGCGTTTTCCGTGACCCCCGAGGGGCAAATTCGCTACGGTCTCGGCGCCATCAAAGGGCTGGGTGCGGGCCCCATCAGCAATATTATCGCCGCTCGAGAGAACGGGTCATTTACCAGCTTGTTTGATCTCTGCGCGCGGACCGATCCGCGAAAAGTAAATCGTCGAGCGCTTGAGGCGCTGATTAAGAGTGGGGCCCTGGATGAACTGGGCGTCGAGCGTTGGATTTTGCTCGCCTCTCTCGACGACGCGATTCGCGCTGCCGAGCAGGTGGCGAATAATACTGCGGCGGGTATGCAGGATCTGTTTGGCGAGGTGATCGCAGCGGGTGAGTCGGCAGATGACCCGTATCGAGAATATCGGCATTCCCGACCGTGGACGCTCACCGAGGTCTTAAACGCGGAAAAAGAGAGTCTGGGTAGTTTTCTGAGTGGCCACCCGATGGAGGCTTATGAGGCAGAAGTAAGAAAATTTGCCCCCCGGCGTATCCGTGAGCTTCAGGCCAATAACCAGGCAGTGGTCGCCGGATTAATACTTGATATCAGAACGATCAAAACCCAGCGGGGTCCGATGGCGGTGCTCACGCTGGACGATGGGTCAGGACAGATTGAGGCCACGGTATACAACGATGTGTTTACCGAGCACCGTGATCTCTTGCAAAAAGATCGTATTGTGTTGCTCGAGGGGCGCCTGCAAGTCGATGACTTCAATGGGGGTTTGGCTATGAGGACCAAAACCGCGCGCTCTCTGGAGGAAGCCAGAAAGGCGAGGGTGTCCCAGCTGCGCTTGAGGGTGCCTAGCCATCGGGTTGATGAGGCCTTTAGTAAGCTGCTGGCGAATACCCTGCGTCCTGCAGTGGGTGGCCAGTGCCCCGTGGTGATGGAGTACGTGCAGCCGAAGGGATCTGTGGCTATTCGTCTCGGCGGGGCGTGGCAGGTTCATCCAAGCGATGCCTTGTTGGATGAGCTTCGTGTGGCGGTGGGTAACGAGGCGGTTGAATGGGTGTATGAATCCTAGTGTGGCCGTGGGGTTTTTGCTCTGCCTCGTCGGCTGCGGAGAGAGTGCGCCACCTTGCTCTGATGAGAGCCGGTTTATTGCAGCTGTCAGTGCGGGCTGCTTGGTACAGAGCCAGGCTGGTACATTGTTGGTGAGGGACTGGCGCGGCAAGCTGGCACTGCCCGGTGGGAGTGTTGCGCGCGATGAAAGCGCGCACTGTGGTGCCGAGCGAGAGGTATTCGAGGAGGCCGGGTTGACGGTGGTCGCGGGGCAGTTGGCCACCGTATTTGATAATGGATTTCATTTGTTCCGGTGCCACGCCGATCCCGACGCAGCACCCCGCATTCTGCGGCCCGCAGAAATAAAAGAGGTCGGATGGTGGCGGCCGGAGCGCGTTACCGACGCCGAGTGGCGCTACCCCGGCCAGGGCGCGGTCATCACTGAACTTCTGGCGGTAGAGACCGCAACCACAAATCCCCCAGAGACGCAGTCTATAAACCAATGACCCTAGGAGACGAGCGATGACTGAAGATTTCCCAAAACATAGTCCCCAAGGCGGGGGTCAGGAGGCTATCGAAGCGGCGGTTTTTCGCCGGTTGGTACAGCACTTGGATAGTCGTAAAGACGTGCAGAATATTGATTTGATGAATCTGGCGGGATTTTGTCGTAATTGTTTGTCCAAGTGGTATGCCCAAGCCTCGAGTGAGGCCGGGGTTGAGCTAGATAAGGACGCGGCGCGCGAGATTATCTACGGTATGCCCTATGACGAGTGGAAAATGCGCTACCAGCTTGAGGCAACACCCGAGCAGCAGGCGGCATTCGCCGCGCAGCAAGCGGGTTCATCGGGGGAGTAAGTTCAGCACCGTCTCCAGCGACACGACATCGGCGTATTTGGCATTCATGTCATAGAGGTTGGCGTTATGGGCTTCCGGGTCACGGTCGCCGCAAGCCTCCCGGGGCACGAGCACTTTGTAGTTGTTCTGTAGGCCATCCACAGCGGTCGCACGCACACAACCACTGGTAGTGAGTCCCGTCACTACCACCGAATCCACGCTCCGCGCTTTGAGCCATTCGTCGAGGTTGGTGCCATGAAAGCTACTCGCATGGCGCTTCTCTAACTGCAAATCGGTGTCTTGAAGTGGCAGCCTCGGATCAAATTTCACCCACTCGGAGTCGGGCGTGAGCAGGTTAAGGGCTGGCACCCGCGCGCGAAAAACCGTCGCTTCGTCGTCGCTTCGATAGATGACCGTCGTCAGCACCACAGGCAAGCCCGCTTCGTGAAAGGCATCCATTAATGCGGCGTTGGCGGCGACAACCTCTTCGGCTTCTGCACCAAGCGGGCAGGCGGGGTCGGTAAATCCTTTAACGACATCGACCACAATCAATGCCGGCTTGTTACCCATGCCGGCGTCGACTCGTTGTAGCGCTTTTCGTTCCGACATGAGGGGCGTCTCCCGGAGTCTGTGTTCGCTCAGGAGCGCATCATGCGTGATCCGATCGATTTCGTACAGATTGGCAGAATCGGGGTTAGAATCGGCGCGTCAATGGGGTCGACCACACTATTGGTTTGCGGGCGCAGCTGGATCATACTGGCGCGCCGCAGGGAGAGCATTATGAGCGAGAGAGTTATCATCAAGGAAGTCGCGGCCCGCGACGGACTGCAGGCGCAACCCAAACACTTAACGGTGGAGCAGCGTATTGCCCTGCTTGGAGCCTTGGCACAGACCGGTGTGCCCGAACTTGAGATCGGTTCGTTCGTCTCGCCAAAGGCGGTGCCGCAGATGGCAGGTACCGACGAGATCGCCGCGAATTTACCGCCCGCATCAGTGGCGTACAGTGCGCTGGTGCCCAATATGAAGGGCTACGAGCTCGCGGTGCGCGCGGGTATCACCAGCCATGCCATTGCGCTCGCCGCGACCGAGCAAATGAATCAAAACAATATCCGCAAAGGCCTCGAGGACACTTTTGTGATGGGCGAGGAGATCCTCGATCGGGCGGCCGCCGAAGGCGTGGCGATCCATGTTTATCTCGCGACGGCCTTTGAGTGCCCCTATGAGGGCGCGGTGGCGGAAGCACTGGTGCTCGAGCAGGTTGAGCGTCTTATGCAGCATCAGCCCGCACGGTTAGTGATCGCAGATACCATAGGCGCCGCTAACCCCGCAGCCGTGCAATCCATGATGACCCAACTGGTCGACCGTTATGGTCCTGATCACCTCGGTTGCCACTTCCATGACACCCGTGCCATGGGGCTCGCCAATGTTTATGCCGCCCTACTGGCGGGGGTAAGACAGTTTGATTCATCGGCCGGTGGCCTGGGCGGATGTCCCTTTGCGCCCGGTGCGAAAGGCAACGTCGCCACGGAGGATGTGGTCATGTTATGCGAGTCGATGGGCTATGAGACGGGCGTTGATATGCCCAAGCTCTTGGACGCCGTGGCACTCCTCAGCGAGATGATTGGAGCGCCTCAGGGCGGCCGGGCGCATACCTGGCTCGCCAAGCAGTGCGCGTGAGCCTTTAATGTGCGGGTATCCGATGCCATTACCGGCCGGCAAAGTATCCGGGCATTCCTCAGTGACAAGACCGTCTCCGACGAGCAGGTTGCATCCTTATTGAATGTCGCGGCGCGTGCGCCGTCTGGCTCCAATATTCAGCCCTGGCATGTTTATGTCGTGCGCGGCGAACGCAAGGCGGCGATTACTCAAGCCTGCTCGGCGCGCTTCCTCAATGGGGATGATGGTGCCTACGAATATCACTATTACCCGCGGGCCTGGCGCGAACCCTATATCGGTCGGCGTCGGCAGACCGGCTTTGGTCTTTACGGCCTGCTCGGGGTAGATCGACATGATGTCGCCTCAGTGCAAGGCTACCGCGTGCAGAACTATCAGTTTTTTGGTGCGCCGGTGGGTCTCTTTTTTACCATTGATCGTGACATGGAGCAGGGTAGCTGGCTCGACTACGGGATGTTTCTGCAATCGTTTATGTTGGCGGCCCGGGAGAATGGGCTTGAGAGTTGTGCGCAAGCGGCGTTTTGCCCCTATCACGATAGCGTCATGCCCTTGCTCGGTGCGCCAGATGAGCAAATGCTGGTATGCGGCATGTCATTGGGCTATGCCGACCCGGATGCACTGATCAACACTTACCGTACCCCACGACAAGACGCGCGGGACTTTATGACGGTCCTCGACTGACGTCTATCAGCTCGCTCGAGCGACCATTTGCTTGGCGATAATCATACGCTGGATTTCGTTGGTGCCCTCACCAATACACAGGAGCGGTGCGTCACGGTAAAAGCGTTCGATCTCGTACTCCGGTGAATAGCTGTAACCGCCAAAAACCCGCATCGCATCGAGGCTGTTCTGCACTGCGGCTTCGGAGGCAAAAAATTTGGCCTGACCGGCTTCGAGATCACAGCGCTCATGTCGGTCATACTTATCCGCGGCCTGATGCACCAGTAGCTCGGCGGCAGCGGCTCGAGTCGACATCTCGGCAAGCTTCAACTGAATGGCTTGATGCTCAGCGATGGTTTTGCCAAAGGTCTTTCGCTCCATGGCGTAGTTGAGCGCCATATTGGTGGCGCCCTTGGCCATGCCGGCACCGCGTGCTGCGATGTTGATGCGACCCAGTTCGAGCCCGCCCGCCACCTGCTGAAAACCTTTGCCTTCTTCACCGCCCACCAGATTGTCAGCAGACACCCGGAAGTCTTCGAAGATGAGCTCGGCGCTATCAATAGATCGGTAACCCAATTTCTTTAGCTTCTTGCCAACGCTAAAGCCCTCGCCTTTCTCGCAGATGAATAGACTCATGCCGCGATGGGCTGGAGATGCCGTGGGGTCGGTTTTGGTCAGCACCGCCAGGCAATTGCCTTTGATGCCGTTCGAGATCCACGTTTTTGTGCCGTTGAGGATGTAGTCGCTACCGTCTTTCTTCGCAACCAGTCGAATCCCCTGCAGGTCTGATCCGGCGTCAGGTTCGGTCAGACCAATGCCACCTCGGAGTTCGCCGGTAGCAAACTTTGGCAGAAAACGCTCTTTTTGCGCCTCGGTCCCGGCGCGCTCTACACAGCTAGCCATGATCAGGTGCGAGTTAAAAATGCCAGAGGGTGCCATCCAGACTTCGCAGATGCGCGAGACAATGCGAGCGTAGGTCGATGCGCTCAGTCCAAGACCGCCGTAAGCCTCCGAGATCGTCGCCCCAAAGAGTCCCATCTCCTTCATTTGCTCGACCAGATCTGCCGGGTATTCGTCTGCCTGATCGTGCTCCCGCGCGATCGGGCGGAGTTCTTGCTCTACCCACTTGTCGATGGTGGC
>VMDB01000070.1 GCA_008081075.1 Halieaceae bacterium
TCGCATCAACACCATTGGAGATACCCTTACCGATGAAAACGCCATCTACGTAAAGACCAATCGCGGGATCTGTGGAGGGGCTATTGGAGTTACCCGAACCAACACCGCGGATATTTAGGCTCATGTTGCCCCGTGACGAAGGCGCTTCATAACCGCTCACACCCGCCGCGGAGATAAAAAGGTCGCCTAAGTTAGTAATGCCACGCTTTTCGATCTGATCAGCTGTAAGGGCCTGCATGGAGATAGGCGTGTCCTGAATGTTGGCCTCGCGCCGTTCGGCGGTCACGATGACCTCTTCCAGCTGCGCGTTGACCACGCTTGATGTGGCTGACGCACTGGCGACTACCGCCGCTATCAGGGACTTTTGCACGTTTAGTTTCATGGGATAGCCTCTCGTCGGGTTTGGCATAGGGATAGCCACAGCGCGGGTCTCACATATTCCAGGCCGATTGCTGCGCTTATCTTTTATTGTTGTGGCGTAGTATTCAAACTGCCGCGCTTTAGCTCAAGTCGCAAATACTGAGAGCGCTAATTCAAATGGACTAGCGCGGTGACTGGGAATTTTCCCGGAATAGCCCCTAAAAAATTGCATACTTTCTGACAACTTCCGCTTTTTGAGGGACACGGTCGTGTTTTTGCGCAATAAAAAGACATCGCTGGAGACTCGCGAAGCCGGCTCACGGCGTCTCCATGGGCCAGCCACCGCCAAGCACTGCGGTCGCACTGCAACCCGGCCGATCCGATCATGAGCATCACGGGTACGCACCGGTATGCTCGGTTGTCCACTGGTGCATTTGCGCGGACATGGCTTGTCGCAACGATACTGCTTACTGCAACATCCGCTGACGCGACTTGCGACGTGCAATCACCAACGCGAATGGCGCTATTTGGCGACCTGCATGTTCATACGGGGCTCAGCTTCGACGCTTATATCTCGAGCATTCGTCTGGGTCCCAACGACGCTTACCGCTACGCCAAAGGCGAGCCGTTAGTGCTGCCGGGTGCGGATGGCAAACCGGGGAACATCGCGCGTATCGATCGACCTTTGGACTTTGCGGCGGTGACCGACCACGGCGAATTTCTGGGCCAGGTGAGGGTCTGCACAGCGGAATCGGGCGTAGCCCGATGGTGGCCCTTATGCGCGATGAGTCGCGCTGACAATATCTGGGTGCAACTGCTGGCCGCTAGCTGGTGGACCTCTCTGGGAGGTCAGGCAACCGACGCTCCCGAGCCCTCCTTCGCCTGCGCGCTCGGTGATTGTGAGCAAGCACAACTGGATACGTGGCGGGACATCCAGCAGGCAGCAGCCGATCATCAGGACACCACCGCCGACTGCACTTTCACCACCTTCAATGCCTACGAATACACACAGGCCAGTGCGCAGAACAACATGCACCGGAACGTCATTTTTCGCGACGAGCGCGTTACCGAACGCCCGATCTCAATCTACGACACGGAGCAATCGGTCACCGCACTGTGGCGAGCGCTGGATCAACAGTGCGTATCTCGCGGCGATGGTTGTGACGTATTAGCTATTCCACATAACAGCAATCTGGCCGGGGGGCTGATGTTCCCAGACCCCGCCAGCCCCGAGGAGGCGTCGTTGCGACAGGGCCTGGAGCCCGTCGCAGAAATGATTCAGCACAAAGGCGCCAGCGAGTGCCGCTTTGACCGGCTCGTGGGCAGAGGGGTACTGACGCAGGATGAGCTCTGTGACTTTGAACAAATTGACAGCGACAATCTGCACATGCTTGGCAGCGTTAACGGCGTCATGCGCTCCGATCGCGGACAAGCGATTGGCATTGAGCAGTTTGCATCGCGAAACCTGCTGCGCAATGTGTTGAAAGACGGGCTCGCCCTCGAAGCCACCACCGGCGTTAACCCTTTTCAGCTGGGTTTCATCGGCAGTACCGATACGCATAGCGCCACGGCCGGCGCAGCGCAGGAAAGGGGCTACGAGGGACATCTCGGCCGACGCGACGCGCAGTATCGCAACGTACAGGATCACTTTGCTGCGAACCCCGGCGGCTTGGCGGTCGTGTGGGCAGAAGAAAATTCGCGTGATGCTATTTTTAACGCCATCAAACGCCGCGAAACGTATGCGACCTCAGGTACCCGCCCCCAACTACGGTTTTTCGCAGGGGACTACCCTCAAGATATCTGCGCCGAGCCGGACATGCTGAACACCGCCTACCAACGCGGCGTACCGATGGGGAGCAACCTGAGTGTCGCCGAGGATGAAAAGCCCACCTTTCTCATTGCGGCGCAACAGGATCCCGGCACGCCCGGCCAACCCGGTAATGGCATCGAACGGATCCAAATTGTTAAAGGCTGGGTCGACGACGAGGGCGTTACGCAGGAGCGGGTGATTGATGTGCTCGGCAAAGCCCAACCCGGCTTAGGGGTTGATCCCCTGAGCTGCGAACCCACCACACAAGGGCTTTCTACGGCGTGCACGGTTTGGGTGGACGACCAATACCAAGAGGGAAAAAACGCGTTTTATTACACACGACTGATCGAGACCCCGTCGTGTCGCTGGAGTACCTTGCAATGTCAGGCCGCGGGGGTGAATCCGTTCTCCGAGGAGTGCTCCGCGCAAAAAGATCGCGCCAACGCGCTCGCGCTCGAAGCCGGCGCCACTGGGCCGGTATACGACAACTGCTGCCGGGTGGCATCAAGCGAATCTTTCTACTCACCGGTCATTCGCGAGCGCGCCTGGAGCTCGCCTATCTGGATTGCTGCGCCTCGCTAGCGAGGTGAAGAAATACCGGCACTTCACCGCCACCATGCACTTCCAACGACGCACCCGAAATATAAGCTGCGTCGCTTGAGCACAGCATCAATACGGCACGTGCAATGTCGGCGGGTTCTGCCATGCGCTTAAGCGGCAGCATATCCGCCACCTTGCGAAAGCCCTTCTCGCCCCCGTAGTGCTCATGGCCCGCCTCGTTGTGCACAAGCCCCACAACGATGGCATTGACCCTGACAGTGGGGCCCCACTCCATAGCCAACGACTGGGTAGCACTCACCAAACCGGCCTTGGCGGCCCCGTAGGCCGCCGAACCCGGTGACGGCCTCACACCGCTCACCGACGCAATGTTGATGATGACCCCCGGCTGCTCACCCGCGGCCAATGCCGCGTGCGCCTGTTGCGAGAGCACCATAGGTGCAACGAGATTCAGCGCGATAATTTTTTGGGTGAGCGAGGGGCTCGCGGTTGCCGCGGCCACTGGCGGACCGCCACCGGCGTTATTCACCAGCACATCGAGTCGCCCATAGTCTGCAGTGATGGTCTCGATCATCTGCTGGCACGCTTCTGGTTCGCGGATATCGGCACATATAAACCGCGCACGATTGCCCTCGTGAACCACGGGTACCTCGGGTTCGCGGCGACCACAGGCAATGACCGTCGCCCCCGAAGCCAGAAAGTGCGCGCAGATCGCCCGTCCAATGTGCCCCGCGCCACCGGTCACCAATACGATTTTCCCTGTGAAGTCATGCATATCGGACTCCCTCACCAATAAGGAGGATGGATGGTTGAGGTGTTATCGACTTTAATGGCCGCGCCGTTGATATGCCGAGCGTCGTCCGATGCCAAGAACGCAATCACATCGGCAACAGCCCCCGGCTCGCAGGCAAAGGAGGCCGCCTGCATCCCCATATCATGACTCATTTGCGGCGGAGAACCGGCGATGTTCATCACCATTGGCGTGATGATCCCATCGGGATGCACCGAATTACAGCGCAGCGCCCTGCCCTGCTGCTTCAGGTACACCGCAGTACTCATGGTCAGGCTTCTGACCGCAGCCTTCGATGCGGTGTAAGCGCAAAACTGAGGGAAGCCCATCTCGGCGGAAGAAGAGCAGATATTGACGATCGCACCGCCAGGTCGACGCATCAGGGGCAAGCTCGCTTGAATGCCCAAAAACACGGAGTGACAATTTACCGCCATCACCCGCTCAAACTGCTCGATGGTTTCGGCCTCAATATGATCAGCGCGCAAAATAGCGGCGTTGTTAACCAAAATATCCAGCCCATCGAAGCGCGCTTCGAGCGCCGCGACAGTTTGCACCCAGCCATCGGAGTTGCTGACATCCTGCTGCAGGAACGTCACGCCCAACGCTTTGGCTACCTCCGCACCCTGATCCGCATCGAGATCTGAAATGATCACGTCGGCGCCGCTGCTTCGTAAGCGCGCGGCTGTTGCCTGCCCGAGGCCACCGCAACCGCCGGTAATGAGCGCGACCTTACCCGCCAGCGACTTACGCTCTGCTGCGCCTTCTGTCATGCTGTGCCACCGATTTCTTGGAGCCTCCGCTTATGACCCAGTGTGTTCTCGATCACCCCAAAGATTTGCTCGACGCCGTCGGGCAGCAACTCGGTCCCACCGAGCCGCTGACGATTAGCCAAGAGCGCATTAACCAATTTGCCGACGCCACGGGAGATCACCAGTGGATCCATCTTGATCAGGAACGCGCCGCATCGGGCCCCTTCGGGCGCACGATTGCTCACGGCTACCTGACGTTGTCGCTCGCCGCCTATTTTTTGCCGCAGCTCTTGAGCGTGCGTCACACCTCGATGGGAGTTAACTATGGCGCCGAGAAGGTGCGGTTCCCCTCCGCGGTACCCGAAGGTTCGACCCTGCGGGCCACCGGCGAGATTATCTCTGCGGAGGAAAGCGGCGGCGGCATTAAAGTCGTCGTGCGTATGACCATGACCGCCGACGGGGCAGACCGACCCGCTTGCGTTGTCGACACGATCAGCCTGTTCTACCCCTAAGAGCCGCACAGGATCAGAGCCCAAACACCCGCACCGCATTATCGCGGAGGAATTTGGGCCAGACGTCATCCTTAAACGGCACGTTGGGCAGCTCCTCGAATATTCGGTCGAGCGATAGCCCCATCGGGAAATAACCCGCGTACATGATTTTGTCTGCGCCGCGCGTATTGGCAAAGTCGATAATGGGCTTGGGATAGTGACGCGGTGCAAAGGCACTGGTCATGTAGTAGAGGTTGGGATACTTCAGCATGAGCTTCCAGGCGAGGTCTGCCCAGGGCTCCCCACCATGGCGCATGACTACCTTGAGCTCGGGGAAAAACCAGCAAATTTCGTCTAGGTGCTCTACTTTTTGCGGCGCCATCGGTATGCGTGGTCCGGGTACCCCCACGCAGGGGCAAAAGGGAATATCCAGATCGATGCAGGCCACAAAAATCGGGAACCATTTTTTATCATCGAGGGGGACCTGCGGACACAGTCCTGACGGAAACGCCGTGACCGCCTTCAGATCATAGGCCTCTTTTAGCCGCCGGATCTTGCGCACCTCTTCCATGCCGTTATTGGGGTTGGCGTCGTAACAGGCAATGAATCGATCCGGGTAGTCGCGCACCGCTTGGTTCTGCGTGTCGTACTGGCCCTCATCGACACCAATCATGCCTTTCGCGATGCCGAACTCATCCATTTTGCTCAGCGTGTAAATGGCGTAATCGTCGTGTTCGCCCACCTGCGGGAGCTGCTTGAACATATATTCAGCGGGCATCTGAAACTGCTGCCGACTCTCCTCGTCCATCAGCAGCGGACGAATAAAATCATAATAGTTCGACGTATCATTGTTCGGGATCGCCATCATCAGATCGATGACCCCGATATCGCTTGGCATGGGCATAACGCTGTCTCCCGTTCCGTCGCCTCAAACACCTCCGCCTGAGGCATCGCGCAGTAGTTTGGCCGCGCCATACTCCGCAATCATATAGGTTGCTGCCATGGTATTACCCGACGTCAGTTTTGGCATTACTGACGCGTCAATGACCGATAGTCCGGACAGACCTCGTAATTTGAGCTCAGGATCGATCACCGCATCCTGATCTGTGCCCATGCGGCAGGTGCCCACCGGATGATATCCCGTCGTTCCCTGCTGGCCCGCCTTGATCAGCAGCGCTTCGTCGGATTGCGCCGCCGCACCCGGACGAATCTCGGTGCCGCGGTAGGCTCTCATGGGCTCGCTGTCATAAATTTTTCTGAGCATGCGGATGCCCGACAACAGCACACGGCGATCGTGCTCGGTGGAGAGATAGTTCGCCCTGATCTGCGGGGCAGCATCGATTTCGCTACTGGTAATGAGCACGTCACCACGACTCGTCGGGTGCATGGGATAAGTGATAGCGGTGATCCCCGGCACAGGATCCATGGCCGAGCGACCGGTGACCTCATCATGGATCCCGGCAGCGGGGGTGAAGTGCACCTGAATGTCGGGCCGGCCGGGTTCACCAAAACCGGACTCGTGAAACACGCACACATCTGACGAGGGCATGGCGAGCAACCCCTGCCGCCGGCTCAAATAGTTCCACAGCTGGCCCGGCAAGCGGTGCGGCCGCACCGACGCCCAGACGGTCCCCTCCGCGTGGGTTTCGGTCGCAACCAAGGTGCCAAAGTGATCCTGCAGATTTTGGCCCACCGCGGGGCGGTCGATCACCGGCGTTATTCCCAAAGCCTGTAAATGTGCCGCGTCGCCGATACCCGAGCGCTGCAAAATCACGGGAGAGCCAATGGCGCCCGCGGCCAAAATGGTGTGCGCCGCCGTCGCCGCCTGAGGCTCACTATGCCCCTTGCGCCACAGCACCCCTGATACCCGTGCCTCGTCAATCAACACACGATCAACCAACGCATCGGTGATTACTGTGAGATTGGCCCGTCGTTGCGCGACGCTCAAAAACGCCAGCCTGCCGCTTTGTCGCCAACCCCGAAAAACATTCTGATGGTAATAGCCCGCGCCGCCGGTCTCGCCTTCGAGATAACTCTCGTTACGCGGGATGCCCGCCGCCTCGCAGGCGCTGATAAAGCGCTCACCCCAGAGCGAGGGTTTCGCCTGCTGAATATGGAGTCGACCCGCTACTGGAGACGCGCTGTGATTTTCAAATCGGTGAAAGTAAGGCTCGACACTGCGCCAGTCCCAACCCGTCGCGCCCCCCTCGGCCCAGTCGTCAAAGTCGCGAGGCTGGCCGCGCACATAGATCATGCCATTAATGGCGGTGCTGCCGCCGAGTACTCGCCCCCGCGGCCATCGCACCCGACGATCGGCGGCGCCAGCCTCTGGCGTGGTCATGAAGCCCCAGTTAAACGCTTTGCCGTAGGCAACCGATGTCCAACCAATGGGCAACCCCAAGGCAAGACTGCGCCCGGTTGGGCCGGCCTCGAGCAGGAGCACGCGGTAACGACCACAAGCGGTTAATCGCTCGGCGAGCAAACACCCGGCTGCACCGGCGCCCACAATGATGTAATCCCACTGTTGCGACACGGCTAACGAGTCCGGATAGACGGGTCCGACGCGCCGGCGCGCAGGGTCTCGAGAAACTTTTCTACCGGAGCGGGCGGCGCGACCTGCGGCAGTTCATCGCCGGGCGGGTGATCCCAAAAGGCGCGCCAGGAAGGGAAGAGCGAATGGAACTCGCCCTCATAGGCGGCGCGATCGGGCCAACGCATTTTATTTTCGCCCGTAGGCGGACGATTGAGGTCAGTGGCGTACCAGTAACAAGGGAGCCGCCGATGGAATAGCCATCGTCCCTCGTGACGAATGTAATGATCCCAATAGATCATCTGCATGATCACCCATTCGCACCCCCCATCGGCCGTGGGGGTTTCGTGCTCATTCTTGGAATACACCACGCCTACTGCCCGGTCTGGCGATTCAAACTCGATAATGTGATTGCCAATGTGATGCGAGGTACCGGTGAACTGCTGCCGCAGGGTGTCATCCATCCACTGTTTGAAATGCGCGCGACCCACTTTGTCCCGCCCGACTTTCACGTCCTCCGGGAACAAGTTGACCAGTGCGTCCAGATCACGCATATCCAGCGCCAAGGAGTACTTCGCCGCCAGCTGGCGAATCGCATCCAGCGATTCGAGGCGATCTATCCTCGCTAACAGTTCGTCGCTGTGATTCATGGTGCACTCCCTCCCATAGCGGCCGCGCGGCCCGCACGACGGCCAGAAAATGTGGCGTCTCCGACCGAACTCCCCGAAGCATAACCGTCGCCGCGACGCGGCACACCACAGGCGGTGCGGCCAGCCGCGAACAATCCTGGGATCGGCTCTCCTGACATCGACAGCACTGCGCCAGCCACTGTGGTGTCCAGCCCGCCCAAGGTAAAGTAGGGAAAGAAAGCACCATGGCCCGGCGTACAGTCGAGCGCTACCAGAGGCGCTTTAAGCGGCTTCAACCAATCGGCCTGCTTGTGTAGGTCAGCATCGATAGCCGCCGCCGCATCGGCGTTATATGCCTCAACGGTGCGTGCCAACGCGCCCGCGGGCAGATCCAGTTCGGCACAGAGCTCCTCAAGTGTCTCGCCAGTACCGGCGATCGGCGCGCCCAAATAGGAGACCGTCTCGTAATCGGCGTAATCCTCAACCGAGACAATGAAATACACCGGCCACGGTTGATCAAGTATCAGCGTGCCAGCTCGACCGTGATACACGTCCTCATTAATAAAGCGCTTGCCCTCTCCATTGACCAAAATTCCGAAGGTCAATGAAGCCGGCGGATAAAATGGCAAACTGACAAAACCCTCATCCATATTAATGAGGCGTCCGCCAACGGCCTCCGCCATGGCGATTCCGGCACCGGTGTCATTGGGGTTACCAATAGGAATCGTCGCCTTCTGTAGCCGCGGCGCATAGTGCGCGAGCATGTCGGCATTCATCACGAATCCTCCGAGGCATAACACAACACCACGGTTAGCGCGGTAACACTGTGCCTCGCCGTCCTGGCGAACGACCAATCCCACAACCCGCAAAGGGCCTTGCGTGTCATCAACAATCAGCCGCAACACCCGTGATTCCAGTGCCACCGTCACACCACGTTGACGAACGGCTGCTTCCAGAAGCCGCATGAGCAAGGGGCCGCCATTGTCTCCCTCCACTTTGAGGTTGTGACCCCGCGGGGCCGGCGCAAATTCGTCGCAGTAGGGCCACGCTTTTTCGCTCCCGGTGTAGAGCAGGCAATCATCGGTCAACGCCATCATGGCGCGATGGGGGTATTCGGTGGGTTTAAAGGCTACGCCCAGTGATTCCAACCACGCGAGGTGGTCCGCGCCGCCCTCGGCGTAGGCGCGGGTCTTCTCTGGGTCGGCCTGAGGCCCGTTGGATGCCATCAAATAGCCGTAGGTGGCCTCGACCGTATCGTGATAACCCGTGGCTTGCTGAATCGAGGTGCCGCCCCCTAAATACAATTCGGCCGAGCTGAGCGCGGTGGAACCTCCCGCCCCTGATGCTGCGTCAAAAATCATCACGTCGGCGCCGCTGTCCGCCGCTTCAATCGCCGCACAAGCGCCCGCACCGCCGAAACCCGCGACCAGCACATCGGTCTGTCCGGCCCATTGCGTCACTTCAGTTACAGGCAGTGGCAAAAAGTCCACGCGTCATCCCCTCTCCTCGCGCCAACCGTCCCGCGCAGGGTGCCGGTGCGGCTCGGGCCCCACAGTAGGCAGCTCCGCGCAAGGGCGCAGCCCTCGTTTGGACGATAGCATGTAGTCCGTACGGGGGCTGTAGCGCGACCAGCAGCAACCGACAATGCTATCGACCAAGACCGGCCCACTTTATGGAGGAACTTGCAATGACCTGGTACACGGGCGACGCCCTCTACGACACGCTGTTACTGATCGGTTTTGCCTACGCCGCGCTAGTGCTGGTGAGCAGTTTCTATGGCACCGCCGCCTACGGCGGGCGATTCGGTGGCGGCAAGCGCGCCAAAGGTCTCAAGTTGGGGGCCAAGCAAGGCTGGGTGCTCATGGAGTTACCGGGCCTGATCGTGTTTCCGGTCGTCTTTTTCATGGGTAGCAATGCGGACCAACCGGTGCCACTTTTCTTCCTGGCGATCTGGATGATGCATT
>VMDB01000033.1 GCA_008081075.1 Halieaceae bacterium
GTAGGATTATTCGAGCGATCTAGACAGATGGATGACCGATATCGAAGGCGCACTGGCCACGATGGATGCGAGCGCTGCCGTCCTCGGCACCACGGGCATCTTCAATGGCGGGCTCGTTGTTGGTAGCCTTGACTATGACACGCCGGCTTCGGCATTGGCGCAATCGTCGAACCCGACCTCTCGCGCCTTTGCTTGTCTCTATCACTGGATGCTGGTATCTCACGCACAAAGCGGCACCACTGAGTTGCTGTTCCACCCCGACTGCCCTACCGACACGCGTCTACGCATCGAATCGGCAATTCACCAGGAAACCAGGGAGTCAAAGCGCACTTTCGCCCTCACCGAGTCTTTTAGGCCCAGCATTAGTAAAGCGGACTACCGGCAGGCCGTTGAACGTATTCAGGAATACATTCTGGCGGGGGACTGCTATCAGGTTAATTTTGCCCAACGCTTCGAGGCATCTTTTGTCGGAGACAGCTGGGAGGCGTACCGGACTGCGAGGCAGAAACTCGCGGGAGGATTCTCGAGCTTCATGAGAACTCACGATAATTGCGCCATACTCTCCCTCTCTCCTGAGCGATTCATTCAAATCGATCACGGAAAAATCGTCACCCAACCCATCAAAGGCACCGCGCCCCGCCACGAAGATGCCCAAAGAGATGGTCAACTCGCCCAGTCACTAGCCGGGTCTGAGAAAGATCGCGCCGAAAACGTCATGATTACCGATTTGCTGCGCAATGATCTGGGACAGTTCTGTCAGGCAGGCACCGTTAAAGTGACCGAACTTTGCGGCCTGCACAGCTTTGGTAACGTGCACCATCTCATAAGCACTATCGAGGGCGTGTTAAAAGCCCAGTTAACCCCGGGTCAGGTCTTGATTGCCACCTCGCCCGGGGGATCCATTACAGGCGCGCCTAAAAAGCGCGCTGTGGAGATTATCAGCGAACTTGAACTGCACCCAAGGGGCGCCTATTGCGGCTCAATCTTTGTGATGGCGGGCTCAGAGTGGATGCAAAGCAGCATCGCTATCCGAACACTGGAAGCCCAAGGGAACACTCTTTATTGCTGGGGTGGAGGCGGGATCACCGTAGGCTCACATTGGGAGGCGGAGTACCAGGAAACGTTGGACAAGGTGGGTCCAATCATGGCGGCTATCGAACACCTAAATCAGTGCTCTGGTAGCTCTATTCCCTCATAAAGCGCAACCCGTTCCGAAAGCTTTGCTCGAGAGAGCGCCTCTTGCACCAAATCGCGACCCAAATGCGGTGCTAGCTCATGGATAAAATCGTGCATAAATCCGCGCAGAAACGTTCCTTTACGAAACCCAAGGCTGGTTACTGAGCTTGCAAAAAGATGTGATGCGTCAATCTTCACCAAGTCGGCGTCCAACTTTTCGTCATAGGCCATACCCGCAATTAAGCCTATACCCAAACCGAGTCTTACGTAGGTCTTGATCACATCGGAGTCTACCGCGGTGAAGACTACCCTCGGAACCAATCCTCTGTCCTGAAAAGCCTCGTCGAGTTTTGAACGTCCGGTAAAGCCCGTGGTGTAGGTGACTATCGGGTGATCGGCGATAGCCTCGAGAGAGCAATGTTCCAGTGCCGCCAGCGGGTGGTCCTTGGGCACTACAACGCACCGATTCCAGCGATAGCAGGGCAAAGTAACCAGACTCGAAAACTGATTAAGCGCTTCAGTGGCAATAACAAAATCCACCTCTCCATCGGCCGCCATCTGCGCTACTTGAGGTGGCGTCCCCTGCTTCATTACCAGCGAAACGTCAGGGTACCGCGACATAAATTGCTGTATGACCTGCGGCAAGACGTAACGTGCCTGAGTGTGCGTCGTCGCGATGGAGAGCGTGCCTGCGGTCTCGTCAGAGAACTCCTGCGCAACCCGCTTGATCGAGTCGGCTTTTCGTAACATTTCACCGGCCAAGTCCAGAATTACCTCACCCGCCGGTGTTATGTGTGTCAGGTGCTTGCCGCTGCGGGCGAAGATCTCCACACCCAACTCGTCTTCAAGTAGTCGAATTTGCTTGCTAATTCCCGGCTGGGAGGTGAATAAACTCTGCGCTGTCGCAGAAACATTGAGGTCATGATGAGCGACCTCCCAAATGTATCTGAGTTGCTGTAGCTTCACGGGTAGACCAACTCTCGCTTGTGATGACGCTTACATCAGACATTACTCCGCTTTACGGCAACGCACCACCTCTGTGGAATAAAATTTTAATTTTTTATTCGATTTTATTCGGCGTTGGCAACGCCGTGGGGAACGTGCCCCGTCGGCACATGATCTCCCGCGGCCTCACAGTGGCTCTGCTGATCATCAAAAAAAACATCAGCTCGGTAAGCACGCAGAAATTCCGTTTTGCTCAGCCCACCGAGAAAAATGGACTCGTCGATTCGGATTCCCCACGCCCGCAGAGTTCGAATGACACGCTCGTGAGCGGGGGCCGAGCGCGCCGTGACCAAGGCTGTTCTGATGGGCGGATTGTCTGCCGGCAAAGCTTGCTGTAACTGCTGTAATGATGCGAGAAAATTCTTAAATGGCCCTCCCATCATAGGGTTCTTGCGCGCAGCATCCTCGTTGGCAGAAAAGGCACTGAGCCCCTGAGCCTTGAAAATCCGTTCGGACTCATCGGAGAACAGTACTGCGTCACCGTCAAAAGCAAACCTCAGCTGAGGATCCTCTGACTGAATTGACACGCTCGATACCAAAGTCGCTGCGGCAACCCCGTTATCAAGCGCGACGCGAACATCGCTGCCTTCCGCAGACAAAAAGAGCTGGCACCCAAAGGCTTTAATATAGCGCCACGGTGCCTCACCACCACAGAAAGCAGCTCGGGAAATACCTAACCCATAATGCTCTATGGAGTTGAACACTCTGAGACCGGTGTCGGCGCTATTTCTAGAGAGCAATATGACGTCAATACCCAAATCACCGGGTAGTTTGTCGTTCAAGGCCAGCAGCTTTTGAACCATGGGGAAAGCCTGACCGGGCGCGAGCACCTCCTCTTCTTTTTCGATTTGATACTCGGAATAGGCTTGCAACCCCTGCTGCTCATACACGCGATGGGCGTCATCGAGGTCAAATAACGCGCGCGACGATATCGCAATGACCAGACGCCGAGGGGCCAATTCAGTCATAGCGGCTATGTCGCTGACTGCTTAAGCGCGTCGCGCCCAAAATAGTCACGGGACAACTTAAAAACGACCGGCGACAAGAGGAGCAAGGCAACCAAGTTTGGAATCGCCATAAAGGCGTTGAGGGTGTCGGCAATTAACCAGATAAGCCCCAACTCTGTGCCCGCCCCAACGGGAATAGCCAACACCCATAAGATGCGAAACGGCATAATCCCACGAGTGCCAAACAAATAAACGACACAGCGCTCTCCATAAAATGACCATCCGATCATGGTGGTCGTGGCGAACAAAACCACACCCACGGTGACTACCAGCTCACCACCCGGAATCGCCGAACCAAAAGCCATGGCGGTTAAACTGGCGCCCGAGACCCCTGAATCCAATACGCCGGTGAGCATAATGACGAGTCCCGTCATCGTGCAGACCACCAATGTGTCAATAAAAGTCCCCAGCATGGCAATCAACCCCTGCTCCACTGGTTCGTCAGTTTGCGCCGCCGCATGAGCGATCGGTGCACTGCCCAACCCTGCTTCGTTGGAAAATATACCGCGCGCGACGCCAAAGCGAATTGCGGCCCACACAGTGGCACCCGCGAACCCGCCGGCGGCGGATGCGCCGGTAAATGCCGTGGTGACTATGGTAGACAACGCAGAGGGAATCATTTCCCAGTGCAGTATGATGACCACACTACTCATAGCGACATAAGCCACGGCCATAGTGGGCACCACCGCGCTCGCGGTCGCTGCAATACGCTGTATGCCTCCCAGAATAACCGCGCCCACCAATAGCATCAGCAACGTCCCTGTCAACGCCCACGGTATCTGGAATTGATCAGACAACACTTGCGCCACCGAATTTGACTGCACGGTGTTAGCAAGGCCAAACCCGGCCATACTCCCAAACAATGCGAAAGCGCCACCCAGCAGCGCAAAGCGTGGCCCCAGACCATTCTTGATGTAGTACATCGGCCCGCCACTGTAACCGCCCTGATCATCCTGCTCTCTAAATCGCACCGCCAAGACGGCCTCGGCATATTTCATCGCCATACCAAAGAGTGCCGTCAGCCACATCCAAAAGAGCGCACCGGGCCCCCCGAGGGTCATCGCCGTAGCGACTCCAGCAATATTCCCAGTGCCAATGGTGGCACTGAGCGAGGTCATCAAGGCGCGAAACGGGGGTATATCGCCATCACCGCGGCCCCGCCTGCCAGAGGCCAGCATACGAAAGGCCAGCCCAAGTCGAATCCAGGTGAGAAAGCCAAGTCCAGCGGTGAGAAATACCCCGGTACCGAGCAATAAAACCTGCATCGGTACGCCCCAAGCCCAGGAGTTGATTTCTGTAATGATGGCCTGCATTTATCGCCCCCTGTCGGCGCCAATCGCTAATTTGACTTCAACCATACTGGACGCTGCTCCGGGTTGGCGCCCGCGATAGCCACAATATGGCTTGACCATTATCCCGTTTTTCTCCGCCTGCATCCGGCTATAGATCACGACTTAGGCAATGTATCAGCTCGCTGCCTGAATAAGCGAATGCTCGTGAGCAAACAACCCAAAGATACCCCCCGTGTGAACAAAAATAATGTCATCCACACCATCAAAGAACCCCTCCCTAATGTCCCGCAGCAGGCCGAGAAACGCTTTTCCCGTATATACCGGGTCCAGCACCACACCCTCGAGACGCGCCAAATCAACAATCAGCTTATACACCTCTGGTGGTGCAATTCCGTAAGCCGGTCCCGCACTGTGATCTCGCGTGACTGGCTCAACCATGACCGCCGGCAGCTGCGGCCAGCGACGCCTCGCGGCCTGCCAGTCCTCATTAACCTTGGCGTTGAACCAGCGAGCATCATCGCAAACAGCGTAACCCACGACTTCTAAAGGCAAGCCCGCCAGGGCTACCCCCGCAGTGAGGCCTGTTTGGGTCCCCGCGGATCCTGTGGCGAGCACTACCGCTGCTCGATCAATATGATGGGTTGCGATATCGCGCCCCAACTCCTCTGCCGCTGCGATATAGCCCCATATACCGAGACTGTCGCTACCACCGGTGGGAATCATGAGCGCTGGCTCGGCGGCATCGAGATAAGCCTGCTCAAGTCGTTCGTAAGCTGATTGCAACGCCTTATTCCAGCCGACCGCGGGAAGCACCTCGTAGGTCGCCCCTGCAATTTGGTCGAGAAGGAAGTTGCCCGTGTTCGCTTGATCCGAATCATCGGCTCGCAGCACCAAGTGGCAGCGGAGTCCAAGCTGAGCCGCGACCAAAGCGGTTGCGCGGCAGTGATTGCTTTGTAGGCCACCGCAGGTGACCAATGTGCGAAATCCATTGTTTAAAGCGTGCGCGGCAAAGAACTCCAGCTTCCTCACCTTATTGCCCGTGAGCGCCGAGCCTGTCAGATCGTCCCGCTTAATCCATAACCGCTTACCGCCGCCCCACTGGTCCGAAGCGCGCGTAAGGTAATGAAATGGGGTCGGTGTGCGCGCCAGCGTTAGCCGCGGCGGGTATTCAGGCAGATTCAACACCGACAGACTTCAATGTGCCCTTGGGCAGCACAGAGGTAACGTGGATCTTTTGAAACTTAAGCTCCACATTATTTCCCACTGACAGCACCAAATAATTGTCGTCGAGGCCACTTATCTTACCCAGCATGCCCGAGGAAAGTGCCACCTCGTCACCCTTCTTCAGCGCGCCCACCATATCGGCGTGCTCTTTCTGACGTTTGCGTTGGGGTCTGATAGTGGTGAAGTACATGAAAACCAGAATACCCACCATCATCAGGGGTAAGAACAGACCTCCGCCCTGCGGTTGTTGCGCGGCGGATTGCGCATACGCCTCGGGTATTAACATGTCAGCATCTCCTCATTATGCGGGCCCACTCTAAGCGTTGTCTCGGTTCACAACAATAGCTCAGCAGATCGATAACCCATTTTCGATGTGCGCTCGCTCCGGGCGCAATAAAACCCCAGCTTCAGACGGCACTACAAATCGAAATCAATGGTGAGTGGCGCATGATCGGAGAAGCGCTCATCGCGATAAATTGCCTGCCTCAAGCCACGACCGGTTAACCCGGGAGTGACCATCATATAATCCAGACGCCAACCCACGTTGTTGGCCCAGGCCTGCCCACGATTTGACCACCAAGTATAGAGCTCGGGCTCCTGGGTAATTTCGCGAAAAATATCGATCCACTTCAGCTCACCATAAATGCGATCCAGCCACGCTCGCTCATGCGGCATAAAACCTGAATTCTTTTGATTGGATCGCCAGTTTTTAAGGTCAATATTTTGGTGGCAGGTGTTCCAGTCAGCGCAAATAATGTACTCCCTGCGCTTGCGACGCAAATTAGCGAGATGCTGATAAAACGGCTCCATAAAACCGTCTTTGCGCGCCTGAGCCGCATCGGAAGCTGACCCCGATGGGACGTAGAGCGACACGACGCTGAGACCCGGGAAATCGACCTGAAGGTAACGGCCCTCTGTATCGACAATGTCCCAGTCCAACCTCGAAATCACCCGCTGAGGCTTTTCTTTGCTAAAAATGGCGGTGCCGGCATAGCCCGGCCGCTCTGCTTCATTGTAATAACAGTGATACCCCTCGGGGTAAAAGACCCCATCTGTTAACTGAATCTCTTTCGCTTTGATTTCCTGAATGCAGACGACATCGGCAGATTGCTGACTCAACCAAGCAAAAAATCCCTTGCGGGCGGCTGCACGAATGCCGTTGGTATTACAGGTGATAACACGAAACATAGGTTCGCCCACTCTCTTGCCAGTTTCTAAGGGCCCGCACGGGGCCGACATTTCGGTCACTGGGCGCCGCGCTGCTGCATCCTAACAACCCTCAACCGCGCAAGTGAAGCGCGATGATAAGCCTTGACGATGCGACAGCCTGTTACTATGCCACGCTCCAGCTGACACGCGGGCCCGATTGTGCGCATCACCCTACTTGCCAACCGCGACCTTCCCAGCAACCTCGCGTTAAATCACTTGGTTAAGGCGCTGCCTCAAGAATATCCACTGACACTATTTTTATCCGAAAGTGTTGGTCGAGCGCAGTCGCCCCCGGAGCTCAGAATGCTCACATTTTATGAGCAAACCCTGCCAAATATGCTGTGGTTCCCTCTCATTGATGCGCAACATTCCACGGGAGAACTGCTGACATTTAGGGGTCTCGCCAAATACCTTGAGACGCCAGCGCTCCCGCTCCCGGATCCCAACAGTGAGGAGGGTTTAAGTACACTGGCAAAGAGCGACCCCGATCTCATGGTCAGCATCCGTTTTGGTCACATTCTCAAATCCCGCGCGATCGCCATACCAAAGCGTGGAGTGCTCAATTTACACTCAGGAAAACTCCCCGAATATCGCGGGGTGATGGCGACCTTTCGCGCCATGCTCAATAACGACGCCGAGCTTGCCAGCACAGTACACTGGATTGACAGCGAGTCGATTGATGCAGGGCCTGTTATCTGTCACCGAGCGGCGCCCCGAGAGCCAACGCGCTGCTACTTGGCCAACGTACTCAGTCTGTATGAATCGGGTTGCCTTGCGTTGGCGGGAACGATCAATGCCCTGGCTCAAAATCAGATACCCAAATCGGCCGTTGCCGATGGCGCGGGCAACTACTATTCCTTTCCCGGCGCCGCAGATCTTGCGCGCTTTGACGCAGCAGGGTATCAGTGGGCCGACCCGGAGATGCTGACCGCCCTTTTGGCGCGTTATCAACCTTCTGACCAAGGGCTTTTTGAGGCGCCGCTATTGCCGCGCTGAGGCCACTGGCTTACCTGGGCCTTAAATTCCCGTTTTGCGAATTTAGCGGAAAAATCGGTCTTGTAGCGTCTAATTTTTTAATAAATTTCGCGCTGTAATTTTAAATATTTGTTTTACAAAGGATTATTTATCGAGCGGGACTCATTCGGGCGTTGACTTTTTTTGCATTTTGCGAAATACTGGCTCCCAGCTAGGACGGCAAACGCGTCACGGGTGGCCAAGGACGGCCAAACAACCCAGGCCTGAGACGCCGACTTTGGGGGCATGGAACGCCCCCTTCTTTTTGCGCCCTGTGAAACTAGTCGCGCGACCACCGCCAGACAAAAAAGCACCGGGTAAAATCTGACTCACAGCGGTTAGCAAGCAAATGGCCCGCAGCGCCTCGACGAGGCACGGCTCGGCGACTTGCGCGCAAAAGGGATGGGGTGGCTGACGGGTCTCGAACCCGCTACCTCCGGAGCCACAATCCGGTGCTCTACCTGGTGAGCTACAGCCACCATCAGATCAAGCTCTGGCAAATCGCCTAGAGACAAACCCGAAGGTTTCTTCCACACCCTCTGTGGCTTTGCTGAGGAGATGTGGTCGGGGTGGAGGGATTCGAACCCCCGACATCCTGCTCCCAAAGCAGGCGCGCTACCAGACTGCGCTACACCCCGATGACGGAGGGTTCAGCCCCCGCGCGGCGCGCAGTGTACCGGCATTGCGAATTGTCGGCAATGCGCAACAAAACGCCTTTCAACATAGACCGATCTTTGCCAGAATCGCGCCCGTTTTTACGGGGGATTTCACATGACCGCAGTCATTCTGGATGGCAAACACGTTGCCCAACTCACAGAAGAGCAAGGCGGGCGAACACCGGTCCTGGCCACCATATTAGTGGGTGATGATCCTGCATCGGCGACCTATGTGAAGATGAAGGGTAACGCCTGCCGCCGGGTTGGCATGGAGTCCATGGCGATCGAACTGCCCGCCTCTACCCGCACCAACGACCTCCTAAGAGAAATCGAGCAGCTGAACCAGAACCCGGACGTACACGGCATCCTGCTGCAACACCCCGTGCCCTCCCAGATCGACGAACGCGCCTGTTTCGACATGATTGCACTCGAAAAAGATGTCGACGGCGTGACCTGTCTGGGCTTTGGTCGCATGGCCATGGGCGAACCGGCCTACGGCTGCGCGACGCCACAAGGCATCATGCGCCTGTTGGCCCACTACGAGATCAATTTGGAAGGCCTGCACGCTGTGGTAATTGGCAGAAGCCCTATTCTCGGCAAGCCCATGGCCATGATGATGCTTGAGGCCAACGCCACGGTCACCGTCTGCCATTCCCGAACCCGCGATCTCGAGAGCCATGTGCGCCAGGCCGACCTGGTGGTGGGCGCAGTGGGCCGCCCCGAGTTCATCCGAGCAGACTGGATCAAAGACGGCGCCGTCGTGGTCGACGCGGGGTATCACCCCGGTGGCGTTGGGGATATTGAGCTGGGTCCTCTTGCCGAGCGGGCCAGCGCGATCACGCCAGTACCCGGTGGCGTGGGCCCGATGACCATCAATACGCTGATTCAGCAGACCGTCGAATCAGGCGAGAAAGCGCTGGGCTAAAGCTTAGCTTCGACGGCGCCACTGGGTGCCGTCGGGGCCGTCCTCCAACACCACGCCCTGAGCCTCGAGATCATCTCGAATCTGATCCGCGCGCTCAAAATCTCGGTTCGCTTTCGCGGCGATGCGCTCCTCAATAAGCGCATTGATCTCATCAGCGGTCGGCCCCTCCTCTCCCACTGCGTCGGTAAACCACGCCTCCGGGTCCGCATCCAGTATCCCCAGCAATCGGCCGCCTACTGGGAGTTCCGCCTTGGCCATTGCGATCTCTTGAGGGTCATCGGACTTGTTCAAGGTACTCGCCGCAGCGTGCAGCGCGGCAATCGCCTCAGGGGTATTCATGTCGTCTAACA
>VMDB01000162.1 GCA_008081075.1 Halieaceae bacterium
ACCTCTGTCGGATACGCCGTGATAAAAGTTGGCTCCTGCAGCTGTGCTTCTGCGGTCTCCTCAAAGATCTCGATCTGGATCTTGCCAAGGCCCCAGCTATCCTCCACCGAAAGCCCTAGATTTTTAGCGACGGCGCAGGCGCTGTCTCTGTCTGCCAAATGATCCAGGGTGAGATCGGGGTTAAATTTGAGTATCGCCTCTACCACCGTCATTCGCGCAAACGGTTGATCAAAGTGGAAAGTGGTGTCGCCATAACGGACCTCGGTTGTTCCCAGTACCGCCTGGGTTAACTCCCGCATGAGTTCTTCGGTAAGGTTAATGGCGTCGCGATAATCGGCGTAAGCCCAGTAAAACTCGAGCATCGTGAACTCGGGGTTGTGTCGCGTCGACAAACCCTCGTTGCGAAAATTGCGATTAATTTCAAAAACCTTCTCTAGTCCGCCGACCGTCAGTCGCTTGAGATACAGCTCGGGGGCCACCCGCAAAAACATCTCCATATCGAGTGCGTTGTGGTGGGTGACAAAGGGTCTCGCCGTTGCACCCCCGGCGATGGGATGCAGCATGGGCGTTTCGACTTCCACGAATTGACGTTGCCCGAGAAACTGACGGATAAACTGAATCGTGGCAGCTCGAATGCGGAAAATCTCCCGCACCTCAGGGTTCACGATCAGGTCAACGTACCGCTGCCGGTACCGCATTTCCTGATCGACCAACCCATGGTACTTATCTGGCAGGGGCCGCAACGCCTTGGTCAATAAGCGCCCCTCCTTCATATTAATGTACAGATCGCCCTTACCACTGCGGTGAAGCGGGCCCGACGCCGCCACGATATCCCCGAGATCCCACGTCTTGATCGCCGCGACATCATCGTCAGACAACTGGTCGCGATTGAGATAGAGCTGAATCGTGCCCGACCCATCCTGGATCAACAGAAACGCGCCCCGGTTGCGAATCAAACGACCGGCAACAGAGAACTGACGGTCTGCCGCCTCCAGCTCTGCCTTGTCGTTAGATTCAAATTGGGTCTGCAAGTCGCCCGCGAGCGCCGTCCGCCGAAAATCGTTGGGAAATGCCGATCCCTGTTCGCGCAGGGCTGCCAACTTAGCGCGGCGCTCCGCGATCAACCGGTTCTCGTCTTCTGTTTGTTGGCCGTTATCCACCGTAGACTCCATCACACGTCATCTCACAGCCCTTTTTTGAGAGAGGCCTGAATAAAAGGGTCCAATGCCCCGTCGAGTACCGCTTGGGTGTTGCGGGTTTCGACCCCCGTACGCAAATCCTTGATACGGGAATCATCGAGCACATAGGACCGGATCTGACTGCCCCAGCCAATATCCGCTTTGCTATCCTCCAGCGCCTGTTTTTCTGCGCTGCGCTTGAGCATCTCCATCTCGTAGAGCTTTGCCCGTAGCTGTTTCATGGCGTTATCGCGGTTCTGGTGCTGAGACCGTTCAGTTTGGCAGCTGGTAACTATGCCCGACGGCTCATGGGTAATACGCACCGCTGAATCAGTCGTATTCACGTGCTGGCCACCAGCGCCAGAGGAGCGATACGTGTCGACCCTGAGATCTGCGGGATTAATCTCTATGTCAATGTTGTCGTCGATCTCGGGGGATACAAACACAGAGGCAAAGGAGGTGTGGCGACGACCGCCGCTGTCAAAGGGCGACTTTCTTACCAGTCGATGAACACCTGTCTCGGTGCGGAGCCAGCCAAAAGCATAGTCTCCCTCGAATTGAATGGTCGCACTTTTGAGGCCGGCGACCTCGCCCGCTGACGCCTCTACCAGAGTCGTTTTGAAGCCCTTGTCCTCTCCCCAACGCAGGTACATTCGCAACAGCATTTCCGCCCAGTCTTGCGCCTCTGTGCCCCCAGACCCCGACTGAATATCGAGGTAAGCATTATTGGGGTCCATCTCTCCCGCAAACATGCGGCGAAACTCCAGCTGCTCGAGCGCCGCCTCTAATTGGAGAAGGTCATCTTCCACTGACTGCACCGCATCAGCGTCATCTTCCTCTACCGCAAGCTCTAACAAATCGCTGGCGTCGGCGCAGCCCGCGTCCAACTGCTCTATGGTCGCCACCACCGCTTCCAGTGATGCACGCTCGCGGCCCAGTCCCTGAGCCTTGTCAGGGTCATCCCAAATACTGGGCTCCGATAGCTCCAGTTCAACCTCTGTCAGGCGATCTTTCTTGGCGGCAAAGTCAAAGATACCCCCTGAGCACGTCTGTACGTGCACGGAGATCTTTAATTTGATTGACGAGCGGTGCTACTTCCACGGTCTAGGCTCCAATATCGGAAAAGTCGCTGGCCATCGGTAGCGCAACATAAGCACGACGGGCCGGCACAAAAAGATAGGGCGAGAGTCTAAAGGGTTGCGGGGGCTCGTGCCATACGAGCGCGGCTAAACCTCGAGGCGCGGCGCGCTAAATTGGCCAGAACGAATCGATCACTAATTGCGGCGATCGGTCGCCTCTGTAGTCGTTGATACCCAAACGGTATAGCGCTCCCAAGCGTTGCAACGGGTTCTCCAACCAATCCGCCACATCGATATTGAAGGCAATCGCCTCAACGTCGGTACCGTCAAATTCCAAAGACAACTTGAGATGCTTCTCGCCAACGATGCGGTGGTGCCTCACCGCAAACTCACCGTCAAAGAGCGGCTCGGGGAACTGTTGTCCCCAAGGTCCTGCCTGAGTCACTTGCTCGGCTACTGCGAGCGTCAATTCTTCTGCCTTCAGCGCGCCATCGCTGTCCTGGATGCGCTGCGGTGGCTGATGATTCAGCGTCACAGCAATTGCCTGGTTCAGGGCCTGCTGAAAATCATCAAGGTGCGCCTCGGACAAGCTCAGGCCAGCCGCCATCGCGTGACCACCAAATTTACTGAGCAAACCGGGATGCTGAGTGGCGACCAGATCCAGCATGTCGCGTAGATGGATGCCGGGAATTGATCGTCCAGACCCTTTCAGCCAGCCGTCACCTGCCTGAGCGAACACCACGGTGGGCCGATGAGTGCGCTCTCGGATTCTCGAGGCAAGAATACCAATCACGCCCTGGTGCCACGTGGGATCATAAAGCGTCATGGCAAAGGGCAGTGCATTGGTCGTGAAGTCCAAAGAGGCCAACTGCTGCAGTGCATCCTCCTGCATGGATTGCTCGATATCCCGTCGCTCCCGATTCAATTGATGCAAGGTCTGGGCCCGCTCCCTCGCGGACAGGGAGGATTCAGCCAACAGGCATTCAATTCCAATGGACATGTCATCGAGGCGCCCGGCCGCGTTGAGTCTCGGCCCGACAATAAAGCCGAGGTCAGACGCCGTCGCAGCCCGGTGATCCCGCCCTCCAACTTCGAATAAAGCCTCAATACCCGGTCGCGCGCGCCCCGAACGGATGCGCGCTAGACCGGCTGCGACGAGAATCCGATTGTTGCGATCCAATGGAACTACATCTGCGATGGTACCCAGCGCAACCAGGTCCAGAGCATCACCCAAATTAGGCGGCTCAATCCCATGATCTTCGAACCAGTGACGCTCCCGCAGCGTCGCTCGCAGTGCGCTCAGCACATAAAACATGACGCCTACGCCCGCGAGGGATTTACTGGGAAACGCGCAACCGGGTTGATTGGGATTTACGATCACATCTGCCTGTGGCAACACTGCCCCCGGCAGGTGGTGATCAGTAACCAATACGCTAATGCCCAATTGGCGCGCCGCCGCGACGCCCTCGACACTAGAGATACCGTTATCTACCGTCACAATCAGGTCTGGCGCCTGAGCCGCCGCCAACTCAACGATTTCGGGGGTGAGACCGTAACCAAATTCGAAACGGTTAGGCACTAAGTAGGCGATCTCGGCCAATCCCATTTGCCGCAGTACCGAGACCGCCATGGCGCAACTGGTCGCGCCGTCGGCGTCAAAATCACCCACGACGAGCACTCGCGCCTCACCCTCAATGGCATCTGCCAGCAACTCAGCCGCATCATCGATGCCACGCAAGGAATGCGGCGGTAGCAGTTTGTTCAGTCCCAGCACTAGCTCATCGGGGTGCTTGATGCCGCGATTGGCATAGATTTGTTTGAGCAATTGGGGAAGCGCTGCCCCTTGCAGCGCCGAACTGATCTCGCCGTTCCAGCGGCGAATCGCGGGTACACTCAAGGGCGACACTGCGCCGCCATGAAGGCGTGAATGGCTGTCAGGTCATTATCGAGCGTATGGAATCGCTCTTCCCGATCAAATAGATCGGAGAGGTGCGGGGGTAATTGGGGTGTCTCGCCTGTGTTGGCCGAAGCCACTGCAGCGGGAAATTTGGCGGGGTGCGCCGTAGCCAAGGTCACCATCGGGCCGTCCCCGGCTCTGTGACATTTCCGCGCGGCAAGTGTGCCGATGGCGCTGTGCGGATCCAACAGCAGTCCGGTCTGCTGCCAAAGCCGGGCGATCTCGTCGCAGGTTTCCTCATCAGACACTCTCGCGCTGGTAAACAGCGATCTGACCCTGGCAAGGGCCGTCTCACTCAGTGCTATTTGTCCATGGGAAAATTCGTCCATTAACGCTGCGATTTGAGGTGCGTCGCCCTCGTAGAGATCGAAAAGCAAACGCTCAAAGTTGGAAGATACCGAGATATCCATGCTGGGAGAGAGTGAGGCCTCGATAGGCTGTCGGGAATATGTGCCGGTCGTAAGCATGCGATGCAAAACATCGTTACGGTTGGTGGCGATCACTAAATTATTGACCGGTAGCCCCATGCGTTGCGCGAGGTAACCGGCGTAGATATCTCCAAAGTTTCCCGTGGGCACAGAAAAATTGACTGGCCTGTCAGGGCCACCCAAGGCGAAACCCGCGTAAAAGTAATAAACAATCTGGGCCATGATGCGCGCCCAGTTGATGGAATTGACCGCCACCAGAGAACGGTTTTCAGGCAAAAAACGCTCAGCAACAAAGCTGGCTTTGACCAAAGCCTGACAGTCATCAAAGTTGCCCCTGACAGCCAGGTTGTGCACGTTGCTACCTTCGACTGTGGTCATTTGCCGGCGCTGCACGTCGGATACCCGGCCGTCGGGATACAGAATAAAAATATCCACGTGCTCGCAGTGACGACAGCCCTCAATAGCGGCACTGCCGGTGTCACCGGAGGTCGCGCCCATAATGACCACTTTCTCACCGCGTCGGGTCAACACATGATCCAGCAAGCGCCCCAGCAGCTGCAGCGCAAAATCCTTAAAGGCGAGCGTGGGTCCGTGAAAAAGCTCAAGTAGCCATTGATCCTGATCTAGCTGCACCAGGGGCGCCACCGCCTGATGCCGAAAATCACGGTACGATGCCTCAACCAATTCCGCCAAGGTCTGTCGGTCGATGCTGCCTTCAACAAAGGGCGCAATAACGGTTGTCGCTAACTCGGTGTAGGACAAACCTCGCATGGCACGGAGCTCATCGGTACTGAAGTGAGGCAGCGATTCGGGCAGATACAAACCACCATCGCTGGCTAAACCTGCCAGCAAAACACCTTCAAAATCGAGGATCGGCGCCTGTCCGCGGGTACTAAGGTACCGAATACTCACCGCAGTGCTCCCATACCAAGCGCCATCAGTCAAAGGCCTCGACGCGAATCAACGCCAGATCTGGCTGCACTTCCTCCAGCGCCACCACTGCCTCAACGGCATCACTGATCAGGGACGCCGGCACTGCATGGGTCAAAATGACAATCGGTACGTCGGTATCACCCTCTTTCGCCGCCTTTTGCACCAGAGACTCAATGCTGATTCCTCGAGCGGCTAATTTCTGGGTGATATCTGACATCACTCCGGGACGATCAGTCACGTGTAACCTCAAATACCACTCGCTACTGACCTCTTCCCAGGGAATCACAGATACCGCGTTAAGTTCCGCTACCGGAATACCTAATGGCCGGGTGCCCGGTCCGCACTCCCGCGCAATATCGATAATGTCGGAACAAACCGATGAGGCGGTAGCGGCGCCGCCGGCCCCCGGTCCAACCAATAGCAATTCACCCACGGCGTCGGCTTTCAACATAATGGCATTCAATACGCCATCAACCCCGGCAAGCTGCTTGCTCTCAGGAATTAAAGTGGGATGCACCCGCATCTCTATCCGACTCCCGGAGCGGCGCGCTATACCAAGATGCTTGACGCGATACCCCAGCGCTTTGGCGTAATCGAGGTCCTCGGGTGTAATGTTTTGAATGCCCTCCTTCGCGGGGGCATCAATACTCAGGGGCACACCGAAAGCCAGCGAGGCGAGGATAACCAGCTTGTGCGCGGCGTCAGTGCCATCGATATCAAATGTGGGGTCAGCCTCGGCGTAACCGAGGGATTGTGCTTCAGACAACACGTCTTCAAACGCGCGGCCCTTGTTGCTCATCTCGGTCAGAATAAAATTGCCCGTACCGTTAATGATGCCAGCCACTTCGCTCACGACATTTCCCGCCAGCGCTTCCCTGAGACTTTTGATCACTGGGATGCCCCCCGCAACCGCCGCCTCAAAACACAGGTGAACGCCCGATGCCTCAGCCAATGCGAGTAGCTGATTACCATGTTCCGCAATCAGTGCCTTGTTTGCTGTGACCACGTGCTTCCCTTGTTCGATGGCCAACTTGACCAGCTCATGGGCAACGGTGGTGCCGCCAATCAGTTCAACAACCACATCAACATCGGGATCTCGCGCCACATCCATCACATCGCGACTGATTTTTGCGTCGCCATAGAGGTGATCCGAGTGGTCTCGACGAGCGCCGACATGCGTCACACTGAGTTCTCGCCCGCATCGCGCTGCCAGCAAGGACAATTGGTTTTGCAGGATCGAGATCGTAGCGAGGCCCACGGTGCCCACGCCACAGATACCAATTCTCAGAGGCGTCATCTCGGTCATGCAGACAGGGTCTCCGTAACGGCGGGCGGCCCTTGACGCAGCACCCGCTTGATTCCCCGAATGGCCTGCCGCGTGCGATGTTCGTTCTCAATCAGCCCAAAGCGGACAAAACCTTCTCCGTACTCACCAAAGCCCACGCCCGGTGAGACAGCAACGCCACCGCTTTGCAACAACAGCTTGCTGAATTCGACGGAGCCCATGTGACGAAAGGCTTCAGGAATTTCAGCCCACACGAACATGGTGGCTTTGGGGGGAGTCACAGGCCAGCCGGCCTCATTAAGGCCTTGGCACAGCACGTCTCTGCGCCGCCGATAAGTGTCGCAAATATCCCGCACACATTGCTGATCCCCCTCAAGTGCAGCGATGGCCGCCACCTGCACCGGGGTAAAAATTCCGTAGTCGAGGTAGGACTTGATCCGCGTCAGAGCGGCAATCAGCTCGGGATTGCCGCAGCAAAAGCCCACCCGCCAGCCAGGCATGTTGTAGCTTTTAGACAGGGTAAAAAACTCGACGGCAATTTCTTTAGCACCCGGCACCTGCAGAATACTCGGCGCGGTGTACCCGTCGAAAACGAGGTCCGCATAGGCCAAATCATGAACAACCCAGATGCCATGCTGTTTGGCGATCTCAACAACCCGCTCAAAAAATGGCAGTTCAACGCAATGTCCCGTCGGATTAGAGGGAAAATTCAAAACCAACATCTTGGGCTTTGGGTAGGTATTGCGAATGGCTTGTTCAAGCTCATCGATAAATTCAGCCTCGCTGCGCATCGGAACGTGACGCAGATCTGCCCCCGAAATCACAAATCCATAGGGGTGGATGGGATAACTGGGATTAGGCACCAAGATCGCGTCACCCACGCCAGTGGTGGCCAATGCCAGATGTGCGAGCCCTTCTTTGGATCCCAACGTGACGATGGCCTCTTTGTTGGGATCCAGAGTGATCCCGTAGCGGTTCTGATACCAGTTACAAATCGCCTTACGCAATCGTGGAATACCCTTTGACTGCGAGTAGCGGTGGGTATCACCGCGCTGGGCCGTTTCGCGCAACTTTTCGACGATGTGGGTAGGGGTGGGTTGATCGGGATTACCCATCCCAAAATCAATAATATCTTCGCCCCGGGCGCGCGCTTCCTGCTTCAACTCTCCGATGATATTGAAGACGTAGGGAGGGAGTCGTTCAATGCGTTGAAAATGGGTGTCCACGGGAAATGTGCCCTCTGACGTGCGCGCTCAATCCAGACCCAGCACCGTCGCCAAATCGGCGGCGGGACGGTATCCCGGTATCATTTGCCCGGCGCTGGTGATAATCGCCGGCGTGCCCGACACCCCCATCTGTTGCCCCAGCGCATACTGTGCGGCCACGGGATTACCCGCGCACTCGTTAAGAGGCATTTCCACACCTGCTTTAAGTTCTGTCAGCGTCGTCTGCCGGTCCTCAGCGCACCAGGCAGTCGCGAGTTTGGTCGCGCCCTCTGAGGGAATCCCGCCACGAGGAAAGGCAAGGTACCGGACCTCGATGCCCATGCTGTTCAGTTGAGCTACCTCACGATGCAGCTTCTGGCAATAAAAGCAGGTCACGTCGGTAAACACGGAGATATAGTCTCTTGCCTCTCCCTTGGGCTTGAACACCACCATATCGTCGAGCGATATCGACGCCAGTTGCTCTGTTCTCGCCAGCGCCCGGCGCTCCTCCGTCAGATTGGTGGCACCCAGCATTGAGGTCTTGTGTAAATCACCGTTGAGGAAAAAATAAGCACCGTCATCAGTCGCGTAGATCAACGGGCCATTGATAATCTGCACCTCAGATATCCCGGGTGCTGGGCTGGGTTTAATTGATGCAATGCCCACGGGCTGTCCTGCGAAACCACTCAGTGAAGCCGTGAGAATATCCCGTGGATCCTCCGCCAAGACCGCACCGGAGAGGGCAGAAGCGCTCAGTAGCGCAGCGATCAGCGCCAAAAAACGCCGAGGTATCGCGCCCCTTCGCACTGACGCTAGGATTGGGTTCATCTTCCTGATTCCTCCCACAACTTATTGCCGATTAAACTGACCCAGCGGGCTTATGGTGCTTTACGGGCTGGCTGAGGCTCTCGATTCAAAGGGCGCACACTCTTAGCACCCGAATCAAAGGAAAGGCCTTGTAGCGCTGTAGACGCTGCAAGGCCCTTCACCTGTGTTTATGGTGCTCTTTGCGCCGCTTAACTCAGTGCCTGAGTGTAAAGGATGCCCGCACCCCTTGCGACTGATACCGGGCGCTCCGCTCGATGACTGTCACACGTGCCCTAGCGAGCGGCGTTGCCTCAGGAGGAGAGCTTTTCCTTGATTCTCGCTGCTTTGCCCGAAAGCTCACGCAGATAGTAGAGCTTGGCTTGTCTGACATCGCCACGACGCTTGACCGTGATGCTGTCAACCAGCGGGCTATAGGTTTGGAAGGTTCGCTCAACGCCCACACCATGGGAGATCTTACGTACGGTGAAAGCAGAGTTAAGTCCGCGGTTTCGCTTGCCAATGCAAACCCCTTCGAAAGCCTGCAGACGCTCCCGGGTTCCTTCTTTGACGCGAACCTGAACCACAACGGTGTCACCGGGAGCAAACTCCGGTACTTCGCGTGTCATCTGCTCGGCATCCAGCTCTGCAATTATCTTGTTGGTGCTCATTACACTCTCCTATCGCCGTGAACGGCTCACGATCGATATCCTATTCTTTGTGTCTGTTGGGCCCGTCGCACTCAACGGAGCGCGTTCTGGCGCGATTTCGGCTACTAGGCGCACGCCAGCAGCAGGGCCAGATTCGGACAGGGGCGCGATCATACCTGCTGATTTGACGATTGTCTGCCCCCCTATTCCTGTAAAAGATCCCACTTATCCA
>VMDB01000123.1 GCA_008081075.1 Halieaceae bacterium
ACTGCCCGCCACCATCCACTACCAGTTCCGCACCAGAGATGTACTTGCCTGTTTCTCCGGCCAGAAACACCACGGCATTGGCAATATCATCTCCTTCTCCGAACATGCCAAGAGGAATACTCTTTGTGACCTTTTCCGCCATGCCCTGCTGAATAATCAATCGATCAACACCCTCGGTGCCTTTTATCGGGCCCGGCGAAATCCAGTTGCAGCGAATCCCATAACCCCCCCATTCCGCAGCCAGCGATTTCATCAGGTTCTGGATACCGGCTTTGGCCGCTCCGGCGTGTGCAGCTCCCGGCCAGCCGAAGTTAGCTCCGGTGGTGCTGATAGAAATGATACGGCCACCGTCGCCAGCATCTTTCAGATAGGGCAGTGCCGCCTGGCAACAGTTGAAGGTGCCATTAAGGTCGATTTCAATGACCGTTCGCCAGCCATTCCAGGAAAGCTCTTCTGTCGGGCAGATAAAATTACCCGCAGCGTTGCAGACCAGTATATCCAACCCGCCATTTTCATCAGCCAATTCATCGATGGCTTTCTTGATGCCATCAGGATCCCGCACGTCACCGGTACGCCAGGCGACATCAATTCCGTCTTCTGCTTTGAACTGTTCTGAAGCTCTTACGAGATTCTCTTCCTTGCGGCTGACGATGCCGACATTGGCGCCCAGCCGGCCAAGCATACGCACAATGTACCGGCCGATCCCTGTAGCACCACCGGTGACTACTGCGCTTCTTCCTGCCAAAATATCTGGGGCAAAATTCATAGCTACTCCTGCGTCCTGTTTGTCGTTATTTATGGATCTGATTCGCTCGGGCACGGCAACGCTGAGCATTCCTGCAGCCCAGAACCTGCCACCTGAAAGAGCTTCATTGCCAGAGTCGTGCCCAGCATGATCCCGGCTGGCCGGCTCAGCAATCCTAGGATCCGGATGCTGCCGCGCTCTTCCCTTATTTTTTTCCTTGTCTTGATCCTTACACTTGTCCTTGTCAGCACCCTTTATGCCGCGATTATCGCTAGCTTCTCATTCCCAGCTTAATTCAACCAGCACCGGTAAGTGATCGGATGGATAGTTGCCGTCCCACTGATCGCTCAGCGCCGCGTAGCGCAGAACCTGAAAAGTCGAGTCCACGAAGACATAGTCAATGCGCTGCTCGTTGGCTGTACTGCCCACTTCAAATCCGCCGAAGGTGCCCAGCGGCCCGTGCGGGGCTGTAGCGGTTTTGATATAGCTGTCATCCAGAGCACTGGTCATCGTGTCGTAAGCTGGCGCAGTCGGGGGTACGTTAAAATCCCCGCTGACCAGAACCGGCCTGCCCCGGGCAAGGTTCTTAAGGCGCGCAACAATCAGCGCCGCACTGTTGGTGCGGGCCACTTCACCGCGATGATCAAAATGCGTGTTGAGATGGAGAAATTCCTGATTGGACTGCAAGTCGAGCAGAATCGCCCAATTCGCAATACGGGTGATGGCGGCGTCCCAGCTCTTGCTGCCGGTGACTTCCGGTGTTTCCGACAGCCAGAAAGTCCCCGAGTCCAACACGGTGAAACGGTCTTTCCGGTAAAAGATCGGCGAAAACTCTCCGCCGTCCTTCCCGTCGTCTCTGCCCACACCGATCCAGCCATACTGGGGCAGCAGAATTTCCAGATCACTGATCTGATCGCGCAGCACTTCCTGCATTCCGATCAGGTCAGCTTTGTGGAACCGAATAACACTGGCCACTCTGTCCTTGCGATATGGCCAGGCGTGCTCTCCATCCGCTGGATTGTTGTAACGAATATTAAACGACAAGACGGTGAGCGTAGGATCCAACTGGCGACAGGCCGACAGCGAAACGACGAAAAACAACAGGGTCAGCAATGGGAGCTTGAGAATAGTTGAGCCGGCCATAGAACTTTTCCAACTTTACAGACAGAGGAAACCTTAGCAGGGCTCGGATATTTAGCAACTACAGAAGCTAGCTTCAAAAGAAAAAGGGTTCCATCGATCGTGAATTTGCGCGACTATCATTGAATAATTGAACGGTAGAAAAGGGAAACGCTATGTCAGAAACTTCTTCAAAATTTCATGGCCAGTGTTACTGCGGCAACGTTCAGGTGGCAGTATCAGGACCTGCAGCAGTCAGCGGTTATTGCCATTGCCTCGATTGCCGCAAATGGCACGGCGCGCCCATTAATGCTTTCAGCGTCTGGCCGTCCAGCAGCGTCAACATTGAGGGTGAAACTCTGATGAGCGAACAATCTGACGCCAGCGGACGTCTTTCCTGTCGCGTCTGCGGTGGTTGTGTCGCAAATCTGAAACCCTCTCTCGGGATGACGGTAGTCTATCCCATGACTCTAGCAGGCGCAGAAGACTCCTTAACCTTCGAGCCGAGCTTTCATATCTTCTACGGTGAACGGGTGATGGATTTGGCAGATGGGCTGCCTAAATTTGTTTCGCTTCCGCCAGATTTCGGAGGCAACGGAGAGACGATTGCCGAGGCCGAGCAAACGGGCTGGCGCGCTTAAGCAAGAAAGGATCTCGATTACTTGAATATTCTCAAAATTCTGATCAGACATAACCTCAAAATAGATATTTCAAAGCGAAAGACTCTGAAGTTCCTTTGCTCCTGCCTTGCAAGCTTAGGCGTTCTACTCGGGTTAACGCAACAAGCCGCCTCGCAGTCTGTAGTCAGTGCAGCCAGCCCAGAAGCTGCGCGAGCCGGTCTGTCTATTCTGCAGAAGGGCGGCAATGCAGCGGATGCTGCCGTAGCGATTGCTTTCGCCTTAGGCGTTAGCGAACCCGCCATGAGCGGACTTGGCGGGCAGATACAAATATTACTCAAACAACCGAACTCCCCGCCTCTCGCCCTGAATGGCAGCTCTTTTGCTCCGGGCTTAACACAGCCACTTGACTCCCGGACTCAATTTCTGCCCCTCCAGCGAAGCACAGTGCCAACTTGGTTGAAATCTCTCGAATATCTTTTTCAAGAGTTCGGGAGCGGGCAGGTAAGTTGGGAAGTAACTTCAGCTTGAAATCATCAGTGGGTTCGCCTCCGGTTAGCCCAGGGAACTGCAAGACGATATCCCAGCGCGCGCCACCAGGTCATGAATATATCGGCAAATGCCGCAGTGCCAATTGAATCGTTCAGACCTCAAGCCATTCGGAACGAATGTCATCTGCCTGCTTCAGGCTAGCCGGCGTTCCTTCGTAAACAATTTTGCCGTGGCCCATCACGTATAATCGGTGGGAGATCCGTATAGCAACATTCAGCTTTTGCTCCACCAGTAGAATGGCCACCCCCCTGGACGCAATTTTTTCAAGCAACCGGGAAACCTGCTCAACCACTTTTGGGGCGAGTCCTTCCGTAGGCTCATCGATCATGATCATGTCGGGGTCGCCCATTAGCGTGCGGCACATGCTCAGCATCTGCTGTTCTCCGCCGCTCAGCACCCCGCCGGGAACATCCGCGCGCTCCGCCAGATTGGGAAACATCTCGAAAATCTCAGACATGTTCCAGCGCGGATTACTCTGGCCGCTCTTCATGCCGAGCATCAGATTTTGTCTGACAGTGAGAGTCGGAAAGACCTCCCTGTTCTCCGGTACATATCCCAATCCCCGCTGGGCAATCTCGAAGCTGGGCCTGCCTACAATTTCCTCACCCTTAAATTTAATCGAGCCGACGGGGCTGACTTCTCCGATAATTGATTTCACCGTGGTGGAGCGGCCGACCCCATTGCGCCCGAGCAGACTGACGATCTCACCTTCCTGAACGTTGAATTCGACGCCCCGGAGAATATGACTTTTACCGTAGTAGGCGTTAAGCGACGACACCTCAAGCATCATTGTCTCCCGCTGCTGCCAGTGCCGCCTCACCGAGGTAGGCCTCCTGCACTTTGGGGTTTGCCCTTACCGCCTGCGGAGAATCACTGGCAATGATTTCACCATAGACCAACACCGAAATTCTGTCCGCGATGTCAAACACAATGTTCATATCGTGCTCAACCATCACCAGAGTTTTGCCCTTTGTAATTTTCCGAATTAATGACACCGCGGCTTCCGCTTCGCTGAGGCTCATGCCGGCGACCGGCTCATCGAGCATGATCAGATCGGCGCCGCTGGCAATAGCGACGCCGAGCTCAAGCGCGCGTTGCTGTGCGTAGGCCAGCTCACCGGCCGGAAAATCGGCACGGTCGGCCAGATTGATCTCTTCAAGCAGGTGTATGGCCCGCGCATTGAGTTCCGTCTGGCGGCCAAGTAAATGCCTGAACGAGTAGCCAAGACCCTGCTGCCACAGCATGCCACAGCGCACATTCTCAAAAACCGACAGTCGCGGAAAGATATTGGTCACCTGAAAACTTCTGGCCAGGCCGAGGCGCGCAATCTCATAAGGCGGACGGTTCTGAATCTCTTGATCGCGAAAGGTAATCCGACCTGAGCTGAGCTGATATTTGCCGCTGATCAAGTGAAACAGGGTGGATTTGCCTGCACCGTTCGGCCCGATGATGGCGTGACGCTCTCCGGCCTGAATGTCGAGATTCACACCACGGATAATCTCGGTCTTTCCGAAAGACTTGCTCACATTGTGCAGAGACAGAATGCTCATCAGCCCGGACCACCTTCGGTCGGATTATCCATCCGGTTCGCTTCTTCCCAGGCGACATTGAGCTGCCCGAGAGAACGCCGGCAGGCAAAGTAAGAGGCAGCTCCAACGGCAGCCAGTGCCAACCAGTGCAGCGTATTCCCGGAATCCAGGGTAAGAAACAGGAACCCGAAGGGCTCGCCCTCATGGTGCAGCATTTCGATGGCAGCCAGAATCGAGCCACCGAACATGATCGCCGGCGTGCCAGTAATCAGGTAAGGCAGGAACAATGAAGACAGCTTGCCCCGCAACCACGCGGTCTGATGCATCATGATGAAACCGGCGAACCCCCTTGGCAGAAACAGCACAGTCAGCACGAACATCATGCCGAGGTACAGCATCCACAGTTCGGTGTAGTTGCTGAGCAGGGAGTTCATCAGTGTCAGCACAACTGCGCCGATGATGGGTCCGATAAAGTAACCAAGACCGCCAATATAGGCCATCAGCAGAACCCGGCCTGAGGTCACCGCGTTCAGGTTTTCTTCGGTAATAAACTCATAGTTCAGCGCAAACAGCCCACCTGCCACGCCCGCAAAAAACCCTGAGGTGCAGAACGAGATAAAGCGCACGCGCCGGGCGCTGTAGCCAATAAATTCGGCCCGCTCGGGATTGTCGCGAACCGCATTAGCCATGCGTCCGGCAGGCGTCTGGGTAAACAGATACATGAACACGGTTGAAACAAAAACCCAGCCGGCACTCAGGTAGTAGATCTCCACATCCTGGAAGAATTCGACTCCAAAAAAGGGGGGGCCAAAAGTGCGATCCGCGCTGACTCCCGCCTCTCCGCCAAAAAAACTGACAAAAATTAATGACGAAGCGGCCACCAGTTCACCGATGCCCAGTGAAATCATCGCAAACACAGTCCCGGCTTTGTGCGTGGAGAAACTGCCGACAAAAACCGCGGCGATCAGCCCGATCAGCCCACCCACCAGCGGGATCAGGGTAATGGAGAAATACACCGTTTCAAACTCAATCATGATCAGCGCGTGGACCGCCATAAATCCGCCGAGACCGAAATACACCGCATGGCCGAATGAAAGCATCCCGCCCTGACCCAGCAGCATGTTGTAGCTGAGCGCAAAGACAATGGCGATCGCCATCTGATTGAAGATGGTTATGGCCAGCACAGAATCAAACAGCTGCGGCAGGCCGAGCAGAACAATGAGATAGCCAACCCAGGCGGCAAACTTACCCATCAGCACATCACTCCTCTCGCTTTCCGGCAAGGCCCGTCGGCCGGAAGATCAGCACCAGCACCAGCAGCAGAAAAGGCAGGACAGGCGCAATCTGCGGCAGCGTCAACGTCCAGAGGTCGTTGAGCGGGTGGTCTCGTGAGAACTCAAGACCCAGCCAATTCAGCAGGTCAGGCATCCCCAGATTCGAGGCAATGGCATAGCTTTGCAGCAGGCCGATCATCAAAGAAGCGACAAAGGCACCTCCCAGCGAGCCGAGCCCGCCAATCACCACAATCACGAACACAATGCTGCCCAGGACCACAGCCATGCCGGGGAAAGTCGTCAACACCGGCCCGGCAATGACGCCGGCAACCCCTGCCAACCCGGTACCAACGCCGAAAACCGCCATAAAAATCAGAGGAACATTGTGGCCCAGACTGGCAACGGTGTGAGGATGAGTGATGGCCGCCTGAATGATGATGCCAATACGGCTGCGCGTAAGCACGTAATACAGCGCCAGGAAAATCCCCACTGAAATGGTGATCATGAATCCCCGATAGGCTGAAAATTCCTGGCCAAACAGGGTGAACAGAGGGAAATCCAGCAGGTCAGGAGACTGATAGTTTTTGGTATCGGCCCCCCAGAAAAACTGTACGGCCTCCTCGATCAGAAAAGCGAGCCCAAAGGTAAACACCAGCTCTGCCACATGGCCATGGGCATGCACCCGCCGCAGGGCGTAACGCTCTACCAAGGCGCCAAATGTCCCAACCAGTATCGGCGCAACAAGAAGGCCTGCCCAGAATCCGAGCTTGAGGGAAATCGAATACGCAAAGTAGGCACCCAGCATATAAAAGCTGGCGTGGGCGAAGTTGAGCACCCCCATCATGCTGAAAATCAGCGTCAGTCCGCTGGCCAGCATGAACAGGAGCAGACCTGTTACCAGACCATTGAGCGTTGAGAAGACAAAAACTTCCAGCATGATACGGCGCCGCCAGCGGTTATTTGCCTTAGCGGCGTGGCCTGCGCATGCGGCAGCTGTGATCGACCACCGTCTCGTCTCCGGGCACCGAGAAATCCCGGTAGAGACCAAATCCGGAGTTATCGGCATCCACGACGATGTTCTGGTCCGTGTGCACGGAAATATGCAGCGGCTGAATAATTTGATGGTCCTCGCCGCGCATCCACAGCTCTTCACCGCTCATGTTGGTGAATCGCATGTCTTCAAGGGCCAGGGCGATGTCATAGGGATCTGTACTCTGGGACGCTTCCATCGCCTGCACCAGCATCTGCAGTGCATTGGTGATACGAAACTGCGTCATGTCATTGTTCGGATTGAGCCGCTTGAAATTTCTGGTGTACGCCAAGCGCTCTTCTGAGGGCAGCGGGTTCCCAGCATCGTTATGCACCAGATAAATCTTATCGACGCCGTCCGCGCCCAGCGTTGCGGTAATGCCGTCATAGGCCGCATAAAACGTGTAGATGGGAATATCGAGCCCGCTGTCGATTATCGATCTTGCCAGGGACACCATGTCAGCACCGAAGTTGCCGGTAATGACCGCATCGGCATCAGAGGAAACGATTTTGGTGACATAGGGCGTAAAGTCCTTGACCTGTCCGATTGGGTGAAACTCATTGCCCACGATCTCAATGTCCGGACGTTTTTCCCTCAGCAGTTCAATCGATGTGTCCGACACCACCTGTCCGAAGGAATAGTCCTGCCCGATGATATAAATCTTTTTAATCTCAGGGTTCATGGCAATGTAATCGGTCAGCACATTCAGCTTCATCACCGCATGGGCGTCAAATCTGAAATGCCAGAAGCTGCATTGCTCATTGGTCAGAATCGGGTCAACCGCGGAGTAGTTGATCTGCAGAATCTCCTGCCCGGGGTTCCGACGATTGTGTCTGCTGATGGTCGAGTTCAGCGTGTTGGCGACTGCGGAACTGTTACCCTGAAAAATAATCCGCAGCCCTTCACTTACTGCGCGTCTGAACTGAATCTGGGTATCCGTAGGACTCTGCTTATTGTCCAGCGGGACAATCTCAATCATGCGACCGCCGAGAATCCCCCCCTTGGAGTTGAAGAGTTCATCTGCCGCGTACTGCAATTGCTTGAGACCGCTGGTGCCGATGGAAGCAAATGTGCCCGACAAAGGGTCGATAAACGCGATCCGCACAGGCTCCTGGGCAGAAATGGAACCGAAGAACGACAGCACGAGGCTGGCAAGAAGGGATCTGAGGGTAATTCTGAAGGTGATGCTGCGGTGTAGTCTTTTCATTTTTAATCTTTCTTTTTTATCAGATTACGCGTCCATCATACCGAGTTTACCTGCACTTCCCTATTGTTTTCTCCGCCCTTCCCTGCAGCGACCGAACTCTCAGCCGTTATGGTCACAGTGTCCTGAACTCGTCACCACCATACTCAGGCACGTTTCTCTGAAACAGGCGCCAGTAATGCCATTCTTCAGTAACCTGCTCGTTGCCCTCGGCATCGACGGTCCTCACAATCGGCGACTCGCCGCCCCGCAGCCGGGCCACTTCATCCCGATCCTGAACCAGCACAGCCGTCATGTCATACAGCTTACCGTCAATTTTCAGCCGCACCCTTGGGTCACGCTCTATATGCCCCCACCAGGCCTTACCGTGGGGAAAGTCCCGGTTCAGTCTGAAAGTCTGAGCACTGGACTGCAGATACAGCGCCTCACCGCGCGGCACGAGCAGAACCCGAACAGAATGAGGAATTCCGTACCAGGTGCGGGTCTCCATTGCCGTGGCATTTTCGCCGAAAGGGTCATCGAACTGATTGACCCAGTCCCAGTGCGTCACCGGTTCGCGAATCCGCTCACCGGTCAACCACAATCCCGGTCGTGCCGAGCGTCCGGCTTCGGCGTATTCCTCAAAGCTCGGATGCCCCGGGTCGAGACCCGTAATCCTGAGCACAATGAGCGTGGCCGCCAGCAGCGGGACAACAGTCAGGACGGCAATCTTGAACCACTTCATCCGGAAGACGCGCCTCCCGCGCTTCACTCACTGTTGCTGGCCTGGTCGGCCACGCGGGCACCGCGTAAGATATTGACCATGCCATAGTTGCCTTCATGGCAGGCGTATTCGTAAACCTGGCCCGCCACCTTGTAGAACGGGATCAGGCCGACAACCTGATCGGTGAAGGTGTCAGAATCAATGACGGTGAATTCATAGTCGATTCTGTCAGCAGCGACCCGCGTGAATTTTTCCACGAGCACTTTGTTTTCGGAACTCCCCAGACCGGAGAAGGAATGGGTCAGACCGTTGAAATTCCGGGTCTCAACCACCAGCGTGTCCCCCTCCCAGTGACCTCTTGAATCACCGGTCCACAGTCCGATGGCTGCATCAGCGTGCGGCCGACCATCCAGGGGCACTATACGGGCGTCATGGACCATTTCCGTCAGAATCACCACGTGATCCTGATTCTGCACGAGCTGCACATTGTTGTTGTAAAAGCTCGGATTCACCGGTGGCCCGGCATTGAAACCCATGATGCAGCGATCTGACAGCGGGCGGTCCTCAGGGCCATCTGTTGCAAAGGTGACACCCAGTGCACTGCGCACCGGCCGCGCCGGTGCCTGACCGGGAACTGGCCGGTATGCGTTTTCCTGCAACGCGGGCAGTCTGCCATTGGCCGGATAAATGATATGGGACGTCAGTCTCTCCTGGCCGAGGCCAGCACTCTCTATCCAGAAATCGTTATAGGCTTCATCGACGCCGGTGCCGGGAATCGCCGCATCTGAGGCTTCGTCTCTCGCCTCTGATCTGGCTTCAAGCTCTGCAATTTCTGCCGCGTTCAGAAACTGTCGGTCACCGTATTGAAGCGGGCGCTGCATGGGCGTGTTGGAGGAAAAATTCCAGACCCCCTGCAGATCAGGCGCGCCCCACTCCGT
>VMDB01000165.1 GCA_008081075.1 Halieaceae bacterium
AGATTTGCAGCCAGCTGCATGGTTTGCGAAGGGTCACCATACGGCCTGAACCCACCGAACCACAGGAACGCAGCCGACTCGACCTGGCCGGCTGGCAATGCAGCTTTCAGCCATTGGTACGCAGGTGTCGGTAGCCGCTTGGGCACATAAGCATCGCGCACACTGATTGGCGCCTCACTCAACGCCACCGCCAGCCGCATCTCTCTCTCGATCGACGCATTTTTGAAAAAGGGAATGTCAATTTCGAACTGTACGGTGGCGGTATGATCCGGCGCAGCTGCGAGAAAAAGTCCATCCTCCAGAAAAAGCGCGTCTTTTTGCCAATGGCCCGAGAGCACTCCCGTCACGGATTGCAAAGTAATGGGAACCTCATAGACGCCCGGCAAATCCAGCGCAAAATCCTCGGTCAGCACCCAGGCCTCCGCGCCATCTTGGTTTGCGACAATACTGGCATCTATCCCACCAAGCCCGGGCACAGTGCGGTAGGGTTGAGTCGTCGCATCAGCCACGACAATTGATGCCGCCCAATTCTCTAGCGGCTGATCTAATTGGGCTGTCTCAACGGATATCGCCTCAATACGACCGCTAGGATTCAAGGTGGCGAGGATCTTGCTGGCCTTCTCCGGCAACACCTCGCTCGCCAGCAAAAGATCGATTAATGGAGCGATCTCCAGCTCTCGCGACCTGCATTGCCATCCGCGTTCTGCGTCAGCGCACTGCAGGCGCTCCACCAACAGCGCCTCGTCAGTGTGAGCCAGTTTTAAGTCTTCAATCCAGAGATGGGGCTGATCAGACACCCCTTCTAGAGCCGCAGAAAAAGAAACACCCTCCAGCACCACGCGATCAGTGCCGGTCTCGATAATATTTTTAAAGTCGGTTTGCAGCGTGACGTCAGCGCGCTCCTGAGAAACACTGAGCCAGAAGTTGGCACTGCCCTCTGCGGCCAGCGTTACCCCGAGCGCCTGTGCCGCCAGCCCTAATCCGTCCCCCGTAACGAAACCATGAAATTCACCAGAAAACTTTTTGTAATTGCGAGGGTCTCCAGTACCAAAACCTTCCGCAGCGAATACCTCTCCCTCGTCCGAATGGAGCGAGATTTTGAGATCTCTGCGGCTCCCTTCTCTGACCATATCCAGATCAAGGGTGAGCGCTCGCGCCAACAGGGACTGAGTCTCGGCTTGAGGGCTCTCCAGAAGCCGCGCCTCCCGGATCACCAGCCGCTCAAACCCATTCAAGAAGCCTTCTAAGCCCGGGGGTAAAGGCTGATCTTGCCGCCTGGGACCCGGCAGAGCGCGAAAAACAGGTTTTGTCAGAAGGACCTCATCAAAACGAAGTCCACCCGACAATAAGCTCGCCCACGCATCGAGACGAATAGAGACGCTCGGCAAATTGAGCCATTCCCCGCTTGCATCATCGCGAATGGCCAAATCCTCGATTTGGATGCGAGGAGAAAATCCGGCCATTTCCCCTTTTATCGCGCCTATTGAGACATCGCCGTTCGCCAGGGATGACAACACGGCTGAGACCTCGGACTGCGCGTTGGAGATGGCTCTCATCGCCAATCGACCGCTACTGACATAAATGGCCAAACCCACCAAGGTGACCACCATCAGAGGCCAGATAATTCGACCCAATAGTTGAGGGAGCCCCCTAGCCATATCTGACCGGGATATTGGCGGTTAACAAAAGTTCCCGTGTTTCGCACAGGGGCAAGCCAACGACCGCGCTATAGCTACCTTCTATCCTGCTGACGAACGCCCCCGCGTATCCCTGAATGGCGTAAGCACCCGCCTTCCCCACATACTCATCCATCATCAAATATTGAGTGATAACGTTCTCTGACAAATGCGCGAACGTCACCAAAGTGGTCACTTTGCGAGTCAAAGCGCGGCCCGCAATATTTAATGTAATCGCCGTATATACCTCATGGGTACAACCAGAAAGACGCTGTAAAAACGCTCTGGCGCTCTCGGGGCCGTCGGGCTTTCCTAAAATGCTCGATCCTATTGCGACGGTGGTGTCGGCACCCAGCACGGCGCGGTCCGCCGAGGCATATCGCTGTGCTTTTTCCACCGACAGCCGTGCAACGTAGTCGAGCGGGCTCTCATTGAGCAACACAGACTCGTCTATATCTGGGTCAACGGTATCGAAATCGTTAACCAATTGGGAGAGGAGCGCCCTGCGCCTTGGGCTGGCCGATGCAAGCAAGAGCACCATGAATTAGCTGACCTCGTAGTAACGTCTGAGTGAACGCAGAATTTCTCTGACAACCAGCCAGCAAACCGTCGAACAGAAAAGCCCCACTAATCCCAGCCAGGGTAGACCGGGCATGCCCATGCCATTTCTGAGCCACTGCTCTGCACCCGAGGTCAGCATCAGCAGCACCAAAATCATCAATGATTGCTGAACACCGTCGAACTGACGGATGCGCTGATAATTTGAGAGCAATACCAAGACCGAAATCATTAAACCGAGAGAGGACAGCCCTACCGGTGATCCCTCAATAAGATCCTGACCCAGACCCAGAAAAAAAGCAGTGGTTACCCCCACACGTTGGGGCAGAGCAAGCACCCAATAAAACAGTGTCAGGGTAGCGATATCGGGCCTGAATATGCGCCATTCCAGAGGGAACGGAAGCAACATAAAAAGCAGTCCGCAAACCAGCGACAGGTAAATCACCCACGACGCCCTGGCGCGCTCCACTATGACTCCGCCCCGCTCCCGACGGTTCGCTGCAAAACTAAAACGTAACGCCCTCGATCCAGCGCTGAAATCGGCTCAGCCGTTACCAATGCGAAAGCCTCTCCCTCAGATATCACCACTTCTGTCACGCGGGCCACGGGATATCCATTCGGGAAACGTCCCCCCAGACCCGAGGTGACCAATAAGTCCCCCACTCTAATGTCGGACTTGGCAGGCAGGTGTCGAATCAACAGGCGATCGATGGCACCGCTACCCTCTGCGATGGCTCTCAGCCCCGAGCGATTCACCTGAACCGGAAGCGCGTGCGCGCTGTCCGTGATCAGCACTGCTCGACTGTTTCGCTCACCACTGAGGATGATTTGCCCCATCAATCCCTCCTCTCCGAGCATGGGTTGGCCCTGTTGCACGCCATCGAGCGTACCTTTGTCTACGACCACGATATGTCGTGAGGGGTCGGGTGATACCGCGATGATCTGTGCGGCGATAAGTTCGTCATCAATTAGCTGCGCTGAACGAAGTAAAGCTTTATACCGCGCGTTTTCCGACAGAAGCGCTGCAAGCCGCTGACTCTGTCCCTTAAGCACGCGGTTTTCCTGCTGCAATCGGAGAACCTCCTCTTGCAAATGACTCCGCGAGTTCATGGCCGCAACCATTCGATCCCAGGCCTCAACCGGAGCCAAGATGACACCTGTGGTAATTGCGACCCCGTCTATAGCCATCTTCTGAATACCAACCACGCGCGGATGATCTCTGAGAAAAAAGAGTGCTAACAGGCAGACCGTTGCCAGCACCATAAACCAGGCGCTGACAGGACTTTGTTTCAGGAAAAGCGGTTTAATGACGCTGCTCCAGTCGCCCGCGAATTACTCTGTCGAGAGCAGGTCCAGCACATGACGATCCATTAACTCAAGTGCTTTACCTCCCCCTCGGGCCACACAGGTCAATGGGTCCTCGGCGACGATCACAGGCAGACCGGTTTCTTCTGCAATCCGCTTGTCCATGTCTGTCAGTAGCGCACCGCCGCCCGTCAGTACTATGCCCGATTCGGCAATGTCCGCAGCCAACTCGGGAGGGGACTGCTCCAACGCCAGCTTTACGGCCCGCATCATGGCTTCCAGTGGCTCTTCAAGCGCACCCAGAATTTCCTCATTGGTCAGGGTAAAACTGCGGGGTACACCCTCTGCAAGATGCCGACCACGCACATCAATCTCTTTTAACTCGCCTGATTTGTAGGCGCAGCCGACTTCCTGCTTAATACGCTCGGCAGTGGAATCACCAATCAAGCTTCCGTATTTGCGCCGCACATAAGACACGATTGCTTCGTCAAAACGGTCTCCGCCAATGCGAATAGAATCTCTGTAAACCACGCCGTTTAAAGAAATGATGGCGATCTCAGTAGTACCGCCACCGATATCGACTACCATGCACCCAGAGGCTTCATCGACCTGCAGGCCAGCGCCAATTGCCGCCGCCATGGGCTCCTCGATCAACTTAACCTCTCTGGCGCCAGCGCTGAGCGCAGACTCGCGAATCGCTCTCCTTTCTACCTGTGTAGACATGCAGGGAACGCAAATCAGCACCCTTGGACTGGGCCGAATAAAGCGACTTTCGTGGACCTTGGCAATGAAGTGCTGGAGCATTTTCTCGGTGACCTGGAAATCAGCAATCACCCCATCTTTTAATGGGCGAATGGCCTGAATATTTCCCGGAGTACGCCCGAGCATGCGTTTCGCCTCCTTACCCACAGCCTCAATCGATTTCTGTCCGTTGTGAATGCGTATCGCCACTACGGAGGGCTCATCCAAGATAATGCCCCGCTCCTTGACATAGATAAGTGTATTGGCGGTGCCGAGGTCAATCGACAGGTCAGTAGAAAACATCCCCCGAAGGCGTTTGAACATTATCGTTTCCTGAATAAAAAAGCGGCTCGCCGCCACAGCGTCTGTCACGCCGCCTCAGTCACTCGGTAGAAGCGGGTCGGGGCATGCTCACTGCAAAAAATGCCCCCTAAAATCAGCGCTTGCGGCGTCCTGTGCCGGGGGAATGTAGCAATGCAGGGGTTTTTGGGCAAGCCGCAAGTGTGTTAGTTTTCGCGGCCTGCGGTAAGGAAAGCTCCCATGTCCATCTCCCAAGAAGATGTCGAGAAAGTGGCGTTACTCGCCAGACTCGCCATAGCGCCCTCTGACCTGCCAGAGGTGACCGAGCGTTTTGGCCGCGTTCTGCAATTGGTCAATGAACTGAATACCATCGATACGGAAGGGGTGGCGCCTATGTCCAACCCCCATGATATGGTGCAGCGACTCCGCCCTGATGTGGTGACGGGTGGCGATGAGCGTGAGGCACTGATGGCGTCTGCACCCCAACAGGACCGAGGCTACTTCCTGGTACCCAAGGTGATTGATTGATGGTCGATAGCGCGGTGCTACATGCGTCGGTGAGCGAACTTCATGGGATGCTGACGCAGCGTCAGATCTCCAGCGAAGAGCTGACTCAAGCATTTTTGGAGCGCATTGATCTGCTCAATGGCAAACTTAATGCCGTAGTGACGGTCTGTGCGGAGCAAGCGCTTAATGATGCGCGTCGCGCTGATAAACGGCTGTCCCGTGGCAAAGCAACCATGCTGACGGGAATTCCGCTACTGCACAAGGATATCTTCTGCACCCAAGGCATTCGCACCACCTGCGGCTCCCGGATGTTGGAGCAATTCATACCCGCATATGACGCCACGGTGGTTGCCAAATTGAAAGCCGCTGGGGTCGTCATGCTCGGCAAATGCAATATGGATGAGTTTGCGATGGGCTCCTCCAACGAAACGAGTTTCTTTGGCACCGTCAAAAATCCTTGGGACACTCAATGCGTGCCCGGAGGAAGCTCCGGAGGCTCGGCAGCCGCGCTTGCTGCAGGGATGGCGACGCTGGTAACAGGAACCGATACCGGAGGCTCCATTCGGCAGCCAGCCTCGTTATGCGGCATTACCGGCCTGAAGCCGACTTACGGCAGGGTGTCGCGGTTGGGCATTATTGCTTTTGCCTCCTCCTTGGATCAGGCCGGACCGATGGCGAGATCGGCAGCAGATTGTGCCCATATGCTGACTGCCATGTCCGGGCTGGACGCTGGCGATTCGACCTCAGCGGACCTGGCCGTGCCCGATTTCTTCAGCGAACTCTCCGGTGATGTTGCTGGACTGCGCATTGGGTTGCCCAGGGAATACTTCAACGACGATTTGGACTCCTCAGTCCGAGCACAGGTCATGTCCGCACTGTCGCAGCTTGAAAAGGCCGGGGCTCAGCTCATTGATATTGATTTACCGCACAGCCACTACGCCATTGCCACATACTATGTGCTGGCACCCGCTGAAGCCTCAGCAAATTTGGCGCGATATGACGGGGTCCGTTTTGGTTATCGCTGTGCCGATCCTGCAGACCTCGAGGACCTTTATCTCCGCTCGAGGAGCGAGGGGTTCGGTGAGGAGGTACAGAGGCGCATTCTGGTGGGCACCTATGCGCTATCGGCTGGCTTCTATGATGCCTACTTTAACAAAGCACAACAGGTACGTCGGGTGATCACCGATGATTTCCGCAAGGCTTTTCAATCGGTAGATGTCATCGCCGGACCATCGGCTCCAGGAATCGCATTTCGCTTCGGTGCAAAGCAACAGGACCCGATCGCAATGTACATGGAAGACATCTACACACTTGCAGTAAACCTCGCTGGATTGCCGGGCCTTTCAGCTCCCGCTGGACTCATAAACGGGATGCCCGTGGGTTTGCAGTTGATTGGCAAACCCTTCGAAGAAAGCACCATCTTGAACGCCGCACACCGTCTGCAGCTAGATACCGATTGGCATCTGGCGCGCCCGCCCATTGAGGAGTGGCAGCCATGACATGGGAAACCATGATGGGCCTCGAAGTGCACCTGCAACTGGCCACGGAGTCTAAAATCTTCTCGGGCTCCTCAACCCAATTTGGCGCACCGCCCAATGTGCAAGCCGACGCGGTAGATTTAGGGATGCCGGGAATGCTACCGGTGCTCAACGAGGAGGCTGTGCGCTTCGCTGTTAAGTTTGGTCTGGGTATCGGCGCTCGAATCGGGCGACGATCGATTTTTGACCGAAAAAACTATTTTTATCCCGACCTTCCCAAGGGCTACCAGATCAGTCAGTTCTTTTCGCCGATCGTCTGTGAGGGAGTTTTTGAAGTCCCGATGGAAGACGGCTCTTTGCTCCCCATCAGAATTACTCGCGCACATCTGGAGGAAGATGCAGGCAAGTCAGTTCACGATATCTTCAATCAAGAATCGGGCATTGACCTCAACCGCGCGGGAACGCCGCTGTTGGAAATTGTAACGGAGCCCGATTTTCGCTCCGCCGAGCAAGCTGTGGCATACCTGAAGGCGTTACATTCGCTAGTCACTTATCTCGGCATCTCCGACGGCAATATGGCGGAGGGATCGATGCGGTGCGACATCAATATTTCTCTGCGTCGAACCGGCAGCGACGTGCTCGGCACCCGCACCGAAATTAAAAATGTGAACTCATTTCGCTTCGTGGAACGCGCCATCCATAGTGAAGTCGAGCGACAGTCCGATATCCTTGATAGCGGGGGCAGCATTACGCAGGAAACGCGGCTTTACGATGCCGAGCGAGATGAAACTCGGTCCATGCGTTCAAAAGAGGTGGCCAATGATTACCGTTACTTTCCTGAGCCGGACTTACTCCCAATAGAAATCGACGAGGCCTACATTGATGCCGTGCGCGCCTCGCTACCGGAACTACCTGCCGCTAAACGCACTCGATTCGTTAGCGAATATGAACTCAGCGATTACGACGCGGCGCTATTGGTGCCTGATCACGCTACCGCGGCCTTCTTCGAAGAGGTTGTCAGCCTGGGCGGGGCAGCGAAACCCGCAGCAAACTGGATTCTGGGAGATCTTTCGGGCGCACTCAATCGCGCAGATCTGACAATTGAGTCGAGTCCCGTATCCGCTGAGGCCCTCGCTGGATTGATTGGGCGAATCGAAGACGGCACCTTATCTAGCAAATTGGCAAAACAAGTGTTTGATGGTCTATGGCAAGGTGAAGGCGCAACTGACGAGATCATTGCGAAACGCGGTTTAAAACAGGTCAGTGACACAGGCGCGTTGGCGCAGTTGGTAGACGATGTGATCGCGGCAAACCCTGATCAAGTAGCCCAATATCTCGCGGCAGACGAGGCGAAACAGAAGAAGCTAAGTGGTTTTTTCGTGGGCCAAATCATGAAGGCATCACAGGGCCAAGCGAATCCCAAGCTCCTTAATGAATTGCTGATCAAAAAACTCAACGATCAGTCTTGAGTACGGCCCTTCATATAGGTGAGGCGATTTTCCCGTTTTTTTTCGGCGCTTTTGCGCAAAAGCACATAAACGGCCCCGGTGCCGCCGTGGGGCGGTTGGGCAGAGTGAAAGGCCTGCACGGCATCGAGATCCCGTAACCAGTGATTAACGTACCCCTTCAAAATTGCAGTTGAAGTCTCCCCAGGGGTTGACTGCCCTTTACCGTGCACAATGAGTAGGGTGCGCAGTCCCAACCGGCCTGCTTCACTGATAAACGAAAATACCTCCTGCCGCGCTCGCTGGGTTGTCATCCGATGTAAATCCAGCCGGGCGTCAATTTGGTAATGGCCGAGGCGTAGCTTACGATATACGCCGTTCTGAATTCCCGGCCGCTTGAATTCAAGTACATACCACGGATCCAGAGGTAAAACGCCTTCGTCGACCAGAGGATTGAGCTGCTCCTCCTGACCTTCCGCGGCGCGACGGCGTCCTTGCTGTTGATCATCAGACAGCTTTGCCTTGGCTAATCGGACGCGCGCTTCGCGAGCGAGCGGCTTCACGCCTTCCATTTCTTCTGCGAACAGGTCCTCATCATTCACGGCTTGCGGCACCCTTATGTAGCTCTCACAGTATAATAAAGACCGATTCAAGACAGTGATTCACATGAACGGAAATCTCCTTACGGGCGTCGGCTATTTTCTTCGCGGCTTCACCATGATTTTTCAACCGGGTCTTCGCCGTTTTGTCATCGTGCCACTGGCCGCTAACGTGGTTCTCTTCAGCCTCGTGGGATGGGCGCTATATGAGGCTATTGCGGATTTCTATGACGCCGCCATGTTGACCGTGCCCGAGTGGCTACAGTTCCTGTCTTGGGTCATCACACCGCTGCTATGGATCATTGGGGGGCTATTGTCAGGCTACGCGTCTACGCTAGCTGTTCTGATGTTGACGTCACCCTTCCACTCGCTGCTCGCCGAAAAAGTTGAGGAATGGGTAACCGGAGAATCCCTACCCGCGCTCGACGGCCTAGGTGCAACGTTGTTGCAGGTGCCACGCGCTTTTTTCAGGGAAATTCGCAAGCTGCTCTACTACCTTCCGATGGCGCTGGCCGCTCTTATCATCACCATCATACCGGGGGTCAACGCCTTGGCCCCGCTGGCATGGTTTTTATTGGGGGCATGGATGATGAGCTTGCAATTCGTCGACTATCCGATGGATAACCACCACTTGCCTTTCAGAGAAGTGCCCGAGGCCTGCGCCGCGAGGCGGCTCTCCACCATCGGTTTTGGCGGAACCGTCGCTGTGCTCAGCGGAATCCCATTCCTGAATTTGATTGTGATTCCAGCCGCGGTGATTGGCGCAACGCTTTTATGGTGTGAGGAGCTCCGCGCGCTGCGCTAACGCCCTTCCGCACGGGTGGGGGACGGCGGCGCGACACAGGGAAGCGTGTGCCCCAACAAGGCCTCTATATCGGGCAACAA
>VMDB01000114.1 GCA_008081075.1 Halieaceae bacterium
CATACCGTGCTGGATGAGATGTTTGCCGCGGGCATGGAGCAATTGGTTGTTTTACCGCTCTACCCCCATTACGGCGGCCCGACAACCGGTTCGACCTATGACGAGGTCAGCAGCGCACTGACGCGCCGTCGATGGTTACCATCGCTGCGCTTTGTCAGCTCATACCACGACAACCCTGGATACATTCAAGCCGTTAGCCAGAGCATCGAGGCACATTGGCAAACCCATGGTCGCGCCGACAAACTCGTGCTTTCCTATCATGGCATGCCCAAGCGCTACCTCCTCGAGGGCGACCCCTACCACTGCCAATGCCACAAAACTTCTCGTCTGATTGGCGAACAACTTGGCCTCGACGACGCCGAAATGATCACGACCTTTCAATCACGATTTGGCCGTGAAGAGTGGCTGCAGCCCTACACCGACGAAACGCTGCGGGGACTGCCCGAGCACGGTGTGGCGTCGGTGCAGGTGGTGTGCCCGGGATTTTCCGCCGACTGTCTTGAAACCATCGAAGAAATCGGCATGGAAAACCGGGATACTTTTCTGGAGGCCGGCGGAACCCGGTATGAGTACATCCCCTGCCTGAATGCCGAGCCGGCACATATTGAGGCTCTGACGGAACTTATCGCAGGAGAATTGAACGGCTGGCTGGATAGAGAGATCGATCGCCAGACCAGCGCAAAGCTGGCACATCACATGGGCGCACCCGACTGAAATAAGTCAGTGCGTCCCCTCTAACCAACCGATCGCGATGGCAAGCGCCACCCCCACCAAAAAGAACGCTGTGAGACGGATGCGGTCATGACTGTGGAACTGCACCTCGGGGAGCAGATCCCCCAGCGCGATACAGATAAAAGCACCGGCGGCAAACGCCAGCACCGCAGGCAACCAGAGGCTGGATAGCATGGGCGCCACGCCCAGATAAAACCCGAGGGCAGCAGCTGGGCACAGAAGCGCAAAGCTTATCGCAGACCACCATCGCGCCGACGAGGACCATCCTCCCGTTGTCATGACGGTCTCAATAGACAGGGCATCCAGTGGCTTATGCAATAGGATCGCCATAAACACGCCTATTCCCGCCATTGGCAGTAGCTGGTCAGTAACCAATACGGCTGCCAGCGCAATCCCGTCAATAACGGTGTGCACGCACAGACCGAACAATAAACCCAGCGCACCCAACATTCTCTCGGGCGGATGGGCGTGATCATGGGCGTGGGCGTGATGGTGCGCGTCGCCTGAGGAAATTGCGCAGTCATCCGCTGCCGCACCAAAATCATGCTGATGAAAATGAAACAGTCTCAGCATCAATAACATAAAAATCAGACCGGTCAGCGTCCACGCCATCACCTTGTCTATTTCGTCGGGAGCAGCGGCAAAACTGTGGGGAATCAGGTGCAAAAATGCGACGCCGAGCATGAGCCCCGACACGGTACTCAACACCATTTGCGTGCGCGTGTGGGTCATCGCCATTTGTCGCGGCAACCAGCTCCCCAGCAGGGATGCGACAAACAGGCTGCCACCATAAAACGCGAGAAGCCATGGGCCCGACATCACACTACCCCGCCACAAGATTATCGCGGTGGATCATTTCTTCCTCACCGCGATAGCCGAGCGTGGGCTCAATCTGGGCTGAAGCCTTGCCCACCAAGGCCCGGGCCTCGCCACTGCTGTAGTTCACCAAACCACGGACGCGTTCTCTGCCCTCAGTATCGACGCAGCTGACCAGATCACCGCGCTCAAACTGCCCCGACACGTCGGTGATACCGATGGGCAAGAGCGATCGTCCCTGCTCTATAACACCTCGCACAGCACCCTCATCCAATGTCAATTGACCCTGCGCATGGAGGAGGCTCGCCAGCCATTGCTTCCGCGCACTCTGCGGGCGCCGCTGGGTCTGCAAAAAAGTGCCCAGTGACTCACCGGCCGCCACGCGATTAATAATATTGGGCACACGTCCACTGGCGATAACGGTACCCGTGCCCGAGCGGGCGGCGAGTCGCGCGGCACTGAGTTTGGTCGCCATGCCGCCTCGCCCCAGCGCACCGCCACCCGGTTTCGCCACGTCGTCCAACCCGGCGTCGTGGACATCTGCGGAGGCAATCACCTGAGCTCCAGCACCCTGACGCGGATCACGATCCATCAAGCCCTCTTGATCGGTCAAGATGAGCAGTACGTCCGCATCGACCAGATTCGCAACCAACGCTCCCAAGGTATCGTTATCGCCCAGTCGAATCTCATCCGTCACCACCGTGTCATTCTCATTGACGATGGGTAGCACTCCCATACCCAGTAGCGTGCTCAGTGTACTTCTGGCGTTGAGGTAACGATCGCGGGCTCTGATGTCCGCATGACTCAGCAGAATTTGCGCGCTGGTAACGCCGTGCGGGCTGAGGTGCTCTTCGTAGGCGCGCACCAGCGCCGACTGGCCCACCGCGGCGGCGGCCTGAGACAGATGTACCTCGTGAGGTCTTTCAGCCAGATTCAAACGAACGAGCCCCGCCGCAATCGCACCGCTCGATACCAGTACCACGTCGCAACCCGTGTCGCGCAGCGCCACCAGTTGGTCCGCCAAAGACCGGACGACGGATGCATCCAACCCGCGGCCATCGTTGGTGAGTAAGGCACTTCCCACCTTCACGACCCAGCGCCGCGCAGTGGTCAGTCGCTGTCTGTCGGCGAGAGCATCAGACGGATTCAATGCCGATACTCCACCACCACATCGTCATCATCCTCAACGTCAGATGCTGTCGAGTTGGCCCGGCGCGCCTCGGCACGCGCCGCCTGGAGGGCTGCGATCCGGTCCCGCGCCTCCTGCTGCATTTGCTCCTGCGCAAGTCTCTCTGCCTCTGACGCTTCGGGATCTTCTCTGAAGAGCGCTTGTTGCGCCTCAAGATACGTCATCAAATCACCGCAGAGACGCTCCGTGCCACGACCTGCAACCGCTGAAATGGTGTAGACAGGCCCGCTCCAGTTCAAAGCCGCCACTACTCGATCGCGACATTCAGAGAGAAGGGTTTCATCCACAAGGTCGGTTTTGTTCAGCACCAGCCAGCGCGGCCGACGCGCCAGGGTCGGGCTAAAAGCCTCGAGCTCTCGGATCACCGCGCAGGCGGCCTCGCCGGCGTCGCCGCCATCAAGGGGGGCAACGTCTACCAAATGAAGCAATACGCGATTGCGCGTGAGATGCTTGAGAAAGCGGATGCCCAAACCAGCGCCCTCAGAGGCGCCCTCGATGAGACCCGGTATGTCGGCAACGACAAAAGAGCGGTAGGCATCAACCTTGACCACACCGAGATTGGGAATCAGCGTTGTAAAGGGATAGTCCGCGACCTTGGGAGTCGCAGCGGACACCGCGCGGATCAGCGTCGATTTACCGGCATTTGGCAGTCCCAGCAAGCCGACATCGGCTAATACTTTAAGCTCCAGCTTGAGCTGGCGAGACTCCCCCTCCGAACCGGGTGAGCTTTGTCGGGGCGCGCGATTGATACTCGACTTGTAACGCGTGTTCCCAAGGCCATGAAATCCCCCCTGTGCAACCAACAGTCGCTCACCGGCTTCGCGAATATCTCCCAGAATCTCCCCCGATGACTCGTCCAGCACGGTGGTACCCAAGGGCACGGGCAGTACCAGATCACTCCCCGATTTTCCCGAGCAATTTCTACCGCGACCGGCCTCACCACTCTCAGCGCGGAAGCGACGGGTATATCGATAATCAATCATGGTATTGAGAGATTCATCGCCCTCGATATACACCGAGCCGCCATCACCACCATCGCCGCCATCCGGTCCACCCTTGGGCACGAACTTTTCGCGGCGGAAGCTCACGCAGCCGTTACCGCCCTTGCCCGCGGTGACTTCTATTGTGGCTTCGTCGACAAATTTCATGGTGTGCTCTGTCTCAGCAAAAAAAAACCTCGCCGGCTGACGAGGTTTTTCGAATCCCTGGCTGGTCAGCTCAGGCCGTTACGATACGGACCTGCTTGCGATTTTGCGGGCCGCCGGTGAAAAACTCTACCTTACCGTCTGCTGTCGCATACAGCGTGTGGTCTTTGCCAACGCGGACATTCTCAGCAGCATGAAAGCGTGTTCCTCGCTGACGAACAATGATGCTTCCTGCTGAAACCGCTTGACCGCCGAAGGCTTTAACTCCAAGGCGCTTGCTTTCCGAATCTCTACCGTTGCGGGTACTGCCGCCTGCTTTTTTGTGTGCCATGAGTTCGCTCTCCTGTCAGCCAGTAATCGCTGTGATTTTGACTTCGGTATACCACTGACGGTGACCCGTCTCTTTGCGGTAGTGCTTGCGTCGATTGAACTTAACGATGCGGATTTTGTCGTGTCGACCGTGGGAGACGACCTCAGCCGTTACCTTACCGCCCGCCACCAGCGGCGCGCCGATTTTGACATCGCTACCCGCGCCAACCATCAGGACCTGATCGAACTCGACGGTGTCGCCGGTCGCAGCCTCGATTTTTTCGAGCTTGATCTGCTCGCCTTCTTCCACGCGGTGCTGTTTGCCGCCGCTTTGAATTACTGCGTACATTGCTTTTCCTCTCAGTTAGCCTGCTCGCAAAAAGACCGCCAAAGCGGGGCAGAGTCCAGGCACCGACACCTGACCGTATGGCCAGATCAAGGGCGCGAACGATACGCGTTCATTAGGTTGAGCGCAAGTGTGAGGATTCTGGATGTTTTTCCAGACAATGTCCGCCTTTTCTCGATCTGAGAGATACCGTCCGTTGGCGTGGCGGCATCGCCCTCCCCGGCCTATACTTCGCCGCGGAGGGGGGTGAGCAGTGGATGTCACGATAAAAGACAGAGTCGCGGCTGAATTTGCGCAGGTCGATGAAGTCATCGTATCCATGCTGCAGTCAGACGTCGAAATGGTGGAGAGCATTGGTCACCACATCGTGCAGGCCGGCGGCAAGCGGATGCGGCCGCTACTGGTGTTACTTTCAGCCCAGGCGCTGGGGGGCATAGAGCCAAGCCACATCCAGTTTGCGGCGGTTGTCGAATTCATTCACACCGCTACGCTCCTGCATGACGACGTGGTCGACCTCTCTACCTTGCGGCGGGGCAGGCCTACCGCCAACGCCGCTTTCGGCAATGCACCTAGCGTCCTGGTCGGGGACTTCATCTATACCCGCGCTTTTCAGCTTATGGTGCAACTCAATCACATGCCACTCCTCGCCCATATGGCCGAGACCACCAATACCATCGCCGCAGGCGAAGTCATGCAGCTGGTGCACGCAGGTGACCCCGACACGCAGGCCGATCAGTATCAGGAAATTATTCGGCGCAAGACCGCCGCCCTGTTCGCTGCCGCTTGCCACGGCGCCGCATTACTGCACAACGCAGACAGCACCATCGCGGCGACCATGCACGACTATGGGATGAATCTGGGTATTGCCTTCCAACTGGCTGATGACCTGCTCGACTATGCCGGAGATCCCTCACTGACGGGTAAGAATATTGGTGATGATCTCAGTGAGGGAAAGATTACGCTCCCGCTACTCCATGCTCTCAAAGTCGGCGATGCCAACGATCGTCGTATCGTGGCAGAGGCGCTGCGGACGAAAAATGGCGACGCCTTCGCGGAAGTCATGGCCGTTGTGCAACGCACCGGCGGACTCGAAGCTACCCGAGACGCAGCTATGAAACATCAGCAACAGGCGACGGCGGCTCTTGGTCCCCTCAACACTTCCCCCGCGCGGGACGCCTTACACCAGATGGCAAACCAAGCCGTGGATCGCCTCGGCTAATGGACGCTGCACCCCCGTCGCTCCACGATCGTTTGCTGCACGCCGCAGCGTCGCTCAATGATCGACGCATCGAAGCCCTGTTCGACACTGAACCCGACCGGGCCGACCAATTTCGCTGCTGCGCAGACGGACTCGTTCTGGATTTCGCCAAGCATCGGCTGGATGACGCTGCGCGGCAAACGTTGCTCGAACTGGCAGAGGCACGGAACCTGGTTGAAGCATTCTCGGCGCTGATCGGCGGCGAGGAAGTGAACACCTCGGAGCGACGCGCAGCACTCCACACCCTGCTCCGGGGCACCGGGACAGCAACACAACCGTCACTGTGGAAGTTGGTCGAGGAGACATTGTCCAGGATGGCTGAGCTGGTGGCGGCAGTCCACGCCGGCGATGCCTGCGGTTTCGACGGCCAACCTTTTACCGACGTGGTGAATCTGGGTATCGGCGGGTCAGATCTGGGGCCACGGCTGGTTTGTGAGGCGCTGGGGTATAGCGGCGCGCCCCTGCGGGCTCACTTCGTGGCCAATATTGATCCGCACGATCTCGACAGCACACTCGAAGGGCTGAACCCCGCGCGCACGCTGTTTGTGATCTGCTCCAAGTCGTTCTCTACCGAGGAAACACTCGCTAACACAATCAGGGCCAGAGCTTGGCTGATAGCGGGCGGTGCTACCAGCGAAACACTGGGGAACAACCTTATTGCGGTCACCACGCAGGTCGCGCGCGCGGGAGAGTGGAACGTCTGGCCCGAGCGGTGCTTCCCGATCTGGGACTGGGTGGGAGGACGTTACTCTCTGTGGTCAGCGATCGGTATTTCCATCCCATTGGCCCTGGGTTGGTCAGCGTTTTCCCGCCTTTTGGAGGGCGCCCGCTCCATGGACGAGCACACGGCAGAGGCGCCGCCAGCCGACAATCTACCGATGATGATGGCACTTCTCGAGCTGTGGCAAACCCATTACCTTAAAACCGATACCCACGCGGTTTTGCCCTACGCGCAAAGGCTGGCACGACTCCCCGACTTTTTGCAACAACTCACGATGGAAAGTAACGGCAAACGCGTAACGCCGGAAGGGCAACCACTCACGCATCATACGGCGCCGGTGCTCTGGGGTTCAGCCGGCACGATCGGGCAGCACTCCTACTACCAGCTGTTGCACCAGGGCACGCGAGCTTTTACCGCGGACATTATTTTGCCCCTCTCATCCGGGGAAGGAGACCCTGATGCGCGGCGCGCGCTCGCTGGGCATGCTTTGGCGCAAAGCCGTGCCTTGATGGTGGGTCGACCCAGCGATGACGCCCGTCGACTCGGCGCTGAACGCGGCTTTTCGGCAGAAGCCAGCCGCCAATTCGAGTTACCGGGCAATCATAGTCATTCGCTGATCACCATGAGCAGCGTATCACCGGAGTGTCTGGGGGGGCTGATCGCCGCTTTTGAGCACAAAACCTTCTTTCTGGGCGTGCTACTGGGCATTAATTCCTTCGACCAGTGGGGCGTCGAACTCGGCAAAGAGATCGCCGCTGAAATGCAGGCGCTTCTGCGTGACGACGCGGTTTTGGTAGATGCCGACCCCGCTACCTTGAATGCCGTAAAAGCCTGGCGAGACGCCAATCCCGAGCCCTGATCAGGCGTCGATCAAGGACAAGAGTTCCTCAGTCTTTGCCTCCATCAAGGCCTGATCGCCCCGGGCCTCGACATTGAGCCGAACCACGGGCTCGGTGTTGGACATGCGCAGGTTAAAACGCCAATCAGCAAACTCCATCCCCAATCCATCCAGCTTTTCGATCGACGACGCTTGCTCGCCATAGCGTGACTCGACGGCCGACAGCAGGGCAGCAGGATCGGCGACCTGTCGATTGATTTCCCCTGAGCAGGGAAAGGCGCTTTCTCTGGCTGCAACCAATGCAGAGAGCGGCTGCTCTGTTTGTGACATCAACCCGGCAATCAACAGCCACGGGATCATGCCACTGTCGCAATAAGCAAAGTCACGAAAATAATGGTGGGCCGACATCTCGCCCCCGTAAACCGCATCTACCTCGCGCATGCGTTCCTTGATAAACGCGTGGCCCGTTTTACTCAGCACTGGCTCGCCGCCACCGGCGCGGGCGATATCCTGCGTATTCCATGTCAGGCGAGGGTCGTGAACGATTTTTTGAGGCCCAAGGCGAGACAAAAACGCCTCGGCCAGCAAGCCCACAATGTAATAGCCTTCGATAAAATGACCAGCGCTATCGAAGAAAAAGCAGCGGTCGAAATCTCCGTCCCAAGCGATACCCAGGTCGGCACCCTCAGCGACCACACGCTCCGCAGTCACCGCGCGATTTTCCACCAACAGCGGGTTCGGCACGCCATTGGGAAATTCACCATCGGGCTCGTGATGCACTTTGATAAAGGTAAAAGGCAGATGCGATTCCAGCGCATCAATCACAGCACCTGCGCCACCATTACCCGCCGTACAGACAATCTTTAGCGGGGCCAGGGCTGAAAAATCGACATACGAGAGCAGGTGCTGCACGTATGCCGCCCGGGTATCGACCGTTTGGTAGCCCCCCCGTGCTGGGGCGGGCTCAAACGCATTTTGCTCGGCGAGCGCACGAATATCCGCTAACCCCGAATCGCCCGAGATGGGACGCGAATCCTCCCTGACAAATTTCATACCGTTGTAGTCCTTGGGGTTGTGGCTGGCGGTCACAACGATGCCACCACCAACGCCCAAGTGTGACGTCGCGAAATAAATCTCTTCGGTTCCGCACAGCCCGATGTCCTGTACTGACACGCCCTGCGTTCTGAGGCCGTCGGTCAGCGCCTGCTTGATAGACTCGCTGGTGAGGCGTATGTCGTGCCCCACCACGACGGTGCCCGGCTGGATGACCTCCGCGTAGGCTCGACCGATGCGATAGGCAACATCCTCATTCAACTGATCCGGAATGCGGCCACGCACATCGTAGGCCTTGAAACAATCGAGGCTATCAGTCATTGGTCGCGGCCGTAGTAATGCTCGTAAACGTGCTGAGTCGCCTCTACAAATCCCGGTACGCTGCCGCAGTCAAAACGTTGCCCTTGGAACCGGTAAGCCAGCACGCGCCCCTCACTGGCCTGCACTTGCAAGGCGTCAGTCAATTGCACCTCCCCATTCCGACCGGGAGGTGTGCTACGGATAATGTCAAAGATATCCGGGGTGAGAATGTATCGACCGATGACCGCAAGATTCGAGGGCGCCTCCTCCCGCGGCGGCTTCTCTACCATCGCCGCAACGCGGGTCAAGCCGTCGCGCTCCGGCGTCCCGGCCACGACGCCGTACTGGTGGATATCTGTCATGGGCACTTCCTGTACCGCGACAATGGAGCACTGAAACTCCTCGTAAAGTGCAGCCATTTGGGCCAGTACGCCGGGGCCCCCGGCATTCAGGCATAGGTCATCGGATAGCACCACGCCGAAGGGTTGATCGCCGATCAAGGGTTCGCCTGTCAGAATGGCGTGACCCAAACCCAGCATCGCGCGTTGGCGTACCATGGTAAACACGCCGCGCTCGATCACATCACGAATACCCGTCAAGTATTGCTCCTTGGCGGAGCCGGCGATCTGATGCTCGAGTTCGTAACTAATATCAAAATGGTCTGCGATGGCTCGCT
>VMDB01000068.1 GCA_008081075.1 Halieaceae bacterium
GATTTGGGCCTCATGTTCGGCGCTGCGGACCTGGAGTCCGCGCGACAGACCGAGCGAGAGGGTTTGCCGGCAATTGTTCTCGATGTCCCGCAGGCAGCCATGCGCGCCATGGCGCCTCGGGTAGGTCACTGGATGGCAGTGGGTAACGAAGCCAGCGGCCGTGTGGTTGCGGCGGGGCAGAGCGACGCGGCGCAGGCACTGTTGGGCAAAAGAGTAGGGATGTTTGGCGGGGAGATGTATGCCACCTACCGGTGCCTGCCTGCGACACAATGTATGCCATTTCCCGATGCCATCTCCGCCGAGCAAGCGGCGTCCTGCTTTGTCAATCCGATGACCGCCCTCGGCTTTATGGAAACGCGCGATATGGAAGGGCAAAAAGCGATGGTGCACACAGCTGCCGCTTCTAATTTGGGGCAGATGCTGGTGAGACTGTGTCAGGCTGATGGAATACCCCTGGTCAATATTGTTCGTTCGGAAGATCAAGTGGCGCTTCTCAGATCGATGGGCGCCGAATGGGCGTTGAACAGCCAGTCCGACTCCTTTATGAGCGACCTGATTGATGCGTTAGTGGCCACGGGCGCAACGCTGGCCTTTGATGCCATCGGCGGTGGACGTTTGGTCAACCGTATTCTCACTGCGATGGAGTTGGCGGCGGCCAAGACGGGGCCTTGGTCGCGTTATGGGTCGGAAGTGCCCAAGCAGGCTTACATCTACGGTCAGCTCGATTTGGGGGCTACAGAACTTACGCGCGGCTATGGTTGGGTCTGGTCCGTGAGTGGTTGGCTACTCACGCCATTTATGAACCGAGCCGGTGCTGACAGGGTAGCCCGCATGCGCCAGCGCGTGGTCAACGAGATCGACACCACCTTTGCCAGTCACTATTCCTCACGCACGCCGCTGACGCAGGCATTAAGCGTACAGGCGGTTCAGGAATACGGTGCGCGCAGAACGGGGCAGAAGACGCTGCTGTTGATGGCTGATTCAGCCGCCTGATAGCTTGACCTGATAGCCCATCGTTGCGAGCACTTGTTGGCAGGTCGTGCGCTGATCCCCCTGGATTTCAATAGCGCTATCCTTGACCGAGCCCCCGACGCCGCATCGCTGCTTAAGCTGCTTGCACAGGGATTTCAGACCCTCTGGGTGTTCGGGTATGCCCTCGATGACAGTGACCGCTTTGCCGCCTCTGCCCTTGGTTTCGCGACGAATCCTGACAATGCCATCACCGGTGTTGATGGGTTTCGCCGTGCCGCATACGCAGGCTCTCACGGGGCGTTGGCACTGGGGGCACAAACGTCCGCCATCGGTGCTGTAGACCGCCCGAGTGGCAGCTGACTTCGCCATATGAGTGTCCTGTTAACCCGCTTCACGCCTATACTATCGCTCAAAGGCATGTTACGGACTCAAAACTATGTCACAAACCGCAGCGCTTGAGGCGCAGGTGGCGTTTCTGGAGGATACGGTGCAGGCGCTAGACCGGGCACTCGCGCTTCAACAGCAGCAACTGCTCCAGCTCCGGTCGCAAGTGGCGACGCTGACCCAGCAGCTTTGCGAGCAGGGTAACCGCTTGGACGCTTTCGGCGATAATGCGCTGGAGCCGCTTCCGCCGCACTACTAGATATAAGCCTCATAGAGAATGGAAATCTGCCTATGAATCTGCGTGTAAGCATTCTGATTTCACTGAGCTTTATTGTCGGCATTGGCGTGTTGTTTGCGATTCTGACCCGCCCGCCCGTCGCCCCTGAGCAGGAAGTTTATGTGAACGGCGTCGTCCTCACGATGGATGCCGAGAATACGATTGCCGAAGCGGTTTTGATTCGAGGCGGGCAGATTGAAGCGGTGGGCTCTTCAGAGGCGTTATTGTCTCAGGTCGACGACGACACCGTGATAGTGGATCTACGCGGCAGGGCGCTGATCCCCGGTTTCGTTGATGCACATGGCCATTTCCCCGGCTCAGGTCAGACCGTCTTTTCGGTTGACTTAAATAGTCCGCCGATTGGCAGCGTTACGAAAATGGGCGAATTAATTGAGGGGTTAAGTGATTTTGCCAAGGTGCGAACAGACGGCTGGGTAGTGGGCCACGGATATGACGATACGTTGCTTGCCGAGAAGCGGCACCCTACCCGTGATGATCTAGACCAGGTCTCTACCGAGCGACCTGTGGCGATTGTGCATGTTTCCGGTCATCTCGCAGTCGTTAACACCGTAGCCCTCAAGATTTTGGGTATCGATGAATCCACCCCCGACCCCGCGGGCGGCGTCATTGTCAGGGACCCTCTATCGGCCGATGGCCGTCGTCCCAACGGTGTGCTCGAGGAAACCGCAGCGCGGTCGGTTTGGCAATACACCCTCGACCTCGGAGTTATGGACGGTGTGCGCATGACCACGCAGGCAGCCGCGGAATATCTGGCCGTGGGAGTGACCACCGCGTCAGCGGGAGGTATGCCCACCACGGTTGCCAAGCTCTTAGGTTTTCTCAGTCGACTCAACCAGTTTCCGCAACGCGTCGCGCTTTTCCCTCTGTTCGAGGAAGTAGGAGAGCCACTATTATCGGGAGAGCTAGCCTTGGACGCCTTTGCGGGCGCTAGGGTGAGTGTGCCCAGAGTAAAGATTATCGCTGATGGCAGTATCCAAGGTTATACCGGTTATTTGAGCGAACCTTATTACGTGCCTTTCAAGGGTGACCCTGCCTACCGAGGTTACCCTTCCGTAAAGCGGGAAGACTTGTTTCGGCAGGTCGCCGGCCTCTATGAGAACCGCATTCAGGTCGCCATTCACTGCAACGGGGATGCATCAATAGACGATGGCCTTGACGCGATTGAAGCCGCGATGAAGCAGCACCCTTGGCCCGAAGCACGACCTCTTATTATTCACGCGCAAATGACGCGTTTAGATCAGATACAGCGGATGGCGGCGCTGGGCGTCACTCCCAGTTTCTTTTCAGCGCATACCTATTACTGGGGTGACCGACATGCCGCCATTTTTATGGGGCCAGAGCGCGCAGCGAACATGAGTCCTGCGCGATGGGCGCTGGATGCGGGGGTCCGTTTCAGCTCGCACCTCGACACGCCGGTGACGCCTATGCTGCCGCTCCAGGCGATTTGGAGCCAGGTCAACCGAGAGAGCACCTCGGGGGTGGTGATAGGCCCAAATCAGCGAATAGATCGCCTTTCAGCGTTGCGCGCGGTAACAATCGACGCTGCCTGGCAAGTTTTCATGGATGATCAGATTGGGTCCATAGAGCCGGGGAAGCGGGCTGATCTGGTTGTACTCTCCGATAATCCACTGTCGGCGGAGAACATTCGGTCAATTAAGGTGGATCGAACCGTGATTGACGGCGCGACAGTCTATTCACGTCTCTGAGGGCTCGATCGCGATTAGCCGGGGTCAAAGCCGAAGCGCGCACTGTCCACACGAATGAAGATCGCCTCTGCGGTAGCGGTAATTATCTCGCCGTGGCGCATTTCTGCAGTAACTTCAGTGCGACGTTCATCCAACTCCTTGGCCGTGGCACTGACATGAATCGTCGTGTTGAGCGGCGTCGGTCTGCGGTACCGCACTGATAGCCCTCCGGTCATGCCAGGATGCCCCATTCGTACGTGAGTCATTCCCATCAGGTGGTCAAGAATGCCCGCCACCCAACCGCCATGCACGTTTCCTGGGGGGCCCTCGAAGGCCTGCGAGAATAAAACGGTTCCCGCGATCCCACCCGAGTGCTCCTGCCACGTGAGTGCGGGTGCGCAAGGGTGGCTTCTGCCCGCCATTGCCACCAATTCACCCATGACATTATCGACGCTGCCGCGATTTTCGCGCCGCCCCATCTCCACTAACCCCGAGACTTGGGGCATGTCAGCCAGTCGATCAGTAATGGCTTGCAATTCGGCAGCGATTTGATGTGCAAATGCTTCGGTGATGTCCGAGCTCACCAGTTTGTTATTAAGTTGCCGTGCTGCTTCGGCCAGCGCATTTCGGCTCTGCCAATAGCGAGACTCATTAGAGTTGGCTGTATAGGCCGTTGTCATTGATTTGCCTCCATCGCTGCGAATTGCGCTTGCCACTCGCGGAGGTCTCTCACAAATGCCTCTGGTTGTTCCAGCGCTGCAAAGTGCCCCCCTTTTTCGTGCGTGTTATTGAAATACATTAATTGCTGATAACGCGTTCGGGCGAGACGTTCGCTGCATAGGAACAGCTCCTTGGGAAACAGCGAAATGCCGATGGGACGGTCTATGTGAGCATAGTTCGGAAGATTGAAGCTTTCCCAATAGAGTCGTGCGCTGCTGGCCGCCGTATTGGTCATCCAGTAATGGGTGACAACGTCGAGTAAAACGTCGCGAGACAGCGCATTCTCTGGATGGCGGGCACCATTGCGCTCGCAATCAGTCCACTGTGCAAATTTCTCGATAATCCAAGCCATTTGCCCAGACGGTGAATCAGCTAGGCTGTATGCCAACGTTTGCGGGCGCGTACTTTGTTGTTTTGAATAACCCGATTCGTGCTCCTGATAGTGCATTGCGGCGGCAAGGGTTACCTGCTCTGCGGGCTCGCTGGAGCTAAGGGTCAGGTCATCAGGCATCACGATGGGCAGATTGATATGGCCCGCCTTGCAACCGGTCTTACCCAGAAGGAGAGATTGCGTCACCAGTGAGCCCCAGTCTCCGCCTTGGGCCAAGTAGTGTGTGTATCCCATCCGCTGCATTAACTCGTCCCACATCAATGCGATTTTTTCGACTCCGAATCCCGGGACTGCAGGTGCGTCGGAAAAGCCAAAGCCTGGCAGGCTCGGAATAACCAGGTGGAAAGCGTCGCTGGCGGCGCCGCCTGATTGGGTTGGATTGGTAAGAGACTCAATGACATCCAGAAACTCGAGCACGGATCCGGGCCAGCCGTGGGTCATCAACAGGGGACTCGCGGCGCTATGACTGCTGCGGATATGCAGAAAGTGAAGGCTGACGCCATCTATTTCGATTTTGAAATTATTGTAGCGATTGAGTCTTTCGGGAACGCGCTGCCAATCGTAGTTGTCTCGCCAGTAACGCACCAGTTCTTGTTGATAACTCAGAGGTAAACCCTGCCGCCAATCTTCTACCGTCTCTGCGTCTGGGTAGCGAGTCATCGCCAGACGCCGCTTTGCGTCTTCCACCATGTCATCTGAAAATTGCGGTTCGAAAGGCTCGATTGCATCACTCACTATTACTTACTCACTACTTGGTGCGTGCCAGCCGCAAACGTTACTCCGCTACCAGGGTGGGCTCAAGCCAGATGATCGATTGCCAGATCCTGGTAGGTGTGCTCAAGCCACGGCAGCAGCTGTGAGCGCTCGGCCTCGGATTCCTGGGTGGCTGAGCGAAGATGGGTTGTTCGCGGTTCGCGGTCGAGAAAAAACCTGCCTGAAATTAGGCTTGCTTCGCGTGCGCGCGCTAGCCATACGATGGTGTCTGCCCCTTCTTCGCTGTTTCTCAGCACCCGTTGGGTTACACGCCTGAATCCGGGTAAAGCGGATTGAACGCCCGGCGTGTCCGCCCAGCCGGGATGCATGCTGTTAACAACAATGTTGTCTTCCCTCCAGGCCTCGGCCCAGAGCTCGGTCAGCACTGTGAGCGCACGCTTGGCGCGGGCATAGGCGGTAGAACCGTTGTAACCATCGCGCCGCATGATGAGTCGGTTCAGATTGAGCTTCTGCGTATACATGCCACCCGATACAACATTGATGACGCGGGTCGCCTTTGCGCGCCCCGCCATGAGCGGGTGCAACGCTTCTGTCAGCTTCCAAGGAGACAGCAGAAGCAATGCCACGCTCTGCTCAATGCCTTCCGCTGTTTGTGCATATTCATTGAACAGCGCGCCTGCGTTATTGATTAAAACGTCGATGGTTTTGCCTTCTGCGTTGAGTTTTTTAGCTAATTTATTAACGTCCGAGAGCAAGCTCAGGTCAGCGAGCTCAACCCTGTTTGCCCGAAGCCCTGTTGACCGCTCCAGGGAATCTTGCATCGACGCTAATTTGGCTTCGTCGCGAATGACGAGGGTGAGATCAGCCCCAGCCTCTAATAGAGAGACTGCAGTGGCGTAGCCCAGCCCCGAGCTGGCGCCTGTCAACACAACATGCTTGCCAGACATATCGGTACTCATCGGCGCCCATTGTTTTCTACCTCTGTGGTATCCGTAGCGCGTAAAGCACCGCAGTGCAGAGATAATGTGACTGTCTTTTCGCTGGGTCTCGGGCAACGCGGTGGGCACCGGATTGTCATCATTCAGGGCTCGGGCAAGGCCTTGAAGGCTGGCTTTTCCCATTTTTCTTAAACTCTGCTCGTTGCGCTTCGCCAGTGCTTCGAGACCATAGTGATATGTAAAGGTGGCGGCGTAGCTGATGCGCGTCGTGCCAATACTAATGGCCTCAAAGGTAATCACATCTCTCACGGTAAACCATCGGCTCTTGCCTGTGAGCACAAGGCATTGCCAGGGAGTGAATTCTTCCAGCGTGTAGGACAAGGCAATGGTCGTAGGGCCCGCTTTGCATAGGAGTGAGAACTGGCTTCCCACGCCGATGGGGCCGTCGGAGACCTTGCGGGCTTCTACGGCTGTCGCGTCCCATTCAATGGTGGTTCGGAAATCCGCGACATAGCGAAAACAGGCCTCTACTGAGCGGGGCACTTCGATAGTTTCGTTGAGTGTGATCATGTTGCACCGGTGGGCTGGAGCTAGACTTTACGGCGCGGAAGCCCCGTCAGTTCATTGCCGTCCTCATGCCGTGGCAGCGGCTTTGGATCTTGCGTGGCTTGACTATTCTTCGATCCACACCACTCGCAGCGGTTCTCCGAAATCGTCGTATACCACCTGTCGACGACGCTTGGGGGTGCGTTGTCGAACAATCTTCTTACGGCTCCGTTTTTCGGCGCGCCGTGCGTCAAGGGCAGCGATGACGTCGTTGAGCGGAGTGCGACTCGCTTTACGCGGTTCAAACACCGGGGGCGTGGTAGGTGGAATACCAGTGCCATCGTAGGCACTCTCGCCAGTTTTAAGCTCTTGGACTTTCCCGCCATCTGACAGGAATGCCGCCACCTGTCTCTCCAAGTGTTTCCTTATATCCTGTTTTGAAGGCGGTTTTTTCAATTCACATCCTCTATTGCGAGTATAAGACTTCAGTGCCCGCTCAGAAAGCAACGGGCTGACCGATAAGGATGCTTTCTGGTTTAATGCGCGCTCCTTTAATAATCCTTGGCGGCTGGAGAGGCATTGAGTTCTCTATTCTCCTATCGCACCCAAGATCATGGATTTGATAAATGGGTGCGCTGAGATCTTTGCTGGTGTTTCTATGGATGGCCGTTACGGTTATTCCAGCGGCGTCTTTGATCATTGTCTTTACGCCGTTCTCTAGCCCTGACTTTCGTTGGTGGCACATCGCTAGACCCTGGCTTCGCGGTGCGGTAGAGGCGGCGAGAAAGATCGGTGGAATTCAATATGTCGTCGAAGGTGAGGAGTATCTGCCATCTGCGGGCGACAATCAGCGCATTATTTTATGTCCCAAGCACCAGTCGACTTGGGAAACATTCTTCTTCGCAAGTCGCATGCCGCATCCACTTGCCTATGTTTTTAAGAGGGAGTTGCTGTTTATTCCATTCTTTGGCTGGGCGATGGCGTGTTTGAACATGATTCATATTGATCGCAGTGCCCGGGGAGACGCCTGGAGCAAGGTGGCGTTGCTCGGAGAACAGCTCATGGATGCGGGCAAGTGGGTGATTATGTTCCCGGAAGGGACCCGATCAAGACGAGGTGAACAGGGCGTCTATAAAACCGGTGCCGCACGGCTGGCGGTTGCCACCGGTGCGAGTATCGTTCCCATTGCTGTGGCCTCTGCGCGCTGCTGGCCCCGTAAAAGCTTCACATTTATTCCGGGTTCCGTGACGGTGTCGCTCGGCCCGCCCATTGTCAGCGGTGTGGGGGAGAGTCCGGGAGAGCTCATGCAGCGGGTGGAGCAGTGGATTGAAGCGGAGATGCGTCGTATCGACCCAGAGGCTTACCCTGCGGCGGATCGACGGGTCTCGCCGGAGGAACAGGATGCCCAACTCCAGCGAGCGCTGGAGGCTCAGGCTGATGCCGCTCGGGCTGCGCAAGGGGACGTTCCCGAGGACCTGCATTAGCTTTGCCTTCGGGCCATTCGAACGATTGCCTGATAGCGGCATTTGCGGCACTGTCGATACCAGCATTTAACGAGGAATATGAGAGATGGGCTTTTATAGCGACGTTGTAGTTCCGCGACTTGTTACCTGTGCTTGTGGCACCAAACCCATTCTCAAGCAACGGCAGAAAGTGGTGCCGTTGGCGCATGGCGCGGTGTTGGAGATCGGCATGGGCGCGGGCCACAATCTGCCGTACTACGATACCGGCCGTATTACCTCGGTAGTGGGTATAGACCCCTGTCGCACGAGTTGGCGGCTGGCGCAGCCGCGGGCCTCGGCATTAGGCGTGCCACTTGAATTTGTAGAGGGCTCCGCCGAGAGTATTCCGATGCCTGATGCACGCTTTGATACGGTGCTCATGACCTACAGCCTGTGCACGATTCCGGACCCCGAGGCGGCTCTGGAGGAGATGCGTCGCGTGCTGAAGCCAGGCGGACGCCTCGTTTTCTGCGAACATGGTGAGGCGCCTGAGGCCTCCGTTGCCAAATGGCAAAAGCGGATTAATCCGACCTGGCGGCGGTTATTGGGCGGTTGCAACCTTAATCGCCCGATCATGGCGTTGATTCGCAACGCGCGATTCGAAGTGAATGAGTACGACCAAATGTACTTGCCGGGGACTCCCCGTATCGCCGGATTCAACGTCTGGGGTATTGCCCAGCGTTGAAGAGGTGCCTTTCTGCGCATGCCGATCGCGGTTTAAGTTGCCACCGGGACCGCATGGCGGTTTGCCGACGCGGAGTTTTTGCTGTGCTCGGTGTTTTGGCAATGCTCCATGGGTGCAGTACTAACGATGCACAGCCTGAAATGTCGACGATTCCCCCACCGGATTTATCCGGTCATTGGGAAGTCGATTACGCTCGCAGTGACAG
>VMDB01000212.1 GCA_008081075.1 Halieaceae bacterium
GCCCCAGGTGATGGCATAGGGGATGCGACGATAGCGCAGTAGCGCCACCATCTTTTGCGTGTAGGGAGAGCCAGTCCCTCCGACCAATTGAACAGGTTGTTGTGACATGATTGACCGTTCCTTGCCTCAGCCAAACGCAACGGATATATTGGCACAAATAATGCCAATAAGTAAGCACCGGACCGGGAAGGGCGCTGTGTGGATAGGGTGCAAAGACGGGCAAATACGGAGAGTGCCGGTATGACATCACAACGAAAACTGTGGCTCGGCTCCATCGCGCTCTATGCGCTGTTCGTCAGCTGGTATACCGATTTCGGTGGTCCGCTGACAGAAGCCGAAATACAGGCATACATCGCCAAGACTGAAAACCTAGATTTGGGCGGAGACCCCTCAGCTCGCGGAGCGCTGCTTGAGTTTCTCCGCAATGACACGGGTGGCCAGTTTTTGATGTTCAACGCGGTGGATCTGGCGAAAGACCCGCCCGAAATTGACGGCGCGCCACCCAATGCGGACGCGCAAACCTTGGTCGATCTGTACATGGAGCACATGATCCCCGCGCTGCTCTCCCGCGCGAATCACCCTGTCGTGGTGGGCAAGTCGGTCGCCAACAGTCTGGACCTACTGGGGATTGAAGGGGCCGAAGCGTGGTCGGACGGCGCGATCATGCGGTATCGCAGCCGGCGAACGTTTATCGATATTATCGGCAATCCCGAGTTTTACAGGCGGCACGATTTCAAGTTGGCGGGCCTCGAGAAAACCATTGCCTACCCCATCGAGCCACGGATTTATCTCGGTGACCTGCGCCTATTACTGGGGCTCTTCATGCTGGCGATCACCGCACTCGTTGATACTCACCTGGCGCGAAAAGAACCCCATGCCGATTCCCAATAGCTTTCTTGGTTTTTCATCGCAAGTTGTATAGCTTGGCGTCACTCACATTTTCATCTCACGATCACCGACCGTATGACCCAACAACGCCCAAAACTCAAAGACCTCGAGGCCATTCGACAACGCTACGCAGCGGAGCGTGATAAGCGAATCCGCGAGGACGGTAACGACCAGTACATCGAAATCGCGGGGGATTTGGCCCACTACGTGGATGATCCCTATGTTGAGCCCGGATTTCAGCGGGACCCCGTCTACAAGACCGTCGACGCGCTAATCATTGGTGGCGGCTTTGGCGGCCTGCTGGCAGGCGCACGGTTCCGGCAGGCCGGTGTTAAAGATATCTGTGTCGTTGAGAAGGGCGGCGACTTTGGCGGCACCTGGTACTGGAACCGCTACCCCGGCGCACAGTGTGATGTGGAATCCTACATTTATCTGCCGCTGCTGGAAGAGCTCGGCTACATGCCGAAAGAAAAGTACTCCCATGCGCCGGAGATTCTCGAGCACAGCCGCGCCATTGGCAGGCACTTTGATCTTTATGACGGCGCGCTGTTTCAGACCGGGGTCAAGGAGTTGCGCTGGGATGATAACGAGCGTCGCTGGTTGGTCAGCACCGACCGCGGTGATGTGATTCGTGCCCGCTTTGTCTCTCTCGCCAGCGGTCCGCTGAACCGTCCCAAACTCCCGGGCATCCCGGGGATACGCGACTTTAAAGGCCATACTTTCCATACCAGCCGCTGGGACTACGACTACACCGGCGGCACGGCCGAGGGCGGTTTGGACAGTCTGGCCGATAAGCGCGTCGCGGTGATCGGCACGGGGGCCACGGCAGTGCAGTGCGTGCCGCATCTTGCGGCGAGTGCCGAGCACCTGTTTGTCTGCCAGCGCACACCCTCGAGTATCGATGTGCGTGATAACCGCCCGACCGACCCCGAATGGGCCGCTGAACTCAAGCCCGGTTGGCAGCGAGAGCGGATGGATAACTTCAATGCGCTAGTCTCGGGCCAGCCTCAGGAAGTCGATCTGGTCGACGATGGGTGGACCTCGCTGATTGGCAAAATGCTCAGGCTGTATCTGGAAAGCCAGGAAGGCGAGGCGCTCAGTCTGCCTGACATCATGGACCTCGCAAACCTCGAAAAAATGGATGAGCTGCGCGCGAGAATCGAAGCGCTGGTAGAGAACCCGGACACCTCAGAAGCACTGAAACCCTGGTATCGCATGTTCTGCAAACGCCCTTGCTTCCATGACCAATACCTGCAGACCTTCAATCGGGACAATGTCACGCTGGTCGACACCGAGGGTCAGGGTGTTGAGCGGATCACAGAGTCGGGCGTGGTCGTGGCGGGCGTGGAGTACCCTGTAGATTGCATCGTTTACGCCACGGGCTTTGAGGTCGGCACCGGTTTTCAGCGCGTCAGCGGCTTTGAGATTTACGGTCGTGATGGCCTGTCACTGAGTGACAAGTGGGCCGATGGCATTCGCACGCTGCACGGCATGCACATCCATGGATTCCCCAACTGCTTCCTGATGAGCACCATTCAGGGCGGTTTCACCGTTAACTACCCCCACATGCTCGATCAGGTCGCCACCCACGTCGCCCACATTGTGGGTCATGCGCTCGCTATCGAAAAAGAAGTCGTAGAAACCAGCGCTGAGGCGGAGGCCGGCTGGGTGCAGACCATCCTCGAAAAAGGTGTACGCGGCGGGATTATTGGTGATGAGACCTGCACACCGGGTTATTACAACAACGAGGGCAAGCCGCGGGCGCACTTTGAGCAAATGGTGTCGTATGGGGAGGGACCCATTCCCTTTTTCAAGCTACTGGCACAATGGCGCGATGCGGAGACCTTCGCGGGGCTGACTATCAACTGAACACAATCAGGGTGAGCGCCCCGCGCGCCGCTCTCAAAAGAGGCGAGGTAACAGTCGCGGTGTGTTTTCCAGATATGACTGATACGCCGGGTCGTCACCCCACACTTGCTGACCGCGTCTTGCCAGCGTGGGGATACCGCTGATGCGTGTGAGCAGGGCGTATACAAAGAGCGGCGAGAGCATCACCACCCACTGGGTGCCCGATAAATAGGGAATGGCCATCACCGTAATGCCGGCCCACAGCAAGATCTCACCAAAGTAGTTGGGATGGCGAGAGCGGGCCCACAATCCTGTATTGATAAAACGCCCCGCGTTGGCCGGATCCTCTCTGAACTGAGACTTCTGCCGATCGGCGATGACCTCGAAAGCGAAGCCAGCAACCCACATCAAAGCGCCAATGGCATAAACAGCGCCTACCGCCGTCTGCTCAGCGCTCAGTATGGCGGTCAGGGCGGCGCAACTGGTCATCACCACCCAGGCACCCTGTAAGGTCCAGGCGACAAAAAAACGCGACGAAGACACCTTGATGTGATCAAAGCGTTGATCACCTCCTGCCGCGTGGATGCGTCGGAACAAAAAGCTGCCCAACCGCCCGGCCCAGAGGAAAATCATTATCGCGATGAGCCATTGCGCGCTCGCGGGCGCGGTCGCGATGCTGATAGCCGCCAGTGTGACCGCGATATAGGTCATGCTACCCGTAAGATCATAGAAACGTTCGGTTTCTAAGAGCCGGGCGGGGATAAAGGCCAGCCACTGAATACAAAATGCCGCCAATGCCAATACCGTCATCGCGGGCCAACCCGCCAAACTGAGCCCAGAGGGATTGGCCAATGTGGCCACACCCAGAGGCAAACCCACAGCCAGCAAAATAAAAATGACTTTCTTCATTGCGTTACGGCTCTTGTGATTGGGGGGCGAACGCCCACTGATGCTTTTGAGCTAAATACTCTGCATACCGACCAGCGGTTCAGCGTCTATTTTTGCCGTTGGGCTCAGGCCTCGGCCTGCAGCGATACCATGACCCCGCGCTGACCCGAGACCTGATTGCGCAACAGCGACTGCCAGATTGCATCACACGCCTCGGCACCGCGATGGGATTCCATCAGGAGCGTTGGCGCCAGCTGGGTCACTAGCTCAATACTCGCCGCGTAAGCCTTGCCCATCATCACCCCGCGACCCCACTCGCCATCTCGCTTTTCAATTTGTGCAGGAGCAAAGAACACCTGGGGCTCGCTGCCAGGCAGTGGTTCGCCGCCCACTGACTGGCCAAATTGATCCCAGTGGGTCGCCCCCACCAAGAGCGTTTGCACTGCATGCTCTTTGAGGCCGCGATGTAGGCGTGACCGCACGTCAACACTCCCGGCGATATCAACGTATGCACTGGCTACATTCTCAATCTTTTCCACCTCACCGTAAGAGACGACGCGGTCGTAACAACCGAGCGCCTCAGAGAACGCAACGTTTGGATCGCTGGTGAGGCCAACAATGGCGCCTTCAAAACCCGCAGCACGAATAAATGCCGCTGTGCTAAAGCCCGTCTTGGAGGATGCCGAGCCGATCACCATCTGCCGCGCACCAAACCAATCATTATCCAGAAGCAGATCGGCAATCACATAACCCGTCATAAAAAGCGGGAAAAAAATGCAGCGCTGATCCTCAAGGCCTTGGAGTTGGGAGGGCTCCGACTGTGTGCGGGCATAATGATTGTAGAGACCCGGGAGCTCGCTGCGGTGGGGCTTGGTGTCGGTAAAGCCCCGCTCGGAGAGTTCACCGGGCTGCATTACCACATGGCTGCTCATCGGAAAAAAACCATAGAGGCGCTCGCCCACGTCGATGCCGGCTACCCGACTCTCAATAACCTCGCCAATACCCCAGACCGTCACCTTGCCCCAGGGATCCTCTCCGGTGGGATAGAACTGCCAGTATCCGAACAGGTCGCCCGAAGCGGCATACGTTACGTTATTCGCCGTCATCGCAAACTTGTCGATGGCAACCAATATCTCATTCGCGTTGGGTTGGGGGATATTGCCACTGACAACCTGAGTACGCCGGTAGTCGGTGCGATCAACCCAAAGCTCAGTCAGCATTTTGGTATCCCTGTGGTGTACGTGGCTGTGATGGTCAGAAAAAAGCCGATGTCAGTGTCAAAAAACGTCGCACTTGCCGCTCATTGTGGGGGTGCGGGGGAACACAAAGCAATGCCAGAGCCGCCCGATGGTATTACCGGAGGCTCTGGGTAGCCAGGTTCAGGCTTTCAGCAAGGCGCCAATCGTGATGACGCTAGAGCGGACCGCGGCGCCAACCCGAAGGCCGACACCACGGTTGCCCCGAAGGAGACGCTCAGCGCGGCGAGTACCAGATAGGACTGCCGTAGGCTCTCTCTTGAGAGCTGTAGCGAACATCCTCTGGCATTTCATCATAGAGATCGTAATTCTTGCGGTCGTAAGCCAGCCATCTCGGCGTGGGGATCTCCATTACTCTGGCGTAGTAAAACGCCCTTTGCGCCGGGTCGAACGAGGGATCTTGCCAATAGCCCCGGAGCGCATCCGCACCAATAGAATTGGTGTAGGTCGCTTCCATCTCATCTACGGTAGAACCGACAGAGGCAAGCTTGCCGTCCTCATCCAGCGCCCGCGCATCTGCATTGCTCCAGACCACGTTGTACACCGCTTCTTGAGAGGCGCCGTTCTCATCCAACCACCCCTTCACGATCTGGATTCGATCCAGATTAGCGCCATTGGGATCACGCATGGCCTCGACCAAAAAGCCGGGGCTGGCGCCTTCCGGCGCCGCCGCCAGATCGCTACCCATCGGCACGCCGGAGGCATAGCCTTTAGCAGCGAGATCGTTTTGAGACAGATCCTCGGAATCGAACTCATAGCCGCCAAACATTCTAATTTGCAGACGCGTGCCGGTGGTGCCGAATACTTCTCTGCGCGCCATGGCATCCCATATGGCTTCTCGGGTGTTGTCGGTGGCCCAAACGCCTGCCAAGCCCGATGCGGCGAGCTGCAGTGCCGTCAAATCAAGCGCCGGGTCGAGGGAGGATCGAATCAGCACATCCTTCCAGCGATCGGGGCTAGGCTCCAAGAAGGGCGCCTTTCCCCACCAGTTATCCTCGCGCGTTGCCGGTAATCCCGAGTGGGTGTCCGTACTCCCCACCATGCCGAATTTGAACGGGTTAGCGCCGAGGCTTTTATCAAACTCGAGGCCCATCTTGAGCGCAGGTCGAGCATATTCATACTGAATCATGTCAGTGCTTCTCTGCACCGTGCCACCTAAGTTAGTCGTGTCCACGATTTCAAAGTCAGCGAACTCATCGTCAGGCGATAAAAATGGGTGCGCCTCTCCCGTGCCCTTGGCTTGGGTGACCTCCACAATAGGCTCCCAACGGGTCCTCGATTCGGCGTAGCGCTTGTCGATCGGTTTACCGTCTGTTTGGTATTTCGGCGCGAACATCGCGCCGCTGGAAAGGTTGCCGTTGTGTGGGATCGCCAGCACCTGGCCACCGGTGTCTTTCTCATACGCTGCCATGAAGTCCCAAAGGTCTTCCACGTTTTCAGATTCAAAGGCTGAGAATGGCAATACGGGGTCCACAGAGGCTTTGTCACCGCGGAAGACCACGACACGATGCAAATTGTTGCCACCGGGTTGCGAGGTCCACTCGTAGCCAATAAACGCGGTGAACTCTCCGGGATCATTATATTGGTCTGCGAGGTCCATGATTTTGGTCCAGGCGGTGCGCAGCATGGAATCATTTTTAATTTTGGCCTCGGCGCCCTTAGTCATTTGCTGCACGAGCAGATTGAAGGCGTCGATCCCTTTGCCCGCCATCACCAAGTCATAGAGCTCCTTGCCAAAAGGATCTGACAGCAACCCCGGATCGGAGTTGGCAATGGCATCCGCCAACCCCAGATTTTCCGCGTGATCCGCTATCACGACAAAGTCGAGTGGCTTTGAGATCGTCGCTTCCTGCCCAGTACTGCTGGTAACCGTCTCTCCCAGAACAAAACGGTAGGCGTCGTTGGGGCCTACTTTGGTGCCGGCCATGCCAGCGTCAGGAGAAAAAGAGGTGTGGAGATGCGTGTCACCAAAATAAGCACGGGTTGGATGAGTGTCAGCAACAGCCAGGCTGATCGGCAGGGCCACAACGCTTGCGAGAATCAGACGTTTCATCATGGTTACACTCCTTCTCGTATGGATGAAGGTTGACTCCAAAACCTTACCCACGCTACTTCGCTAAACCCAACAAAAAGCCGGTTTTTGTGGGCTTTTGTCACTATTTGCTAATTATCTGGCCCACAGGTCGTGAGTTACCTGGCAGCGCACACTTGAGGTTAAGTGCAGGCGTTGATCAAAAACCCACCCGACGGAGCCACCGTCGCTATTTCAGACCCTAAAAAAGTAGGCGGTGGAAAATAGCCGTTAGAGCAACTCGATTCTCCTGCCGCGCGGCGCAGGTTGTCGGTGTTCCTCCGGGAGCGTGCAGAGGCGCTCCATGCGCGTTACCGAGCCGTCAGCATATTCCCAGATCAGCTCGTCGCCATCCCGATAGCGCCGCACCACTCTCGGACCCCAGCCAAAAACATAAAAATTGAGGATCTTGTCCTCCCAGATCATGCTCGCCGAGGTGCGCATGCAGTGCTCTTTGCCACCCAGCGTAAACAGCACCGAGCCTTCAGTGTCGTTGGTATTGAGCCCGCCGGTACTATTGGGGCCATAATCGTGAACGAGCCCCGCCGCCGTCACCACCACTCGACTACCGCATTGCTCAACCCGCTCGACGTGACCCACGTGGCCTCCCGATACGCCATGCCAAAGACCCCGGATATCGTCGGCTGCCGGCGGCAGAGGCTCAGTGCACTCGGCAAGGATGGGCAGCGGAAAATGGTCGTAAGCGCAGCCCGGCGTATTGCCTTTGGGTATGTCGATTGCCCGCTTGCCCGAACCGTCCAACACTGGTAACTCGCAGTAATCTAGGGCTGCGCCATCTCCTGCCAACGTAGCCGGGTCAGTCGTCAGCGGGGGCCTGGTCGAGAACCAACCCAGCCAGATCAGCCATAGGCCCAGCGCCGACATGCCGATCACACCTCTCAATAGCAAAGTCTTCATCGATCGGTCTCTCATTTGGGCAATGCCTCGTCAGCCATTAACCAAGTCATCAAAGGCTGCTGCCACAGCCACTTGATATTGGCATTAATACTGCCAATAGGTAGACTCGCCTGCAAGGTTGCCATACTTCATGGCGAGAGGAAATCACTATGACAAAACGCACTGTGGCCATCGTGATGCTGGCCGGATTGCTTGCGATAGGCACAGCTGTCTCCCAACGGGCGTTCATCGCAGAGCGCCTCATGACCGTAGCGCTCCCAGCCAGAATGAGCGCAAACCAGATCGACGCATTGGAAGAAGGGCTGCATGTGGCTTTGTGTGGTGCGGGCGGTCCGATGCCTGCCCCGCGCGCTTCTGGACCCTGCGTCGCAGTCGTTGCGGGCAAAGAACTTTTCGTCGTGGATGTCGGCACGAACAGCCCCAGAAATCTACTGCAACTGGGTTACCCCATAGGCGATGTGACAGCCGTGTTTCTCACCCATTTTCATTCTGACCACATCGATGGTCTGGGAGAGCTGGCAACGCTGCGCTGGGCGGCAGGAGACAACCCGACCTCGCTACCCGTTTATGGCCCTGAGGGCGTCGCTGGGATAGTCGACGGATTCAATGGTGCTTACGCACAAGATTTTGTCTATCGTCACAAGCATCATGGCGATCTCGTTGCCCCGCTTGAGACCGCGGGCCTCGTTGCCATGCCCTTCGCTACGCCCGCCAACGGCGCGCTGACGACAGTGTGGGACAAAAACGGTATACGCATAGAGGCGCTGCAGGTGGATCATGCCCCCGTCGCTCCCGCGGTGGGCTACCGTTTCAGTTATGGTGATCGTACGCTGCTAATTAGTGGCGACACGTCCAAATCGAAGAACATCGCAGACTTCGCAAAAGGGGTCGACCTGTTGGTTCATGAAGCGCTCTCACCCGCATTAATAGGCATGATGCAGTCCACGGCAGAGGATCTGGGCAACCCCATCCTGGCGAAAGTGATGTTGGATATTCCCGATTATCACACTAGCCCGAAAGA
>VMDB01000160.1 GCA_008081075.1 Halieaceae bacterium
GAGTTGATCCTCATGCCTGTTGAGAGTCGCTCCATCGCTGTCGTCATCTCTCTGTCGTTTCGTTTTATCGCATTCGACGCAAGCGTCGCGCTGATATTGGTATTAATAACTGTCATGGTAAGTCTCCTTCAATTAATAAACTAAAGATGGTTATGCATCCCTGCCAGTTACGGTAAGCACTGGGTTGGTTGGGATGTCATCCTCATCTTCACCAAAGAATTCTCACTGCCACCTACCCCCATAGGCTCTCGGCACTGAAAACTCATTGACTTCGTTCAAGACAGGGGGAAGGAGAATTACATCTCGCTCCTCCGGTCAGGTGGATCAATCGACACATGCATTCCGAATCTTAAAAATTACTCAATTAATTTAGATCACAAGATTTGAATGAGCGATGACCCTGGTTACGACGGCCTTTTTTAGTATCAACTTACCCTCCTATATAAAGGAGCAAGATTTTTAGAAGCGGTCCATGGGCAAAATCTATATGGGCCAGAATTAATTTTTTCTGGATCTGCTGTCGATCTAATTGGTATGCGCGGGATATGAATAACGAGCTGGGGCATCTGCCTTAATTCGTTATTGCCATGAATAAGGAGAGGGGAAATTTCATGAGTCCACAAACTCTTGCAGCTTTACATATGTACGAAGGCGTCGCTGGCGCGGCAATAAAACAAATTGATCAAGACGACCAGCATATGATGGTCCAAGTCTTAATTGAGGGCGCCATTCAGCGTGTCAGAGAAGCAAACGCCGCACTTGGTCTGGGTGACTTTCAAAAGAAGTCCACACAAGTGACAAAAGCACAGAAGATAATTTTTGGCCTCAGAAAGACACTTGACCATGAGAAAGGCGGCGAGGTTGCTATGAATTTAGACAGCCTTTACGACTACTGCCTGCGCTCATTGACTCTCGCCCACTCTAAGAATGATTCGAAAAAATTCTTTGAAGTGGAGCGTCTTCTTGAGGAGCTTTTAAGCGGCTGGAAAGAAATCAGGAAATAAACTCTTCCTAATTAAGAGGCTACTCTAAATGAGAGAGACACGCGAAGGAACGTCCTCGACCGAGTTCCCCACATGGAACCCAAACCTATCATTTGGCAAGAGCCAGAATGAATTGCTCAAGACTATTTACATCGGGATAATCGAGGGTGTCTCAGACACACTTAGCTCTCATGAAAGCATAGATCTCATGACGCAGGGGCTACGAAGACTGCAGTCCATGCTCTTCTCTGTGTCGCAGCCAAGCTTCATGCTCAGTGACGAAAACATTCAGAAAAAGCTCGGGTTATTCTACGCTTATTGCCAGAACCAAGTTCAGATAGGGCTGGACACCCATGACTGCAGCCACCTGGCTGAGCTGCCGGATCACTTCGCGCAGCTGGTGAACACGATTGAGCTCTGCCCGATAAAGAGCGAGCCACAGCTTCACTAAAGGAAAGTTCTAGTTTCCACCCTGACGGTGCAGGCGCTTCGTGCGCTCGTAGGTGATCAGGGCCTCGACCTGCTCGTCGGTCATATTAAGCCCAGCGGCCATTTCTTTGATCTTGCTGAGCTCGTCTGCGGAGATGATTCCGTCCTCCAGAGACTCCTCGATTTCCCTATCGAGCATGGACTTCTTGAGCGCCATCCTGTTGGCAAACGAGGAGCTCACGATACCGGTCATTAACGCCACAGTGAGCACACCGATAATGGCGGTAAAAGATCCAATAATCTTACCTATCGGCGTCATCGGTGATACGTCGCCGTAGCCTACTGTCGTTAGCGTGATTAGTGACCACCACATCGCATCCGGTATAGATGCAAAGTCTTCCGGCTGCACGTCTCCCTCAGCAAGGTAGAGCGCCGCGCTGGAGAAAAACATCGCCACAAACAGAAGGTATAGTGTCGCGAGCAAGGAGTTCCTCTCCTCGGCGATCACAGAATATACATCCGAGAAAGCGCTGGAGTAGTGACTTATCTTCAGAAGACGCAGAAGGCGCAAGATCCGGACCCAACGGAGGTCTAGCGCGACTCCCACTACCTGCAGCAGGCCCGGTAAGATTGATATGAGATCAATGACGCCGGTAAAACTGAATATATAGCGCAATCGACGAGAGACACTTGTGCCAGGAACATCGTACTTAGAGGCCGCGGTCCAGACCCTCACAACGTACTCGATCGAAAACAATACCAATGACACTATCTCGACCGCTTGGAAAAATCCACCGTACCTCTCGCCCAGGGAGTCCACTGACTCAAGACTCACACAGACCAAGTTAAAGATTATCAGCAGGGACAAGAAAAGGTCACAGCTGCGACTATAAATGTCACCGCGTGAACCCTTGTCTACGATTTCGAGCGTCCTGTCTCTGAGGGCTAGGTAGGTCATTTCGAAGGCTTCTGACTGAATCCAAATTTGTTCATTTTCTGTATCAATGTCGTCCTCGGCATGCTCAGTATTTGTGCTGATTTCGACACGTTCCACCCGCACCGATCAAGGGCTGCTATTACTAGATTGCGTTCAATACTGTTTAAAATATTAGACGCGTTAATACCACCAGGGGGCAGCGAGGGTTGCACCTCAGACAGGCCGATAATTTGTTCGTAATCGAATAGATCCTCATCTCCATCGTGCGCAACACCCTGATCCTCAGCGGGTACCTCAGCCTCCTCTTCTAAGCCATTTTCTTCATATAGCCCGGCTATGGCCGCCGGCAAGAACTGATTTGGGATGTCCATAAAACGGATAACTGGCCCGGGGGTGAGCACGCATATCCGCTGTATAAAGTTGGCGAGCTCTCTGACATTACCTGGCCATTCGTAGTCGATCATGGCGGCTAGAGACTTATTGGAGATAGTGAGCTTGACGGGTTTCGATTCTGTAAATTTAACCAAGAAGTGCTGGACCAACCTCTCTATATCGTCAGGTCGGTCCCTGAGTGGGGGAACTACAACAGGGAGGACGTTCAATCGATGGAACAAGTCCTCACGGAATTCTCCAGCCGACGCCATCCCTTCCAGATCTTTATTGGTAGCTGCGACCAGTCGGACGTCCGTTTGTATTGATTGGTTACCACCCACTGGCTGCACCTTTTGCTCCTCCATCACCCGGAGTAACTTCACCTGCAGCTCGAGCGGCATGTCTCCGATTTCATCTAAAACCAGGGTGCCCCCATCAGCCAGTTGGAATTTACCCTTTCGATCGCACGTGGCACCTGTGAATGCGCCCTTAACATGCCCAAATATCTCGCTTTCAAGGAGCTGATCAGGAATCGCGCCACAGTTGATAAAGACAAGCTGGCCCGACCGGCCAGAGAGGCGGTGGACTTCCTTGCAAATTAGTTCCTTCCCTACCCCGGACTCCCCCAAGACTAAAATTGGGGCGTCGACAACGGCGAACTTGCCGAGCAGCGACTTTAATTCGACTGTCAGGGAGCTCGAACCAACTATAGACTCAGCTTGTGGCTCCATACTTATCCGACTTCTTTACGTGAACACACAGGTTTATCGGCCTAGCGATTGATTTCTGGGCTAAAATTCGACCACATCATCCGTCAATAGTGTACCAAAATTTGATCATTTAGATTTCTCACCGATATATTAGGTATCGCGACTGGGATCAGTTGATTGAATACTGCAACAATTTGACCCCAGCCGGCCAAAATTCCTGATTTCGAGACGATATCATGAAACCTCAGATCTTAATTGAATTAGCTTTATTGTTGATCCTCGGCACAGTCATGGGGCTCGTCATGGCTGTCATGGCGAATGGGTTTGTGGAAGGCGTCAGTTCAGCAGCCAACTTTCGGGAATCGGCAGAGCTCTTACGGTTCACATTGGGTGGTGACACTTACTCCGCATCATCTCTTGTGATTCTTCTATTGGCCGCGGCAGTTGTGATTGTATTGAGGCGGGTTCTTAAACTCGACAGCTGGGCTGGGCCCGCTGATTCGATCTTGGCGGCGCATACAGACTCCAGCGATGTCGACATCAAGAAAGGGTTAGCCTCGACACTTGCTGCCTTCACTTCCGCCGCCGGTGGTGGGTCGGTTGGACAGTATGGACCTCTAGTTCACTTTGGCGCTACGGTCGGCAGTATCTTCAAAAAAATTGGCATCAACAGAATATCTGGGGATGTATTTCTGGGGTGCGGAGTGGCAGCCGCCATCTCTGCTGGCTTTAATGCCCCTTTGGCGGGCGTGATCTTTGCCCACGAGGCCATCCTCAGGCATTTCTCCCTGAGAGCTGTGGCACCGATTTTCATCGCGTCTATAAGCGCCAGCTCTTTCGATCAGCAGCTCTTTCCTTCGAGTCAGTCGACGTTTCAAACTGTCGCCAATGCACCCCCACTACTACAAACCGTCCCCTATCTTATTGTCGCCGGAATTTTGTTTGCCGGGCTAGCCCTCGCCTTTATGTTAGCGCTCCGGTATGCGGCATCGATAGGCAAAAGCATCCAATCGAAGAAACTAGAGGCACCTTTAGTCGCCGCAATCGTATGTGGAGGGATAGGTATTTTTGTCCCAGAAATACTTGGAATCGGTGTCGGTGTTGTTAACGACCTATTTCAAGGCAACTACGACATTCAGTACGTTGCGCTTATCCTCATACTCAAACTGGTTATGACCGCCATGTGTATCGGGTTTGGCCTGTTTGGGGGAGTGTTCTCCCCTGCACTCTTCATTGGCGTTTCAGCGGGGGCACTGCTTAGTGCGATTCTTAGCTTCTCTGCCACTGCGAGCTTCAATCAAGTGATGATGATTGCCGGAATGGCGGCCGTGAGCTCCTCTGTCATCGGAGCGCCAATATCAGTGATTCTAATAGTTCTCGAGCTCACTGGTTCTTATGAGTACGCGGTCAGTGCAATGGTCGCTGTAATAGTTAGCAGCCTGATTACCCACCGAGTATTTGGCTTGTCTTATTTTGATCGACAGCTAAAAGACAGAGGGATAGATATGTCCTTGGGGCGCGAAGATATTCAGCTGAGCCGCACCTATTTAAGCAACTTTGTATCGCGCGACTGTATCATTGCCGATGCTTCTGACTCTGGCAAAGATCTGGCCCAGCGGATGTCTGAAATGCAGATGACAGAGGCCTATATCCTTGGACGCGATGAGATTTTGATTGGAAAGGTGGATATTTTCGGAGCTCAGAGGGCAGGCGACAATCCAATTGCCACAGAATTAACTAAGGACCCACTCGTATTGAAAGAGAACGAATCCTTAAAAACGGCACTTGCTGCCATAGAGAGCTTTGTTGGTGAGAGCGTCCCTGTCGTAACGGCAACCGGTACCTTTCAAGGCGTACTGACGGAAGGCATGCTGTTTTCGGCCGCATCCTCTGTCAAAGCTGCCATAACGAAGCTAGAGAGAGAATGATCTGATGATAAAACATTCGAATTACTATTACGCCCTAGCCCTCTTGATGTTCATGGCAGTGCATGCACCCGCTCAAGCACAAGACGATAGATTTGATGCCGGTGTAGCAGCCAACGAGAGGGGGCACTTCGCCACGGCTCTGCGCGCTTGGCTGCCCATGGCTGAAGAAGGCGTCGCAGAAGCACAGAACAATGTAGGGAACATGTATGAAAAAGGGTTAGGCGTTGCGCAAAATTATGCGCTGGCCATGCAATGGTACCGGCGCGCAGCGGATCAAGACCTCGCGGAAGCACAATTAAATATCGGGCTCCTCTACTATTATGGGTATGGTGTAGCTACAAACCACAGGGAGGCCGTGAGCTGGTTTAGGGCTGCTGCTGAGAGCGAGCTCCCAGAAGCGGAATATATGTTGGCTCTCGCCTATGAGCAGGGCACCGGAATAGGGCTGGACTATAGAGAAGCAAGACGTTTGTTTTTAAAGTCAGCTCGCGCGAACTATGCGCCTGCTCAAATGATGTTCGCGTTTATGCTTCAGGCAGGAGAAGGAATAGATTCGGATCCGTTTAGGGCATACGTTTGGGGCAAGATCGCAGAACTCAACGGCTCTGAAGAAGCACTTGATGTCACCAGCATCGCAACGGTATTACTAGAAGATGAGGAGGTGGTTGAAGCAGATGCTATGGTTAGACAGTGCTTGGAGCAAGGGCTCGATAACTGCCCCTAGGAGCCACCACGCACAATGACCTCGATTCTCCGGTTAAGTGCCCTGCCCTCCGGATCATCGTTGCTCGCCACTGGCTTTGTATCCGCGTGTCCCTCTACCACAACACTACCTGCCATCAAAAATCCTTGCTGCAACAAATAATCCGCAACTCTCGAGGATCTGGCTGAAGATAAGTCCCAGTTATCTCTATACCTTCCTCCGAAAGCTAGAGGCACGTTATCGGTATGCCCTTCGATCTCAACCAAGCCGCCCGCGCCAACTAGCGATGCCCCAACACGATTGAGTACGTCGAAGAAGCTTTGTTCTAATTCAGCACTGCCACTCTGAAAACTGCCCTGCTCACTCAGGGTGATAATTACATCCTCACCGTCTAGCGACACCTGGGCAAGACCATCTGCGATTTCTTCACTCAAGTTGGAGCGGATTAGCTCATACCTGTCCGTTGCTAGACTATCCTCTCGATACTGCTCTGAGTTGTACCAATAAGGAGAATTGCCGCGCTGCAACGCGCCTCCGCTGAGGGTAATCACTTCAGAAGTATTGGACTGGACCATAGCGATACGGGCAAGTGCGTCAATCATATCGCCTGTAATGCGTTGACCACCTTCAGATGATCCCTGCCTAACTGGGAACGAAACATCAATGCCGGATTCAGTTCTAGTTATATTCACCATTCCCTGGGAAATTTCTTCACGTAATTCTTGTGTCAGCAGGTCTATCGCGTTGGTTTCCGCCGAGCCATCACCAATATTAAATGAGAGCTCATCTTCGTTTGGAGGCTCATCGGTCTTCTGTTCCTCGATACGATTAGAAGCGGTCGGATCAGTTACGGTGCGCTCATACTGCTGAAGGATGATACTCTCTGCCGTTGGTGGCTCAATAGAGGGTATCACTGTCTGCACTCCAAAAGCGCTCCTCATCGAACCCGCAACTTCCTTGTACTTAGGGACATTAACTTGCGCGAAAGAGAGAATTAGAACAAAAAACGCCATCAGCAATGTCGCCATGTCAGCGAAAGTTGCCATCCAGGCGGGGGCCCCTTTATTGCAGGCGGGACAGTCTTCAGCGCCTTCTTCGGGCTCTTCTTCCTCGTCCTCTTCCTCTTCCTCAGCGCCTTCCTCGGGCCCTCCTACTTCGCCCTCTTCTTCTGCGACTTCCTCAGACCCTTCTTCGCCCTCTTCCAGGGCTTCTGATTGAGTGACGCCTTCAGCCTCAGCAGGAGAAACTCCAGTATCTGAAGATTCAGAGCCATCCTCATTCTCCAGATTCTCTGCAGAGTCCTCAGGCAATTCATTTGACTGCTCTAATGCTTCAGCATCTTCAGCCAATTCTGCCTCGGATTGATTCTTATCTGTTTCTTCTGCGCTGCTCATAGGAGTTAGATCAATTAGTCCGGGATCTTAATTTCAATACGACGATTGTTGGCTCTGCCCGCTGCAGTCTCATTCGTATCAACAGGAACTGTCTCACCGAAGCCCGCGACTTCAAGTCGTGAAGGTTCAATTGAAAGCGAACTCTCAAAATACGCAGCAACTGAAGCTGCTCGTGCAGCAGATAGTTCCCAATTTGATTCAAATCTGTCGCTGAACATGATTGGGATATTGTCGGTATGGCCTTCAATCCGGATTACACCGGCACCTGCAGATACTACGTCGCCGATTTCGGACAGCGTCGAGTAGAACTGTTGCTCTAGTTCCGCGCTCCCAGATTCGAATGACCCCTGACTCGCTATACTAAGAACAATCATCTCGCCAACTTTCTCGACACTAAGCGATCCAGCTTCTATCTGGGAAGTCAACTGTGTGCGTACTTCGTCCAACCTCGATGGCCGGTCGGCATTATTATAGAACTCGCCAACTCCGATGTTTGGGTTACTATTTTCTGCTAACTCAGCCGTAGTCTCTGAAATAGACATATAAATTTCAGACGCAACGGAAGCCTGAGTTTCAGCCAGCACAGATGCTACTGCCAGAAGCGCCGCAGTTTGGTCGTCTGCGAATTGATCTTGCTGCTGAACATTCTCCTGCACCATCGACGCAACCTCAACGGAGATCTGATTATTAACAGCTTTCACCTGAACCAGGCCAGCCTCTATCTGATTCGACAGCGCGCTGGAGACAACTTGCAGCTCTCTTTCAAATTTGTTTTCACTTTGGCCAGTACGGCGGATCAGATACTCAGCAGTCGGATCTATAGGCAGCTGGTTTGGATCATTTATTACAGTGCGCTCGGAGAGCGCGGGCGAATAGTCCTGTACAAGAAGCGCCCTTCCGCGCGGGATCTGTATCGTCGGCCTAATTTTTTTAATCCCAAAAGCATTCTGTATTGAGCCATTAATCTGCTCAAACTTGCGTATTTCCGTGTCAGAGAACGAAAGGATGAGAACGAAAAACGCCATGAGCAACGTGGCCATATCGGCAAACGTTGCCATCCAGGCCGGAGCCCCCTTGTTACAAGGTGGGCAGTCTTCACTGGGAGATTCATCGGAAGACGCATCTGAACCATCAGATGAAGCGGACTCAGTTGACTCTTCAGATGAAGGCTCGCCAGTATCCCCTGAATCTTCGACCTCTAATTCGTGTGACCCCTGTTCGGTCTCCTCCGTAACGGGGGCGCTTTCTTCGACACCCCCATTTTCTTCGATTTCATCGGTTTCTTCAGACATTTTCCTTCAACCCAGCTATTGGGCCTCCAGCAATTCCGCTCGGAACTTTGGAGGCACAAAGGAAGCCAAGTAGTCTGTCAACACTCTTGGGTTGCCGCCAGATTGGATGAAGAGCGCAC
>VMDB01000189.1 GCA_008081075.1 Halieaceae bacterium
TCTACTCGGGTGATTCTCGCTTTGTAGACGTTGGCTTTGGTCTGGACTCGCTGTCGATTCTCAATATCGAGATCGTAAAGTTTTTGTCCGTCCACCATTGCTACGCGCACCTCTTCCGGTTGCGTAGCGTTTATTAATATCTTTTTCATCAATCTATCCAGTTGGCGACGCAACTGGGCGGTGCGGAGGCTCAGGGCTCTCCTATACTGCGTGCCCGCTCAAAAAAAGGCGGGTGATCATCCTCGGGAGCTCTTAACGGCTCCCGTTGTGTGGTCACAGGCCCGGTTTGCATCACCGGAATCCTGACTCGCAATTCGCACCGCGCCAATCACTGTCGCGGGTTTGTGGTGTCTACCTCGCGCCGCTCTAACAGATACTGGGTCCGGAGGGGTTTGCACGGTAGACTCTCAAATCTCATATCGGGTAAGCGAGAGCGGGAAGGGCTCGGCTTGCAGCACGCTTGTTTGGCATGCTGAGAAGAAGGCAGGGGGTGTCGACCAGGCCCTCATAATGGACGCGCTGATCAACGCCGCCGGGGCGCTTCTGTCCCGACGCGCGAAACTTAGCACCAAGAAGCACGGGATTCAATCAATAGATTGTGTGCATAAAGTACTGAGATGAAGACTTCTGAGCAAAAGCCTGCCGCGAGATTGCAGCGCGTTACCGCCCAAGAATCGGGCCAGCGGCTGGATAATTTTTTGCTACGCCACACCCAGGGTGTCCCCAAAACACGGGTTTATCGGGCAATTCGTAAGGGGGAGGTGCGGGTTAATAAAGGCAGGGCCAAGCCCGAATATAAGGTGGTGGCGGGCGATGAGATTCGGATCCCGCCGTTGTCGGAGGGAACCACCCAGTCAGCGGACAAGCCCTCCTTGGCCTGGGAGCGACGTATCCGCGACAGCATTATTCACGAAACGCATGATTTTATTGCAATTAATAAGCCCACAGGATTGGCCGTGCATGGCGGTAGCGGCGTCCGCTTAGGACTCATAGAGACCCTCAGGCGTCTTTTTCCTGAAGAGCGTTACTTGGAATTGGTTCATCGCTTAGATAGAGACACCTCGGGGCTGGTCCTGGTCGCTAAAAACGCGCGAACATTGCGCGACCTTCATCATCAGCTGCGTGATGACCGGGTCGATAAACGCTACTGGGCCCTGGTGGCAGGAAAGTGGCCGGCGTATCGTGCTTCGGTAGCAGCGCCCCTGGCCAAACACCACACTGCCTCCGGTGAGCGTATCGTTAAAGTAGATGCGAGCGGCAAGCAGGCGGAGACACGGTTCAGGGTGCTCGAGCGGTTTGCAAATGCCACCTTGCTGGAGGCCAAACCCGTAACAGGGAGAACTCACCAGATTCGGGTCCATACCCAGCACAGTGGGCACCCCATACTGGGTGACACCAAGTACGAAACAGACCTTGCTCGTCGCTGTTGCGAGAATGCGCCCATCAAAAGACTGTTTCTGCACGCTAAGGCCATTACGTTTAGCGTGGCAAGCGAGACAATATCCCTCGAGTGCCCACTCTCAGCGGAACTGGAGTCCGTGCTACATTTTTTCAGACAGTAGTGGCAGCGATAATCCCGCCTCGCGTAATAGGTCACATACGGCGATAAGCGGGAGTCCCTCAAGCGCCGTTGGATCATCGGTTTCAATTGCACGAAATAAAGTAATCCCAAGGGACTCCCACTTGAAGCTGCCGGCGCAGTCCAGAGGCTGATCCAACTCGATATAGCGCTCAGCCTCTGAAGCTGTGATATCTCGAAACCTGACATCGCACGTCACCACGCGATCACCCTGCCAGAGCGTGGCGGTATTCCTGAGAGATACCGACGTCCAGAAGCGCACGGTGCGGCCCGAACAGGAGATCAGCTGTTGCATCGCGGCTGTTGGTGTTCGGGGTTTATGTAGAATGGCGCCGTCAACACAGGCGACCTGATCAGATCCCAGTACCAGCGCATCTCGGGCTGTGACAGCGGCGGCTTTCAATGCCCCCAGCCGACGCGCGCGATCGCTTGGCAGCTCGCCCTCGACCGGGGCCTCGTCAACATCGGGATCAACCGTTTCAAACGGAATCCTTAGCCGCTGAAGTAGCGCCAAACGATAGGGGGAGGTCGATGCCAGAATGAGCTTCATATTCAATTCGATAGATTTCTTTGGTGAAAGTACCCCGAGCGCGTTATTAGGCGATATTGCCCCTATTGCGCTTTGACAGTGTCTGACGCCATCCGTATGATCCGCCGCCATGAAAATTGGACCGCTTCCAAAGGATCTCGATCTTCGTGGTCTGGCTGCGCGCGGTGTTGTAATTAAAGGTACCGCATCGGTGCACGCCCTGCCACGACTGCGGGAGGCTGGGATTGGACTGAACGGGGAGGCAGTTGCCGAGTTTCATTTCAGTCGAGATGAAGAGGCCCGCTACATTCTTGAGACATGCGTCGAGGCAACGTTAACAATGACATGCCAGCGGTGCCTCCAGGAGATGGATTTGCCTCTGATGACCGGGTCACGCATGGCCTGCGTGTGGAATGATGCGGATGCGGTGGCATTGCCCGGTGGGCTCGAGCCGCTTTTAGTGGGTGAAACGGCGGATCTCAATGAGATCGCAGAGGAGGAAATGCTCCTCGCAGTTCCAGTCTCGGCTACACATGAGGAAGATTGCCTGACAGAGCAGCGGCTTTACCCGCCTGCGTCAGAAAGAGCGCCCGAGGTGGCGCCGGAGCAGGGCGTGAAGAGTCCGTTCGCAGTGTTGGAAAAATTGAGAACCTGAAGAGGTTCAGAGCGTATATAAGCAGTACGCGGGTAGCAGTGGTTAAAGCTAGGGCTACATAAAAAGTGGGTCTAGATAGTCAGGATGGACAGTAACGGTAGGGATAATAGATCCCTTTTCGATAAAGAAGTATCAGCAAGGAGGCCATGTTATGGCTGTTCAACAAAATCGAAAGACCCGATCAAAGCGGGGAATGAGAAGAGCGCATGACGCTATTGATGGGCCAACTCTGACAGTCGATGAGACGTCGGGAGAGACCCGTCGCCGTCATCACGTCAGTGCCGATGGCTTTTATCGAGGCAAAAAGGTCGTCGAAACGGGTAACGAAGAGTAGCGTTTCTTGTCTGGTCTCGCCTTCTTGTTCCCCGGGCAGGGGTCGCAATCAGTTGGCATGTTGGGCGACGCCGCCCAACGCTATCCCGTCATCGGCGAGACCTTTGCCGAAGCCAGTGATGTTTTGGGGTATGACCTTTGGCGATTGGTGTCTGAAGGGCCCGAGGAGCAACTCACTCTAACGGAGTTTACTCAGCCCGCTATCTTGACTGCCAGCGTAGCATTGCATCGTTGCTGGCAAGCGGAGCAGGGCGCGGTTCCGGAATTTGTGGCTGGGCATAGTCTTGGCGAGTATTCCGCGCTCGTCGTCGCTGAAGCGCTTGAGTTGAGAGACGCCGCGCTCCTGGTTCAGACGCGGGGAAGAGCAATGCAGTCCGCCGTGCCCGCAGGGCAGGGCGCGATGGCCGCGGTATTAGGTTTGAGTGACGCGGTCATTGACGAGGTCTGCGTGACGCACTGCGACGATGAGGCCTACGTCGGCGCCGTTAACTATAACTCTCCCGGACAAGTTGTGATTGCCGGGCACGCCAAGGCGGTCGCAGCCGCCTCAGAATTTATGAAAGAGGCGGGCGCCAAGCGAGTATTACCTCTGCCGGTCAGCGCCCCCTTTCACACACCGCTGATGCAGCCGGCGGCGGGGGTAATGGCAGAAGCCTTTCAGGCAGTATCACTCAAGGACGCCAAAATTCCGGTTGTTAGCAACGTCGACGCGCAACCTCACCGTAAGGCTGTTGAGATCAGAAGGCTGTTGGTTCGTCAGGTGTCGGAGCCTGTTATGTGGACCCAATGTATGCTCACGCTGTTAAAGGCGGGGTGCCAAAAGTATATCGAATGCGGGCCGGGCAAGGTGCTCACGGGCCTGATCAAGCGAATAGACAAGCTGGCGGCGTGTACGCCACTAGAGAACCCAGACACGCTGCGCGACGCGGCAAGGGGCTAAAACCGATGAGTGAGGCGGCTCAAAAAATAGCATTGGTAACAGGCGCTAGCCGCGGCATTGGCGCGGCGATTGCTGCCGCGCTGGCTGATAACGGGTGTCGTGTGGTTGGAACTGCCACCAGCGAGGCTGGAGCAGGCAGGATCACTGAGCACTTGAGCGGCCAGGGCGGCGTGGGCAAGGTGCTCGATGTCAGGGATCCTGACAGCATCGCCCAGCTGATAGAGTCCGTGCGATCTGAAATGGGAGATCCACTGGTTTTGGTCAATAACGCTGGGGTCACTCAGGACAATATTTTGATGCGCATGAAAGACAATGAGTGGAGCGAGGTCATTGATACCAATTTAAATGCCCTGTTTCGTCTCACGAAAGTCTGCTTGCGAGGCATGACCAAAGCGAGGTGGGGTCGTGTCATTAACGTCACGTCTGTCGTTGGATCTATGGGCAATGCTGGACAAAGTAACTACGCGGCTACAAAAGCGGGTGCGGAGGGCATGGCGAGATCTCTTGCCCGGGAGCTCGGTTCCAGATCAATTACCGTCAATTGTGTAGCGCCCGGCTTTATTGACACTGACATGACGAAGGCGCTGGATGAGTCCCAGCGACAAGCACTTGCTACGCAGATCCCCCTCGCCCGGCTGGGACAACCCGAGGACGTCGCTGCCGTGGTCGCGTTTCTTGCAAGTGATGCCGGCCAGTACATAACCGGCGAAACCGTGCATGTAAATGGCGGCCTCTACATGGGATAAAAAGCGGCATCAAGGATTTTTCACGTGTCAAAAAGGGTTTTACTCACCGCAAAAACCAGTAAAATCCACCGCGTTTGGACCTCGAGTCCGACGACAATTTGGGGAGCAAAGACTACACCATGAGCAATATTGAAGATCGAGTAAAGAAGATTGTCGCCGAGCAGCTTGGCGTCAAGGAGGAGGAAGTGAAGGCCGAGGCGTCGTTTGTCGACGACCTGGGTGCTGATTCCCTCGATACGGTTGAGCTGGTGATGGCACTCGAGGAGGAGTTCGAGACCGAAATCCCCGATGAAGAGGCCGAAAAAATTACCACTGTTCAACTCGCTATTGACTATATCAACGACAACCTCTCTTAAATCCAATACCGGAACGGAGAGAGGGCCGCCCTGTTTTACAGCGCGGCCCTTTGTCTTTTATGGGGCAGTAGCGTTAAACCGCGATTCAGGGCATTTTTGGCCCGTTAAGCATCGCGACAAACAGGCGCAAGAAGAGAAGCAAAACCGTTCCGCAGGGGCAGCAGGAGCACAGCATGAAGGGCAATAGGGTGGTAGTGACGGGTCTCGGGGCGGTGACACCTCTGGGGCTGGACGTAGCCAGCACGTGGGACGGTATTTGCGGCGGTAAAAGCGGCGCTGCGCTGATTGAACAATTCGATGCCAGTGCCTTTTCCACACGATTCAGTGCGAGTGTGAAGAATTTTAGTGTCGAGGGGTATTTGGAGACTCGGGATGCTCGCCGAATGGATCCTTTTATCCAGTACGGCATGGTCGCGGGCATTCAGGCATTTAGAGATTCAGGGATCAACGTTACTGAAGAAAACGCTCCCCGCATTGGCTGTGCGATTGGCTCCGGGATAGGCGGCATTGGATCGATTGAAGATACTGCGATGTTGGTCGATCAAAAGGGCCCAAAACGCATTTCACCCTTTTTTGTCCCCGGAGCGATCATCAATATGATCGCCGGCAATTTATCCATTATGTACAACTTGCAGGGGCCAAACCTTGCTGTCGTCACCGCCTGCACCACAGGTACACATAACATCGGCTTGGGTGCTCGGCTGATCGCTTCCGGCGATGTCGATGCAATGTTGGTCGGAGGTGCCGAGATGGCAACCACGCCAGTCGGGGTGGGCGGATTTGCCGCTGCAAGGGCCCTCTCTACCCGAAATGACGACCCCGAGCGCGCGTCTCGTCCATGGGATCAAGATCGTGACGGTTTCGTGCTGGGAGACGGAGCGGGCATGCTGATGCTCGAGTCTCTGGATGCTGCTATCACCCGAGGTGCTAATATTTACTGCGAGGTTACCGGATTCGGCATGAGCGGAGACGCGTACCACATGACTTCGCCACCCTCAGACGGCCGCGGCGCGGCGGCGGCCATGCTTCAGGCGTTGCAAGATGCGGAAATTGCGATGGAGGACGTGGGTTACATCAACGCGCATGGAACGTCGACTGAAGCGGGTGATCTGGCAGAGTCTCAGGCCATCAAAGCCGTTTTTGGACCCCATGCGTATGAGCTCGCTGTGAGCTCAACCAAATCGATGATCGGCCACCTATTGGGGGCGGCCGGATCGGTTGAGGCAATACTGACTATTTTGGCGCTGCGAGATAATGTCGCCCCGCCGACCATTAATCTGGATAACCCTAGCCCCGAGTGCGATCTCAACTATGTGCCTCATGCGGCGCAGGAGCGAGTCATAAAACACGCGCTATCCAATTCCTTTGGATTCGGGGGCACCAATGGCTCTTTAATTTTTAGTCGCATGACCTAAAAGACCGGAAGATGACGGGCCATAGCTGGATAAACGGCGAGGAGGCGACAACAATACCGGTTGATGACCGCGGCCTTAACTACGCGGATGGCGCATTTGAGACCTTTTTGTGCCGCGACGGTCGTATCATGTGCCGGCCGCTTCACGAGGAGAGGTTGTCGAAGGCGCTGTCTGCGCTTCAGTTCGACGAGCCACAGACTGAGGCACAGAGAGCGGTTCAGGAAGCTGAAAGGTGTCTCCTGAAAGTCAGCCACGTTGGTACTGCTAGGCTCACGGTGACGCGAGGGTCGGGGCCGCGCGGATACGCACCGCCTTCTTCGCCCTCGCCACGCTATATCCTGACCGCTTCCGCACCCATCGAGCCGGCCATTGCCCCTTGGCGTTGTGGCATTGCGAAAGCTCACTGGCAAGATCAACCGCAACTGGCGGGATTGAAGCTACTGGCGCGAACGGAGCAAGTGCTGGCGGCCCGCGAGGCAGCTCTTGCGGGGTGGGATGACGCTGTAATGCTGGATGATCAAGCTCAAGTGATTTCTTCCAGCAGGGGGAATATTTGGATGCTTACAGGGCAGCGCGCGCTAACACCCTCTCTGCGTCGTGCGGGTATTGCGGGTACCCGTCGACAATTGCTGATCGAATCAGTCCTGCCCGACCTGGGTTATGAAGTGGAAGAATGCGCCGTAACTCTGGATGAAGTGCTCGGTGCAGACCTTGTAATGATCACCAATACGCTGGTGGGTATCGCAACAGTGGGATCTATTGAGCGCCGCACTTACGCGGCGAATGACGGCGTAGTCGACGTGATTCGAAATGCGCTAGAGCAACACATACGTTGATTGTCCGCCCTCTTTTCCTTGCTGCGACCCTGGTTCTGACGTCATTGGGGGCCGGCGTGGTCTATGTAACGACGCTGTGGCACCAGACACTCAACCTCGGTGAAGCATCGCGTTTATTAACAATAGAGTCGGGTGAGAGCCTTCACCAGATACTCCGGCGCGCAGAGGCTCAGGGATGGCTCAGCGGCGCAGGCTGGATTGGCCGCCTCGCGCGGTGGCAAGGATTAGATAGCAAAATTCAGGCCGGTGAATTTCGCATCCGTGACGACATGAGCGTCGAAAACTTCATTCGGCACCTCGCAACCGGTCAAGTCGTGCAATACCAAATTACCATTCCAGAGGGTATTACCCTTGGGGCCGCGATAGCGCTGCTGCAGCAGCACCCGAAATTAATCCCAACGCCCGCTGATGAATTAAGCGCCGTGCTTTCCTCGTTGCTATCGCCTTCAGCTTCTCCAGAGGGTTGGTTTTTGCCAGAAACCTGGTCTTTCTCCGCAGGCGATACCGACGCCGATATTCTCAGGCGGGCGCATGCCGCCATGGATCAACTCCTGTCGGATCTTTGGGGTAGTCGAGCAAGCACTTTGCCGTTGGCATCGCCTTACGAAGCACTCATTTTGGCATCCATTGTTGAGCGAGAAACGGCTGCCCCCTCGGAGCGAAGCCAGATCGCCGGTGTTTTTCTGCGTCGATTGAAACAAGGAATGAGATTGCAGACAGACCCAACCGTCATTTATGGTTTGGGAGAGCGCTACGACGGCAACCTCAGGCGAACTCACTTGAGAGATTCTGGTAACAGCTACAACACCTACGTGATAAAGGGGCTGCCCCCCACGCCGATTGCGTTACCCGGTGAGGCTGCCCTCAGGGCCGTGTTCAATCCTGATGACTCTAATGCGCTTTACTTCGTGGCCAAGGGCGATGGTACCCACGCCTTCAGCGAATCACTTGAAGAGCATGAGGAAAATGTCCGGCGATATCAGCTCGCAAGACGGGCAGATTATCGCTCGACACCCGAGCGCTCGACGCAGGAGCGATAGTTTTGGCCCGTTTCATCACCATAGAAGGGGGAGAAGGGGCGGGTAAGTCAACAGCGCAACAGTATCTCGCAAGGCGCCTCGAATCTGAGGGTCAAACGGTCACGCTTACCCGAGAACCGGGAGGGACGCCATTGGCAGAATCACTTCGGCAAGTCCTGCTGAGTCCGGACGGGGAGACCCCTGTGGAGATGACCGAGTTATTGCTGATGTTTGCTGCACGAGCCCAGCATATCGCGGCCGTGATTAAGCCCGCGCTTGAGAGAGGCGAATGGGTCATCTGTGATCGTTTCACAGACGCTACCTACGCGTACCAGGGAGCCGCTAGAGGTATGTCAGTTGACCTTATTATGCAGCTCGAAAACATCGTTCAAGGGGATTTACAGCCGCACCAAGTCATCCTGCTCGATTTGC
>VMDB01000019.1 GCA_008081075.1 Halieaceae bacterium
ATCCGCTTCGGCAGAGGTGCCTTCGCCGGTCTGGGGCCGAGCATCCGCGCGGGTAGCGGAGCCTACATGTCGGCCCTTTATGGTGTTAGCCCGCGAGAAAGCCAGGCGTCAGGACTGGCGGAATATAGCGCCTCGTCCGGGATCGAAAGTCTGGCCTTCCAGGGGATTGTCAGCCTGCCGGTCGGAGAGAACTGGCGCTTGACCAGTGTGGTGAGGCTGGGTGAGCTGATGGACGAGGCGGCCGGCAGTTCGCTGATCACGCAGCCCACGCAGTTTTTCGCCGTCACTGCACTGACCCGGTCGTTCTAGCGCGCCCTATCATGGCCAGTCAATTGTTTGCTGTCCCGATAGCCGGCAGATCTGTCTGCCCGATTCAGTCCTCTGCCAGCGCCTTGTCAATGGCACAGGTCAGGCTGTCACTGGATTGCTTGAGGGCGCTGCGAGTATTCCTGAGCCAGAGTTGATGCCCCTGCTCGATTTGCCGTTGTTCTTCGAGCGCCGCGCGGGTTTCTGCCGGAGCCGGGCCGCCATAGATTGCACGCACGTTTACGAAATTCACCGCGCTGAGCGCATCGTCAAACTCTGCTTCACTCAGATTGAGGTCCCGGTTCGTCTTTTCTAAAGTCGCTTTCTTAAGCATCTCATAACTGATGTCCCGATCTTCCTCCGTCGATTGCTTGACCAGGTGAGCGACGATGCTGTGCGCAAGGCTGAAGGGGAGGCCTTCGCGGCGCACGATGACATCAGCCAGTTCGGTGACGGTAATGAAATTTCCCTCCGCTCGCGATCTGAGTAATTCCAGATTGAATTCGGCTGCCGAGAGCGCATCAGACAGCAGCGAGACTGCCCTGACGGCATCTCTGACTGCGGAGAAATTGAGCGGCTGAAGGTCATCTTCGACATCGTTGATGTCGCCGAAAGGCGTGTTGTGAACGCTGGTCATGACTCCCATGACCTGACCGAGCGCCTTGCTGGCAATGGCACGAACGTGTTCAATCGCAACCGGATTCCGCTTCTGCGGCATGATCGAGGAAGCCTGCACATAGCCTTCCGGCAGCCGGATCACATTGAATTCAGCCATGGCCATCAACAGGAATTCCTGCGCGAATTTACCCACATTGATCAGCATGGCAGAGGTCGCACCGAGCAGTTCCGTGAAATAGTCAACCGATGCAATGGAGCCGTAACTGTTGCGGGTCGGCCGGCTAAAGCCGAGCAGTTCCGCGACTCGGTGTCTGTTGATCGGAAATCCTGTAGTCGTGATCGCACAGGCGCCGAGTGGGCTGTGATTTAGATTGTCGAACGCGTTTTTCAGCCGGGAAACATCCCTTCCAGTATTTTCGGCCATAGCCAGCAGATAGTGGGCGATGGTCGTAGGCTGGGCGGGTTGCGTGTGCGTATAGGCAGGCATCAGCGAGTCATGGTGCTGTGCGGCTAGATTCAGAAAGACCGACTGCAGCCGAGTACAGGCGTCTATCAAGTCCAGTGTCTGCTCTCTGAGGCGCAGGCGATAAATAGTAACGTCAATATCGTTCCGGCTGCGGGCGGTATGCAGTTTTCCAGCAATATCCTCGTCCCCGACTTCTGCAGCAATGGCTCGCTGGATGAAATAGAACAGATCTTCAACGCTGCCGTCGTACTCTGCGCGGCGGATCGTTTCAACATTCAGCTTCTCAATGGCTCTCAGGATTTCTGACAGTTCACCGTGAGTGACAATGCCTTGCTCACCAAGCATTAGGACGTGAGCGCGATCAACGTCCAGGTAATGTTCCAGCAGATATTGTTTGGCATCAGCAAAACAGTCACTGAGCACATTGTCCTTGTAAGCCTGGGCTGGAAATCTTTCGCTCATCTGTTGTCCATTTGCTCCGGCGCTGCAGTTAGGCTCAACAGATTTGCGAAAATTCTGTAGGCGCCCGGCACTCCGTTAGGTAACTGTCGAAACCAGGAATAGGAAGTGTAGACATAATGTCCCTCACCGATGCGGGTGTGCAACATCGCTCCGTCGCTGGCGGGCTCCCCCTCGTCGTGCGCTTCTGTCAGAGGGGTGAAATTCTCCCGGTCGAAGTCAGTAAAGTTATAGTTATTGCGTTCTTGCACCCAGCCGTCGAAATCCTGAACGCCGATGCGATTCGGAAAGTTGAATACCGGATGGTCCGGTGCGAGCAGGGTAATCGCCGCGTTTTCATCGACCACCCGGACGTTGCCGTCCATGCTCACCGGATAGGGAGCAAGGCCCTTGCTGGCAAAGTCCGGCTGCTGATACTGAACGATCAGTGTGCCTCCCTGTTCGACGAATGCCAGTAGTCTCGCATTATTGGCAACAAAAGCTTCTCGCGTCTGGGACGCGCGAATGCCAATGATCAGCGTGTCGAACTGTGACAAGTCTCCGGAGGTCAGATCGGCATCAGACAACAGAGACACGTTCACGCCCATGCGACGCAGGGCGGCGGGTACTGTGTCACCGCTTCCCATGATATAGCCTACCTGCACGTCAGCAACAGCAACGTCGACAATCTGGATTTCGGTGGTGGCAGTCTGATAAGTGCGGTGGGTGCGGATATGCGGATAGGCAATCTCCCGGACAGTCTGGTCAAAGCGTGTGCCTGCAACATTTGCGCTGCTCAGGAGTCGATAACGGGCGGCTTCGACATCCTCTGGCAGCCTCACCGTAAAGGCCAGGGCTGCACTCGCAGGGGCTGGCGCCAAAGTAAAATCGGCGAAAGACGGTTCGAGTTGCCACCCCGGGGGCAGGCTGAGCTGTGCCGTGCCGCTGATGGCTTCGTCGCTGTTGTTCTGAATGGTGAGTACGACAGGTATTGGTGCCGCTGCGATCGATTGTGGTATCACCAGAAGGTCTGTCGCGGGTTCGACTGAAACACTGGGAACCACATCAACCCGTCGCCGGAGCTCTCCGCGCACCCGATCAAGCTGTCGATATTCGACTTCCCGTTCTGCGCTGATTTCGATACCACCGATTTCGACAGTCACTGAGGCGACGAGCAGCGGCTTTGCAAATGGCAGCGTTTTCGCCTCGTAATCATTGCCCCATGCGTAGGCGGAACCCTGTTTATCTTCCACCAGCCAGTAGGGTTGGGTGAACTGGGCATCACGGGGCACGGAGACCCGGTAGACATGCTGAGCATCAAAGTGGTCTGCTCTGCGCATGCTGATTTCATTGGTCAGCACTGCTTCTGGCGAAGGCGCAAACAACCAACCGGCTGGTCCCTCAATCGTTGATTCAATTATCCGTGCTTGCGTCATCTCAGGCATGTAGGCTCGCACAGCCACAGTGGCAACACTTCCCGGCTCAAGGGTCTCCCGGTCAATCAGGGCATCAATGCGAATGCCTGCAGCAAGGAGCAGCGCCTGTTCCAGCTCCCTGCGTTTTTCCTCGAGCAGGCGCCGCGCTTCCTGACCTTGCGCTGCTGCTAGTGCTTCCCGGACCAGAGTGTGGGCGGCTGCCAGAGAAGGAACAGAAGCATCTGGCTCAAGGGGCTCAAAATCTCTCAGAACCGACGCAAGCAGATCCTGCAGATTGCCGAGTTTCTCGATGAATCCAGCAGATGCTTGTGGTTCGAACCTCGCGATTCCGATGACAGAGGTATTGATGCCGTCGAACACGGAGCTTTCCGGTACCACTGTGTCCTGATTGCTGCTGACCTGCCGTAACACAGAATACTGTGACCCCTGCAATTCCAGAGAGCCCATCTGCTGAGTTTTTTGCAGGCTTCTTCCCTGCATGCCGATCTGGAAATAGCTCTGTCCGGACAGTGGGTCGTATTCTCCGGTGTTGATTCTAAGCAGGGATGAATCCGGTGGCGGTGTGGCATTTCTTTCACTCACGTAGAGTTTCTGAACCTGCCAGGGGGTCAGCCCGCCGACAAGCTGTTCCGGAAAGCGACTGGCATCAGCGGCAGCTTCGATTGCAAGAGGCGTCAGATAACCTGCAAACTGATGATGGCCGTGACCGTCTGTTGCCGTGCCGTTCCATCTAGACACGATCACATCGGGACGAAAATTCCGGATGGTGTACACCATATCCGCCAGCATTGCGTTTTCCGGCCAGAACCGCTGCGCTTCGCTGAGGGTTTTGGAAAAGCCGAAGTCAGTGGCCCGAGTAAAGTACTGCGACGCGCCATCGAGGCGACGCGCCTGAAGCAGTTCTTCGGTACGTATGACTCCCAAGGCATCTGACTGCTCGGCGCCAATGATGTTCTGTCCTCCTGAGCCTCTGGTCAGGGAAAGGTAACCGGTGCGGGCATGCACGCGGCGAGCATGATAAGCCACCAGAGCTGAGTCCTCATCGTCCGGATGCGCGCCGGTATGAAGCACCGCGGCCGTTGTTTGCAGGCGCTGCAGCTGTCTGAAAAGACCGTTCATCCCCTGATCGTAGACCGCATCAACCTGTCCAGCTGCGGGAAGGCTCAGACAGACGAAAAATACCGAGGCCAGAAGACCTGAAATTTTCAAAATATGCTCTTGGTTCAAGCTTTATCCCTCGTCAGATAGCTGATTGATCCGCCGGCAAGGACGGTCGCACAGGTGCCGACCACATTGAACCAGAGAAATGCCAGATTGGAAAACGCACTGACTGCCCAAACCGACAGCATGCCACAGAGCAGCCCGAAAAAAGCGCCGGATGCATTCGCCTTAGGAACGGCGAACGCTAGCACGAAGACTCCGAGCAGGGAGCCGTAAAAAAAGGAGCCAAAGGTATTCACCACCTCGATGAGGGACCCCAGATTAGTGACAAACGTTGCCACGACGCAGGAAAACAGGCCCCAGATAAAAGTGCTCAGACGGGCAAATCGCAGCAGTTCTCGATCGGTGCCCTGCGGGTTTACATGGCGCGCGTAGAAATCGATTGTCGTTGCTGTGGAAAGGGAATTCAATTCCGCGGCAACGCTGGACATGGCAGCGGCGAGAATCGCGGCAACGATCAGCCCAACCAGTCCAGCTGGCATATTCTGCAGCACGAATACCGGGAAGACATAGTTGACATCATTAAACGACGGCTCTTCATTAGTCTGCTGTACAAACGAAATAGCCTCCTGTCTGATGCTGTTGAACTGGTCATTGGCTTGCTGGAAGGCACGCTTCCCGTCGGCGCCTGATGCCAGTGTCCGTGAATTGACATAGTGCGTCGCAGCCTGTCTTCGCAACTCATGGCTGTCATGGAACGCCTGTTTCAGTTGCTGATACTGCACTGGCGCCTTCTCGGCAGCATGTTGCTCCGCATCCGGATTAAAAACCATCGGCGGCGTGACAAACTGATAGAAGACAAAGACCAGGATTCCGATAAGCAAGATCAGAAACTGCAGCGGGATTTTCAGAAAGGCGGACATAAGCAGAGACGTGCGACTTTCATCAACAGAGCGTGCGGTCAGATACCGCTGAACCTGGCTCTGATCACAACCAAAGTAGGAAAGAAACAGAAACAGGGCAGCAAGTGTTCCGGACCAGAAGGTGTATTGCTCGCTCAGATCAAATCTGAAATCAACGGTTTGCAGTTTGCCCGCTGCTCCTGCCAGGAACATGGCATCCTGAAAGTGAAAACCGGGCGGCAGGCTTTGCAGAATGACAGTAATGCAGGCAGCAAGACCCAGAACGATAACCAGCATCTGCTTCACGTCATTCCATGCCACCGCTTTGACGCCTCCCATCATCGTGTAGAGCGTTGTCGAGAGACCGATCGCAAAGACAGTGGGCAATTCACTCCAGCCGAGCACGATCGAAAGGACCACTGACGGAGCGGCGATAACAACACCGACGCCCAGCGCCCGAGAGATGAGAAAAAAGAAACTGGTCAGAGACCTGGTCCGCGCATCGAAACGTTTTTCAAGATATTCATAGGCGGTAAACACCTTGGCACGGTAAAAGAAGGGCACTGCCGTCATGCTCAAAATAATCATCGCGATTGGCAGGCCAAAATAAAACTGAATGAATCTCAGGCCATCATCATAGGCTTGTCCGGTCGTGCCAATCAGGGTGATGGCGGACATCTGTGTCGCCATCACTGACAGACCAACTGCCCACCAGGGCAGGCTGCGACCGGCAAGGAAAAAGCTTTGGGTATCTGCTGAACCGCGGCTGAGGGCTATGCCGTGCCAGATTACATAGGTCAGATAGGCCGTAAGAATGAACCAGTCGAGGTTATTCACTGATCAAGCCGCAAAAATTCGGGAGAATATGACCAGTGCCAGCACGGTAACAGCAGTGTTTACCACTACCAGAACATAAAGCGATGACCACTTTTTTGAGGGCGCGGTTTGTTTGGGCGAGTGTGATGGATTCATGCCGGTGACTGTCTTTAGTCGCTCATTCTGCGAGGAGCGTCCGTCCTTCCCGCAGAGTATAGTGAATCTGCATCCATCTATCGAATCTCTCCTGCACCAGTGAATGTCGCAAGATGCCTGACGGAACCGATGCCCGGTGGATCGCTTCAGTCGAGTTACCCCGGGACCTGACGACTGAATAGTGTGCGCGGGATTATCGGAGTAGGATTTTGTAACAGGCGGGTCGTGAACGAAAAAGGCCAGCCGGCTGTCACCAGCCGGCTGGCCCAAAGATGATACTTCGAATCCTAGCTCAGCAATGGTTAGTAATCGTAGCTCAATTCCAGCCCGTACATCCGGGGGACTGTTGTGGTGCTGTTGTGACGGAAGAACTCGGCTTCCCCCGTGCGCATGATCTGCAGATGGCCGATATCATCGAGCACGTTATTCACAAAGCCCGTGATGGTCCAGTTGCCTCCAGCGGAGCGCCAGGTCATTCTGGCATCAAGACGACCATAGCTCGGTGCCATTTCAGATTCTTGCTCGAAGGGTGAGTAGTAGACTTTGTCTATCCAGCTATATAGCCCGACAAATTCAAGCGAATTGCCTCCCTGAAGCGGCATGGTGTAGTTGCCCCAGGCGGTAAACTTGCTCTCCGGTACCTGAATCAGCTGATTGCCTTTGATGTCCTGAGTCAAGGTATCAAACTCCGGATACAGTGAGATGGGAACATTGCTGTTGGATACATCCGAGATCAGCAGAGATTCAGTGTATTCACTGGGAGTCAGGCTGAAGTTTCCACCCAGAGTCAGGTCATCAGTCGCGAGCCAGAGTATTTCAGCTTCCAGTCCCCTGACCTCTGCGCCGGGTGCCGGGAGCACTGAGGTAGAGGTGCTGCCGAGTAGATTCACCTCAGTGGTAAAGGTGTGTACCGTCGAGTAGTCATACAGGTAAGCGGAGGCATTGATTCGCAGGGTATCGTCCAGAAGCTGCGACTTATAGCCCACCTCATAGGAAATCAGTTCTTCCGGATCGTAGGTCGGGGTCTGGCTGAAATAGACCAGACTGTAACCGCCGGACCGGTATCCTGAGGTGGCTGAGAAATACATCATAGTGTCATCGTTGATGTCCCAGTCCAGGTTAATTCGGCCAGTTGTTTCGGTATCCGTTCTGCTGAACGGTCTGTGGATACTAAGAGCGAATGGAATGCCACCGTTGGTTGCTTTTGGAGTGGGTATCCAGTTGCCGTCCGCGTCCTGAACGATACCCCCATTCACCATATTGACCACGTGTAGACCGCCATACAGCGCTAGGAAGCCTCCCGGCTCGGCGCCAGTCTCTGAGTAACGCCACAGATTCTCTTCCGCTTCCAGCTTATCTTCGGCATATCGAATACCAAGTGTCAGAGTGAAACTCTCATTGAGATCGAAGACAGCTTGTGTGTATGCCGCAAATGCATCACGTTTCGTCTGGGTCGCGTACAGAAGGTCTGAGCCCGCTGTAGATGGGCCATTCACTACATCGAGAGCACGACTGGAACCGTTATCTCCATACCACGCCGAGGTAAAGACATTTAGGCCACCATTGTTTCTGGCACAACTGGCCGCAGGCGTTGCCACCTGACACGAGTCCCGAGAAGTGTACAAGTTAACCATTGGCCTGCCCTGGAAGGCTAGGGTCGAGGCACTTATACCTGCAAGGCCTGGGGCACCAATCAGAGCCGCTGCTCCAGCGCTTAGTTGTGTATTATCTTGATAAGCGTTCACCATTCTGTCTTCGCCAAGAGAGGTATAGAAATCTCCGCGCTGATCTATCAAGGCATCATAATTGAACACACCGGATGTAATGGAAATTCGGTCATTGATGTCATAGAAAGCCTGAAGTTCATGAGAGCGGTACTCTGCCTCATGATTTACATAAAACTGGCGGTCATGAAATTTCGATCCGGTATTGTCATCGTCAGTGTTGCGCTGATACCGGAGTGTCGTATCCCCGAACAGGTAGACCAATTCCAGTCGGTCACTGACGTCCCAGGAGGCTTTAAATTGAATGGAATCATTGCTGATTTTTTCGTAGTTCGTGCCATCAGAAGCAGCACAAAGATCTGAGCCGGAGATGTCTCCCGGGAACACACAGTTGTTGTACAAAGCCGCGGTGTCCGCATTCGTGACATTAAATCCGTCCAGCGATGCAGCGGCGTTTTGCATGCCATCAAAATCGCCGTAGTCGATACCTGCTCTGTTTCTCTGAGCCTGCGACACCGCTCCTGTGACGGGATGGGTAAAGCTGAAGAGAGGCTGGCTGGGGTCGTACCAGTTGTTCTGAAAGAAATTTGCCGCTCCCGTATTAGTGGTGTCTACGAATCTGAACCCCGGGACCAGCGCGTCCGTGATCCGATTAGGCTGCCCGCCTTCATTCAGCACGACCAGACCCGCGCCATTCGCGCCTCCGAATGATCGGTCCACTTCAAGAAAATTGGATCGAACGGCGAACGCGAGAACAGCTGTGGGAGTCCAGGGGAACTTCACTGAAGCGGGGTCGGTGCCAA
>VMDB01000136.1 GCA_008081075.1 Halieaceae bacterium
CTTTTTCACAATTTTGGTCTGTGCCGCACCACCAACCCTCGAAACAGAGATGCCCGCGTTCATCGCGGGTCGGATGCCAGCGTTGAACATGTCAGCTTCAAGGAAAATCTGACCGTCGGTAATCGAGATCACGTTGGTCGGTACAAAAGCGGAAACGTCGCCTGCCTGTGTTTCAATCACGGGGAGGGCCGTTAGCGAGCCTGTCTTACCCTTAACCGCGCCGCCCGTGAACTGTTCGACGTAATCAGCATTAACGCGGGCCGCTCGCTCGAGCAGGCGGGAATGCAGGTAGAACACATCACCGGGGTAGGCCTCTCTACCAGGCGGTCGTCTCAGTAGCAGAGAGATCTGCCGGTACGCCACCGCCTGCTTGGAAAGGTCATCATAAATGATGAGGGCGTCTTCGCCGCGATCGCGGTAGTACTCGCCCATGGTGCACCCCGCAAAGGGCGCGAGGTACTGCATGGCGGCCGGATCCGAGGCATTGGCTGCTACCACAATGGTATGGTCCATGGCGCCATGCTCTTCGAGTTTTCGCACCACTGACGCCACCGAAGACGCTTTTTGGCCGACCGCTACATAGATACATTTAATGCCGGTGCCTTTCTGATTGATAATCGCATCGACCGCGATCGCTGTTTTACCAACCTGCCGATCGCCGATGATCAGCTCTCTTTGGCCGCGACCAATCGGCACCATCGCGTCAATCGCCTTGAGTCCGATCTGGACCGGCTGATCAACAGACTGTCTTGCGATAACACCGGGAGCGATCTTCTCAATCGCATCGGTCATCTTGGTCTCAATCGCACCCTTGCCATCGATTGGATTACCCAAGGAGTCGACCACACGGCCCTGAAGCTCGGGCCCAACGGGCACCTCTAGGATACGGCCAGTACAACGGCAGGTCTGGCCCTCCGCCAATCGCTTGTAATCACCGAGCACCACCGCACCGACAGAGTCGCGCTCAAGGTTGAGTGCCAAACCAAAAACACCGCCCTCAAATTCGATCATCTCACCGTATTGCACTTCGGTAAGGCCATGAATGCGGATGATGCCGTCCGTAACGGATACGATGGTGCCCTCATTGGTCGCCTGCGAGGTGACTTCAAGCGCGTCGATCCGCTGCTTGATGAGATCGCTGATTTCCGAGGGGTTAAGCTGTTGCATGACTAGTCCTCTGTCATTGATTCAACGAGCCGGCCAGTTTGTTCAGGCGGCCGCGAATAGAGCCGTCGATCACCAGATCATTGGCCCGAATAAGAGCCCCTCCCAACAGTGAGGGGTCGGTTTCAGAAGTCAGGGTGACGCTGCGTGCCAGCCGAGCCTCCATAGATGCAGTGAGTTGGTCCGCCTCAGCGTCGCTGAGGGGATACGCGGAGGTGACATGAACCGCCACCGCGCTTTCTACAGACTGCTTGAACTGCTCGAACAACGCTGCCACCTCAGGCAGCAGTGCCAGTCGTCCGTTGTCAGCGAGCACGTGGAGCAAATTGCCTACGGCCTGCGGTAGAGACTCGCCCGCCAGTGACATCAAGGTGCCGGCACGCTCTGCCGCCGTTTGATCAGGGCGTCTGAGCGCAGCAGCCACCTTTGGCTCAAGCGTCAAAGCCGCAAGCTGCGCTAGCGATTCCTTCCAGACATCCAGCTGTTTCGCCTCGCGAGCGTGTTCGAAGGCGGCACGCGCATAAGGTCTGGCAAGTGTGGTCGGCTCTATCACAGATTACGATCCCGCAGAGAGGGTCTTGAGCAAATCGGCATGTTTGTCAGCATCGATTTCGGCGCCAAGGATTTTTTCGGCCCCGGCCACCGCAAGCGCGCTGACCTGTGTCATCAGTTGTTCTTGCGCTCGAGCCCGCTCCTGCTCTATCTCAGCAGATGCGGCTGCCTTGACGCGCTCAGACTCGGCTATCGCCGCCTGCTTGGCCTCATCTACAACGGCCTGGGCTCGCTTGTTAGCCGCCTCAATAATCCCCGCGGCTTCCCGCTTGGCTTCCGCCAGTTGTTCAGTGGCTCGCTTTTGCGCCAGCTCAAGGTCGTGCCCTGCGCGATCCGCTGCGGCGAGACCTTCTGCGATTTTGCCCTGGCGCTCTGCCATCGCGGCAGTGATCGGCGGCCATACATAGCGCATGCAAAACGCCACAAACGCGACGAAGGCAATGAGCTGTCCGATCAAAGTGAGGTTAATGTTCACACGCTGCTCCTGTGGTGTTCATGGGACAGGTTTTGTTGCGCCCCAGAAAAAAGAAGGCGATTAGCCCGCGACCACAAAAATCAGGTACATGGCAATTCCCACGCCAATAATGGGGATCGCGTCGACCAGACCCGCACCCAGAAAGAAAGTACCTTGTAATTTGGGTGCTAGCTCGGGCTGTCGCGCAGAGCCCTCAATCAACTTACCGCCCAGAATGCCCACGCCGATAGCGGCGCCCATTCCACCCAACCCCATCATGATGGCGGCGGCAACGTAAATCAGTTCCATGGTTATCTCCTAAAATACACAGTGAAAATCAATGGTCCTCGTGCGCCATGCTGAGGTACACGATGGTCAGAACCATAAAGATAAAAGCCTGCAAGGTGATTACCAAAATATGGAAAATCGCCCAGCCTATCTGTAACAGCGCTGCGGGCAACATCCAAAACAGCCCAACGCTGAACAACGCGGCGATCAGAATAAAAATCATCTCACCAGCATACATATTGCCGAACAGTCGCAAGCCCAGAGAAAAAGGCTTTGCCAGCAATCCCACGACCTCCATAAAGAGATTTACGGGGATAAAAAGGGGGTGGTTAAACGGGTTCATTGTCAGCTCCCTGACAAATCCAAACCCCTTTACCTTGATCGAGTAAAACAGCATCAGTACAAATACGCCAATAGCCATGCCCATGGTGATATTTGGGTCGGTGGAAGGGACGATTTTCTGGTAGTCGACCCCCGCCAACATCAGTGAATGGGGGATCAAATCCACTGGGATCAGATCCATTAAATTCATTAGGAAGACCCAGACAAAAATCGTCAGTGCTAACGGGGCGATGAGCGGGTTACGTCCGTGAAACGTGTCCTTGACCGTGCCGTCAATAAACTCGACGACCATTTCTACGAAGTTGACCCAGCCCGCAGGCACCCCTGCTGTTGCCTGGGTTGCAACACGGCGAAAAAGCCAGCAAAAGACGATGCCCAGCCCGACTGACCACAACATAGAGTCAACATGGACGGCGTTAAAGCCCATTGCGGCAATTTCATCGGCGCCGTGAGCCAGCGTCCACTGGCCTCCTTCAGGTGCCGTGCTACCGTCATAACGCGCATATCCCTCGGGCAACTTGCCATAGGTCAAATTGGTCAGGTGGTGAACGATGTACTCTGATACGGTTTGACTGTCGCCGTTTGCCGCCATTATTGCCGCGAAGCTCCCTGCACCTTAACTAAAAGGCCGCCAATTTAATCTTCTTGTCCGCCATACCGGCCGGACCACTTGCTTTTCGCTACCAGCGCTGTGGGCAAAAACAGACCCATCGCACTCCCCGCTAGCACTGCCAAGGGGTGACTACCCGGCCTCATGGCAAAAAGGGTAGCGAAGCCCAAAGCGGCTAGGCTGTATCGAGCCAATCCCAGCCATATCGGGCTGAAAGTGGACCGAGCCGACGTCAGGGCCAGCGCGACCCAGCCGGTCGGCAGCAGCACAACCACCGCGCCCAGCAACATGTCCAGAGAAATGTGAACGCCATATATTGCTCCGGCAACCGCGGCGGCGACACAAATGACCAGCATTGTCGCCAAAACGGCTTTTAAGAGCCGCTTGCGTGTCGTCGCGAAAGGTCCGGAAAAAGCGTGTTCGGCCAAGATAAACCCAGCCCCCCTCTCATGCGGGGGGGAGTGTAGATGAAAGGCCTAAACCCTTCAACATATAGGATTTAATCCAATCTCTTCAAAATACCGTCCAGCTCATCGAGGGTCGTGTATTGTATTTCCAGCCTGCCCCGGCCGTTCTGCTGATGGTGAATTCTCACGCGGGCACCAAAGCGATCACTCAAATCCTGCTCCAGGCGGCTCACGTTGGGATCCTTATGCGGCTTCGCCGCGGAATCGGCACCCCAGCTTTTGACGAGGGCTTCCGTTTGGCGGACCGACAGACCGCGCTTGGCCACCTGTCTCGCAGCTCTCAGCTGGTCCGCGCTGTCGAGTCCCAGCAGGACTTTGGCATGCCCCACCTCAATCGCGCCCTGACCCAGCATTTGTTGAATATCGCCATGCAAATTCAGCAGCCGAAGGCTATTGGCAACAGCAGAACGGGAGCGACCCACCGCTTGCGCAATCTGCTCTTGATTCAGGCCGAATTCATCTTGGAGCCGCTTTAAACCAAAGGCCTCTTCCACCGGGTTTAAATCTTCTCGCTGAATGTTTTCGATTAACGCGATGGCAATCGCATCTTCATCGGGCACGTCGCGAATCACCACGGGCACGCGGTCTAGGCCCGCGAGCTGCGCCGCCCGCCAGCGTCTCTCTCCCGAGAGAATCTCGTATCGATGCTGAGATATCGGGCGAACCACCACCGGCTGCAAAATACCTTGCGCCTTAATACTGGCTGCCAGTGTATCCAGCGCCTCTGGCTCGAACTCGCTTCGCGGTTGGTAAACGCCGCGTTGTAATTGTTCTATCGGGATTTCACTCAGCGGCGCCGAAGGCTCTGAAGCGCCCTGAGTGTCGGCGGTGCCGGTTGCTACCTGAGGTGGTTTCGCCGCGACACTGGCGCCGAGTAGCGCTTCGAGGCCTCGATTTAATTTTCGCTTTTGCACCATTAAGTGTTGTCCTTAGGATGGTGTTCTTGCCGACGCATAAACTCCCCCGCCAGAGCCATATAAGCGGTGGCGCCGCGCGCAAGACGATCATAAACAATTCCTGGCAGCCCATGACTGGGCGCTTCGGCCAAGCGAACATTCCGCGGAATCACCGTGCGGTATACCAACCCCTCAAAATGTTGATGAAGCTGCTCAGAGACCTCGTTGGTCAGCGCATTTCTGGGGTCGTACAGCGTGCGTAGTATCCCCTCGACGCGCAAAGCGGGATTCACTGTCTGGTTAATAGAACCCACCGTCTCTAGCAAAGCAGATAAACCCTCCAATGCAAAATACTCGCATTGCATGGTAATCAGCACCGAATCTGCCGCAACCAGCGCATTAAGGGTGAGCATGTTCAGTGATGGGGGGCAATCAATGATGACGAAATCGTATTGTTCCCGCGCCGCTTCTAGACCCTGCTTTAGTCGTTGTTCTCGGTCATCCACCGCCAGCAAAGCCACTTCGGCAGCCGTTAAATCGCCGTTGGCGGGCACCACATCCATGCGAAGTTGTGGCAGAGATATTGCGACTTCGGCCAGCGGTGTTTGTTCCACTAACAGCTCATAAGTGCCAGCAGGAATATCGCTTTTGTTGACCCCAACCGATACCGATGCATTACCTTGAGGATCCAAATCGACAAGTAATACCCTTTTTTCCATGGCTCCGAGCGCGGCGGAAAGGTTCACGGCAGTTGTGGTTTTTCCCACACCCCCTTTTTGGTTGGCTATTGCGACAACCTTCATAAAGCCTCACCGTGGCTTCGTTGAATCTTGATCAGATTAAAAGACCAATCCTGTCCCGGCACACTGATTTCGTGTACCGCGCCAAGCCGCATAGTGTCGGGCACAACGGTGCTGATCTCTGCGGCGCTATCGGTAGTCATTGTGTAAAGTGAACCATCATTGCCAAATACATGATCTATTCTGTCCAGCGTTGTTCTCAGATCTGCGAAAGCCCTAGTTACTAAGGCATCGTAAGCACCGTCCGGTGTCCAAGATTCAACGCGCGCCGTCTTGATCTGGATGGTAGTCAAACCCAGCTGCCTTTTCACTTCGGCCAGGAACCGGGTTTTTTTACCATTGCTGTCGAGCAACGTATACCGACTATCGGTGTCAACTATCGCCAGAGGAATGCCCGGGATGCCCGCCCCGGTACCCACATCAAGTCGCTGTGACCCCTGAATAAAAGGTAATACAGCAAGACTCTCCAGGACATGCCTTACCAGTATTTCCTGCCTGTTTCGAATGGCCGTAAGGTTGTAGGTCCGGTTCCATTTCTCTAGCAAATCAACGTATCCGACCAATTGCCTCAACTGAGTGTCACTCAGCGAAAGTCCCATACTCTGCGTCGATGCTTGCAGGAATTGAACGTCGTGATCAGCCATTCGCTGTCGCGCGTGACGACTCCAAAAGCGCGCGTTTCTTGAGATATACCAAGAGTAAAGACATGGCGGCGGGAGTCACACCCGGTATTCTCCCGGCGCGCGCCAAATTAGTGGGTCGAAGATCAGTCAGCTTCTGACAAATCTCATGGGACAGTCCATCCACCTCGTAGAAATTAAGGTTATCGGGAATGACCATGGCCTCGTGTCGTTGCAAACGCGAGACATCTTGTTGCTGACGATCGATATAACCAGCGTATTTTAATTGGATAGTTACCTGTTCAGCGACAGACTCTGCAACAGGTCTGTCTGGCGGGGCAGCGCCGTACAACAACGTTGAGGTGACTTCTGGGCGCTTTAACAAATCGGCCAGAGAGTACTCTCGCGCCAACGGCTTTGCCAGGTGCGGCATGATCTTGCGCGCTACCGCCGAGTCAGGCTGGACATACTCACTCTCAAGACGCCGCTTTTCTCGGCTGATCGCTTCTCTCTTTTCGGAGAAATAGCGCCATTGAGCCTCGCCGACAACTCCCAAGGACCTGCCCTGCTCAGTGAGTCTCAAATCTGCGTTATCTTCTCTTAGCTGCAGGCGGTATTCCGCTCTGGACGTGAACATCCGATAGGGCTCTGTGGTCCCCAGCGTCACCAAGTCATCGATGAGCACACCAATATAAGCCTCATCGCGGCGTGGTTCCCAAGGCGCTCTTTCTCGCACGGCACACGCCGCGTTAATTCCCGCCACCAAACCCTGCGCGGCCGCCTCCTCATAACCCGTAGTGCCATTGATTTGTCCCGCAAAAAACAAGCCAGACACGGTTTTTGTTTCCAACGTATGGCGCAAATCACGCGGATCGAAATAATCGTACTCGATGGCGTATCCAGGTCTCGTGATGTGCGCCTCTTCTAGGCCTTTGATAGATCGCACCAAACCAAGCTGAATATCAAATGGCAGCGATGTTGAAATACCGTTGGGGTAGAGCTCGTGCGTCGTTAGTCCCTCTGGTTCAATAAAAATCTGATGGGAGGTTTTATCAGCAAAGCGATGAATTTTATCCTCGATGCTCGGGCAGTAGCGTGGCCCTACACCCTCGATAACACCGCCGAACAGTGGAGACCGATCAAGACCTGATCGAATCAGCTCGTGGGTCTGCTCATTGGTCTGGGTAATCCAACAACATCGTTGTTCAGGATGATCCTCACGGCTCCCCATCAAGGACATCACCGGGCGAGGTTCATCGCCCCATTGCTCGGCCATCAAGCCAAAATCGACGGATCTGGCATCAATGCGAGGAGGTGTTCCGGTTTTTAGACGACCTACGCGTGGGCAGACCTCCCTCAGGCGATCGGCCAAGCCCACGGCGGCGGCGTCACCCATCCGACCGCCAGAGGCCTGAGATTCACCCACGTGCATTTTACCGTTAAGAAAAGTGCCTGCAGTGAGTACCACCGTCTTTGCTGCAAAAATAATGCCTGAACGGGTAATGACACCCGAAACCGCGTTGCCAATGATCTTTATATCCTCTACGGCATCCTGAAAGATCTCGACATTTTCTGCGTTCTCGAGGGTATTGCGGATCGCCTGGCGATAGAGCACACGGTCGGCTTGAGCGCGAGTCGCCCTCACCGCAGGTCCTTTTCTCGCGTTCAATACCCTGAACTGGATACCGGATAAATCAGTTGCGCGCGCCATAACGCCGCCCATGGCATCCACTTCGCGCACAAGGTGGCTTTTGCCGATTCCCCCGATAGCTGGGTTGCATGACATCTGACCCAACGTGTCTACGGCATGAGTAATCAACAGCGTGCGGGCACCCATCCGGGCAGCAGCCAGAGTCGCTTCTGTGCCCGCGTGTCCACCACCGATCACGATAACGTCATAGCTGTTGGGGTGTTGCATTGCGATCTAACTGCCGTTTGCAAGGGGGTGGGGAGTATAAACGCGCAAACAAACAGGATGAACTCTTCATTGTGTGGAAAGTAGTCGTACTGACTTTCACTCAATACATCATTTAAAAATATTTATTGTTATGAAGAGTATTTAAATGTTGTAGTTATTAGAGGCTATGTAATCACGGGATAACAACATTAAAACAATTAAAAACAGACAGTTATGGGAATTATATCTCTTTGGGAAACGCCGTTTAAAGCCCTGCTTCTACCGGGGGTAACCCGTTAGCAAAAATAGGATTGTGTCGCACAAAGATCATGCAAACAGGGTTTCCACGGGGTTTAGTGACTTTTACGCACAGTATTTGTCCTACGGGTGTGGGGACATTAGCCACCTAAGACTTTGTTGTAGATGCCTTGTGGATAAGGCGTGATTAAAGCGAGGTCATTTTCGTTTGCTGTCAGCGTCGACTGCGTGTCACGTGGAATCACCCGATTCAGCGGGATATCCGAATCGAGGGGATCCGATTATTTACCAATGCAGAAAGAAGAAAAAATTTCTCCCAGCAGGTCATCTGCTCGCACGACGCCCGTTATCTCCCCCAGCGTATCGTGTGCCCTCCTCAGATCTTCGGCCAGAATTTCACCCGCGCCAGACCCATTGAACCGATCGATGCCGCTTTGCAGTATTTCTCGGGT
>VMDB01000071.1 GCA_008081075.1 Halieaceae bacterium
CCTTCACGCCCACAACGTTTGGCATGCACAACGGGCACCATCCCGAGATCACGGTTAATGGCGATTCCGCTACGGGCATATGGTATCTGCAGGACATTTTTGTTGAGCTGAATCACAAAATCACCATTCTAGGCAGCGCGCTTTATGACGACGCGTATCGTAAAGAGTCAGGAGAGTGGAAAATCGCCCGAACGGGGTATAAGCGGCTCTGGGAGGAGTATCACCCGAGGGGCGATGACATCAAACTGCGACTCAAGCCGATTCCTGACGCCGACGCGTCCTGACATGTCGATAGTAGGCTTTGTGAAAACGCGCATCCTGGCAAAATACCGACATGCAGTTTGATGTTTTCAATGGCGACGCCGATGGCATTTGTGCGTTGCTTCAGCTGCGCCTGAACGATCCATGCGATGCCAAGCGAATTACGGGTATCAAGCGAGATATCGCGCTACTGGATCGGGTCGAGGCGGCTGCTGGCGACCACGTCACGGTGCTCGATATTTCCATGGCGAAAAATCAATCGTCGCTACGCCAGTTATTAGCATTGGGAGTGACCGTCGACTACGTCGACCACCATGATCCCGGCGATATTCCCGAGCATCCGGGATTGTCGGCCACGATTAGCGAGGCGCCCGAAGTGTGCACTGCCTTGCTCGTTAACGGGCGTTTGCGGGGTGCGCAGGTGGCATGGGCGATCGTCGGGGCCTTCGGTGATAATTTGGATGAGCCCGCGCTGCGGCTAGGGGAAAAGTCGGGCTTGTCTGAGGCGGCGTTGGAGCAGTTGCGCGCGTTGGGTGTCTGTATCAATTACAACGGTTATGGCGCCTCGATCGAGGACCTGCATTTTCATCCTGACGACCTATACCAAAGACTCTATGCTGCAGAGAGTCCCCACGCGTTTCTCCAGTCGTCAGATTTCAGAGCCTTAAATGAGGGTTACGACGCAGACCTCGCTGCCTCATCCTCGTTGACGCCACTGTTGGCCGAGCCATCCTTTGCCGCGTTCCAGCTGCCCAATGCACCGTGGGCGCGTCGTGTGAGTGGCGTATTCAGCAACGAGTTGGTGCGGGCGCATCCGGATCGCGCGCACGCCGTGTTGACGGAACAGGACGACGGCGCTTTTTTGGTGAGCGTACGCGCGCCTTTCAATAACCGCGCCGGCGCAGATAAAGTCTGCTCTCAGTTCGATACGGGTGGCGGTAGGGCCGCCGCAGCCGGTATTAATCGCTTGCCGGCTGACGGCGTGGAGGCACTATTCGCGGCGTTGGCTGCTCAATACGGTAGCCCGCACTAGTCGCTTACGCCGCGTGCTTGGTGAAGGCGAGCTCGGGGAACCCTGCATCCGCTGATTCGCGCAGTTTGTCGTAGTAGATATGCGCGCCGCCAAAGTAAACCAATACGCGGGGCTTTCTCTGCTCGAGATTGGCGCCCATCATCCAGGAGTTCACCTTGTCTCCCTGAGCCATCAGCGTTTGATTGTGGATCTCAGCGGTATGCTCGGACCACTCGTCTTCTGCCTGCTGGCTTGGCTCGAAAAGATCATAGCCCTCTGACTCCATCTTTTTGATGCAGTCGGTGATATAGGCCACGTTCTGCTCGATCGAGGTGGGCAGGTTGGCGAAGGGCGCTTGAGGTCCGGTGATCATGAAGAAATTGGGATAACCCGCAGCGTATACCCCCATGATGGACTTGGATTCATCATCCCACTTCTCGCGCAGGGTATGACCGTCGCTGCCGCGAATATCAATCGCTTCCAGCGCGCCGGTGTAGGCCTGAAATCCGGTAGCCAGCACAATGATGTCAAACTCGTAGAGATTCTCGGTGGTTTGGATGCCGGTCTCGGTAATCTCAGTGATGGGCTCGCGATCTTTGATATCAACGAGCTTCACGTTGTCGCGGTTAAAGGCTTCGTAGTAACCGTGATCCAGCGGCGGTCGCTTGGCAAACAGCGGGTAACCTGTCGGTGTCAGCAGCTTGACCAACTCAGGGTCCTTCACTTTTTCCGCAATTTTGGCAGTAATGAAATCTGATGCCATCTGGTTGGCTTCAGCGCTACCGAGCAAATCATCAAAGGTTTCGAATACCCACCGGAAACTGCCTTTCCAGTGCTCCTCGAAGATGCGTTGCACCTCTTCAGGTGGTGTGTCGACCGCATTGCGTCCCGGCGGCTGCTCAAAGGCCATGCCGAACATATGATTACGCGCTTTGGCGATGATTTCGTCGTAGTTGTCCTTGATCTCCTTTTCCCACTCAGGGGTCATGTCTTTCTGCATCGCCGGGAGTACGAAGTTGGGCGTGCGCTGGAACACAGTGACCTGAGCCGCGGTTTTGGCCACCTCGGGCAGCATCTGTACGGTGGTGGCGCCAGCGCCAATAATCCCGACACGCTTGCCTGCCACGTCGAGGCCTTCTGGCCAGCGCGAGGAGTGGAAGATCGGGCCGTTAAAGCGATCCTGCCCGGGTATGTTCGGTAACACGGGTTGGGAAATCATGCCCATCGCGCTGACAAAGTACTTGGCAGTGTGGGTTTCGCCCCCCTGAGTACGGACGTTCCAGAGCCCGGTTTCATTATTAAACTCCGCGCTCTCTACTTCGGTGCTCAGTTGAAACATGGGCCAAAGCGAAAACTTGTCCATGACGAATTTCAAATAGGCCTGCGTTTCTTCCCAGCCGGAGTATCGCTTAGTCCAAGACCACTCCTGCAGGACCTCCTTCGAGAAAGTGAGGCAGTAGTAGTAGGACTCACTGTCAGTCGCTGCGCCGGGATATTTGTTCCACGCCCACGTGCCGCCGACATCGCTGGCGCGATCGAAAACCTTGACGTTGAAGCCGGCCTCTCTCAAGTGGTAGCTCAACGAAATGCCCGCAAAACCCGCACCGACGGCAATCACGTCATAGTCTGCAGAATGGGATGCGCTCATAACAGATTCTCCTGTTCGCTTTGACCCCTGCCCCGAGGTCCATACTTCAGTAAACTCCGTTGCCAGTTTGTTGCGTGGCACCAGATTTCTTTGCCCGTCTGACGCCTTTCTTTGTCAGTCTGGGCTAAACTTACTTGTGTTCAGCAAGTCGCGGACGTCACTATCGCCAACGCCCTGAACCTTGTCAACGATCACTCCACATTAGAGGTTAAGAATATGTCTTCCAACACAAAACCGTCGATCGGCATCGTCGGCGGCACCGGCGATTTGGGTCGCGGCTTGGCACTGAGGTTAGCCAAAGCGGGCCACCCGGTTCTGATCGGATCACGTAAGCCGGAGCAGGCGGTCGAGGCCGCAGACGCGTTAACCGCGGAGCTGTCTGATCGCGGTGTCAGTGGTCACGCCATTGAAGGCATGGACAATACCGAGGCGGCAAAGCGCGGCGACATTGTTTTCGTTACGGTTCCTTTTGCGGCACATACTCCGACGTTGGAAGTTATTCGTGACGTGGTGCAGGGCAAGGTGGTTGTTGATGTTACCGTCCCGCTCGTGCCCCCCCGAGTTGCTCGGGTCCAGTTGCCGCCGGAGGGTAGTGCGGGCGTCATCGCGCAGACGCTACTCGGTGATGACGTACATGTGGTGAGTGCGTTCCAGAACGTTGCTGCGGCGCATCTGCAAGCGGATATGGATATTCCCTGCGATGTGCTGGTGACTGGCAATGAAAAAGAAGCTCGACAAGTGGTTGTTGATCTCATTGCGTCAATGGGGATGCGAGGGTTTCACGCCGGGTTGATACACAACGCGGCGGCGGCTGAGGCGCTGACCTCGGTTTTGATCAACATCAATAAGCAGTACAAAACCCACGCGGGTTTAAGACTTACTGGCATCGACTGACCGCTGTGAGCTCCGGCCCGCTGCAGCTCACGGCTCTGCAAGACTTCCCGCTGATATCCGCGGGCGATGACTTGGCCGAGATGATTGTCCATGCCATGCAACAGCAGGGTCTCACGCCCGATGCATCGGGCGTCTTGGTGGTGGCCCAAAAAATTATTTCTAAGTCAGAGGGTCGGTTGGTCAACCTGGCCGATGTACGGGTAACCGAGGAAGCGGCATCTTTGGCAGTTGATGCACAGAAAGACCCGCGCTTGGTCACGTTGATCTTGCAGGAGTCGCGCGCGGTTATTCGCATCAGACCGGGTCTTGTCATTGCGGAGCACCGCACGGGGCATATTCTGGCTAATGCGGGGATTGATGCCTCTAATGTAGGGGTCTCGGGAGAGTATGTGTTGTTGTGGCCCGAAGACCCGGATGAGAGTGCACGACAGTTATCAGCGCGCATTGCCCATTTGACCGGTGTCCACATTCCTATCGTGATTAACGACAGTCTCGGTAGACCCTGGCGTATGGGTACGGTGGGCTTTGCAATTGGCACCTGCGGGCTGGAGCCGGTCTGGGATCAGGTGGGTGAGCACGATCTCGACGGGCGAAAGATGCAGGTCACTGCGCCCGCCATGGCCGATGCGCTGGCGGCCGCTGCTTCTTTAGTGCAGGGCGAGACCAACCAAGGACAGCCAGTCGTGTGGGCTACCGGATGCCCGATGCGCGTATCTGAGACAGCGACGTCACAAGCGTTGCTGCGCATCCGGGGTCAGGATCTGTTCCGATGATATCGAGTGTTTCCTCGCGCGGCGTGGTCTTGCTGAGTGGCGGTGGTGGCGGTGCTCGTCTCGCGGCTGCCCTGCATCAGCAGCGCTCGAAGGGGCCGCTGGCGATTCTGACCAACACAGGTGACGACTTTGAACACCTGGGGCTCACGATCTGTCCGGATACTGACAGTGTGATTTATGCGGTCACGGAGCAGCTTGATCGCGAGCGCGGTTGGGGTCGCTCCGGAGAGAGTTGGAACGCCCTGTCCGAAATTAAGCAGATGGGTGGCCCCGACTGGTTTCAGTTGGGGGATCGTGATTTGGCGTTGCACCTGCAGCGTGCAGCCTTGTTGGCCGAAGGCAAGTCAATGTCCGAAGTGACCGCTACGGTGGCGGGGCGACTCGGGCTGACGGGGCAGACCTTGATCATCCCTGCTTCCGAGCAAGCGATTCGGACGCGGGTTTTGACAGATCAGGGGGAAATGGCGTTCCAGGAGTACTTTGTGGCGCGCCGCTGTGAACCACGGTTATTGGATGTTCGCTATCACGGCATCGAGCGCGCGTTACCCAACCCGGCGTTTACGGACTTATTACAAGAGCCCGCGTGGCATGAATTCGATGTCATCGTAGGGCCATCGAACCCGTTATTGAGCGTTGCGCCGATTCTAGACATCCCCGGCATGGCGTCGCTCTTGCGACAGCGAGCGCGGCGGGTGGTCGCGGTTTCTCCCATTGTGGGTGGGCGCGCGCTCAAAGGACCTGCTGCCAAGATTATGACTGAGTTGGCAATGTCGGTTTCGGCTCAGGGTTGGACGCAGTGGATCGATCAACGCTATCCCGGACTGGTCGATACCTGGGTTTGGGATAAAGAGGATCAGGCAGCACTGTCAGAGACTGAAGCGTCTGCGGGTCGAGTGCGCTTCACAAATACTGTGATGTCTCAGCCAAAGCCCGCTGCTGCCTTCGCCGATTGGCTGATCGAGGACTGTCTCGGTGACGATTGAGGCGTTCGTTCCACTGAAGACGTTGTCACTGACTAAACATCGACTCATGCCAGTGCTGAGTGAGCCTGCTCGGCTAGCGCTGGTGGTCGCGATGGCAGAGGATGTCGTGACTCGACTCAGCCAGCATCCGGATATAGATGTCGTACACGTGATATGCGGTGATGGTTGGGACGCACGCGCATTTTTGCAGCCGCCAATTCGGCTGTGGCGGGAATCTGCGTTGCGCGTGAGCGGGCTGAATGCCTTGCTTAGTGCCGTTGCGCAAGATTCAGGGGCAGAGGGGCAGCTGTTTATCCACGGGGATTTGCCTTTTCTGAGTCATGAAGATCTTTCGCTGATTTGTTCTAAAGCCCGAGAGGGTGGAGCGATTTTGAGTCCTGATCGTTACCGTGTCGGCACCAATGCGCTGTTGAGATGGCGACAGCAGTCATTTCCCCTTTCCTTTGGAGAAAATAGCTTCGTCAGCCATCGCGAGGCGGCGCAGGCGGCGGGCGTGGATTGGTCGGAGGTTATCTCCGAGGGCCTGGCTGCCGATATCGATACGGCGGACGATTTGAAACTGCTGCAGGCAAGCACTGCCTCCGCTGAGCGCATCGCAATGTTGGGGGCTTGTACCAGTAAGTGGGGTCAGGCATGGGGAAATTAAGCCGGTCTGAGTGGCGCACTGGCGTTGCCAAGGATCGTGCATACCGTGCGCGTGTCAGTGGGGTGTCTAGGGGGGAGAGTGTTTCAATATTTAACAGCCGTTGCCCGCTACCCAAGACGCCACATAAAGCGTTAGAGTACGAGGCCTATGGGGGCAGATAAAAAATTACGGCAAGCGGTGTCGAAAGATGCTGCGCTTGCCGGTTCGGTGTTGATGGATCAACCGGGCGATCGTCTTTTGACGAGCGCCGCTGTGATCCGTGATCGACACTTCGGATCCGTTATCACCTATAGCCCCAAAATTTTTATTCCCCTGACACAGTTGTGTCGCGACGTGTGTCATTACTGCACCTTTGCGAAGACGCCATCGCAACTCGATGCGTTGTATGTCGACGCGGATGCGGTAATTCAGACAGCCGCGGCGGGGGGGCGAGCGGGCTGCCGAGAGGTGTTGCTGACCTTGGGTGAAAAGCCCGAGCTGCGTTACAAAGCGGCGCGGCAATGGTTGGCGGATGCTGGCTTCGAAACGACCGTCGATTATGTGGCGCACGTCGCAGGGCGAATCCTAAACGAGACGGGGCTGCTGCCGCATATCAACGCGGGTACGTTGTCACGCAGCGAGCTCACGAAGTTGCGGGGCGTGTCGGCTTCAATGGGGCTGATGTTGGAGAGCGGCGCGGCGCGCCTTTGCGAGCGGGGAGGGCCGCACTTTGGCTCGCCCGATAAGCGCCCCTTCCGGCGCTGGCTGACACTGGCGCGGGCGGGTGCGCTCAAGATTCCCATGACGACGGGTCTGCTGGTGGGCATTGGTGAGACGCGTGCAGAGCGAGTGCGCGATTTGCAGAATATTCGCCGTTTACACGAGCGCTACGGCCATATTCAGGAAGTCATCATTCAAAATTTCTGCGCCAAGTCCGACACCTTGATGGCCGACTCGGAAAGCGCCGACCTCTCGGAGTTGCTGTGGACGGTCGCGCAGGCCCGGTTGATATTGCCGGCTGACATCAGTTTGCAGGCGCCCCCGAATTTGAGTCCAGACAACCTCGGGCGTTTGCTAGATGCAGGTATCAACGACTGGGGCGGCGTGTCGCCGCTCACACCGGATTACGTGAATCCTGAGGCTCCCTGGCCGAGCTTGTCAGCGCTGCGTGCCGCAACCGCGGAGCGCGGCAAGCATTTAGTGCCGCGACTGACGGCGTATCCGCGCTTTGTGTCGGATCCGGCTTGGATCGACGCCTCGGTCAGACCCCGAGCGCTGGAGTTGTCTGACGCGAGCGGATGGTCACGCGAAGATCAATGGCGCGCGGGTTTTTCCGATGCTGCACCCGAGCACTACAGCGTTACTGCCGGGCCGCTCACTCCTGCGGTGCGTGAGGCGCTGGATGCCTGCCTGAGGGGAGAGTTAATCGACGCTCCCGCAATGCTCGCCCTGTTTAGCGCTCGCGATGCGGATTTCGCCGCGGTTTGTGAGGCGGCCGACACGCTGCGTCGTCAGCAGGTGGGCGACACGGTGACCTATGTCGTTAACCGCAACATTAACTACACCAATGTTTGCCAGTACAGCTGCAAATTTTGTGCGTTTTCCAAAGGTGGCGGCCAAGTTGCCAGTGGGAGGGAGGCCTACGATATTGACGCGAAAGAGCTCTATCGCCGGGTCGTAGAGGCGCAGCAGCTGGGTGCTACAGAGGTCTGTTTGCAAGGCGGCATCCATCCCGATTACACGGGTCAAACCTATCTCGACATCCTGCGGACGGTGCGCGAGGCCAGTGCCGATATGCACATTCACGCCTTCTCGCCTCTTGAGATTGATCAAGGAGCGCACACGTTGGGCATGCCGATCCCTGACTATCTTGCATTGTTGAAAGAGGCGGGGCTGGGTTCACTCCCGGGTACCGCAGCAGAGGTGTTAGACGAGCGGGTGCGGGCGATCCTCTGCCCCGATAAAGTCTCCAGTCAGCGTTGGCTCGATATCATGGAAGCCGCGCATGGCCTTGGTCTGCGTAGCACTGCGACGATTATGTTCGGCCATGTCGATGATCCGCAGGCCTGGGTGGAGCACTGGCAGCGCGTCATTGCTTTGCAGCGGAGGACCGGCGGCTTCACTGAGGTCGTGCCACTGCCGTTTGTGAGTGCGGGTGCGCCCATCTATCGACGGGGTTCATCTCGGCCGGGGCCGACCTGGCGCGAGGCCGTGCTGATGCATGCGGTTTTGAGGTTGACCGTTGGCGCTGTCATCCCCAACGTTCAGGCGTCGTGGGTGAAACTCGGGCGTGAGGGTGCGCTGCAGATGCTTTCCTGTGGTGCCAATGATTTGGGTGGGGCGCTGATCAACGAGAGCATCACGCGAGCGGCGGGTGCCGCCCATGGTCAGGTTTGGATGTCCGATGACATGCGCGCCGCAATTGTGGCGAAGGGCAGAGTGGCGCAGCAACGGTCTACCCTTTACCGGCAACTTGAGACCGACTATGCCGTGGGAGGGCTAGAGGAGTCTGTACGTTGGGTGGCCAATGCACCTGCGGGTCGGCGTGCCGTCGCAAAATCGCTCAG
>VMDB01000219.1 GCA_008081075.1 Halieaceae bacterium
AGGTCTCGAAGGCTTCGCCCCAAGCGGCCCCCGCGTTGTTGACCAGAATATCCACATGGTCTTCATGTTCTGCCATCGTGGCAGCCAGCGCCTTGCACCCGTCTACCGTGGAGATGTCCTCAGGGACCGCGATGCAATTGGGCCCTAACTCCGCGGCAACCGCTTCGCAGACGTCGGCCTTGCGGCTGGAGATATAAACCTTCGCGCCCTGCCCAATAAAGCCGCTGGCGATCATCTTTCCAATGCCTCGAGAGCCGCCAGTGACCAGAGCGGTACGACCCGCCAGCGAGAAAAGTGATTGGGTATCCATAGGGGTCATCCTGTGTTGATAAAAAGACGCTGGGTATTAAATCGGCACGCATTATGCCATAAGAAAAATTGGCTACCCTCAGGTGTTGTTGCCGGGGGCAATCGCGTTGGGGTAGGTCATGGTCTTGCCCTAGAGATCGTCTTCGCGAACTAAGACCCTGCGTCACTCTGTAAGGGGATGCCAGATTACGCGGCGGCACTCACCTGCCAAAAATTGCCTTCGAGGATCATTCCCGACGCCTCTGTGTAGTAGGGCGAGACTGCGATTTTAACTTTGTCCATTACCGGCTGCCGCAGCGGCTCGGGCGCTTCTCTCACCATCTGAGCGATGGGGCCGATCTGAACCAGGCGATCAACGATTTCTTCGATCGAGAGCCCTTTTCCGAATACCAGGGGCTGAGATACGGGGTTGATGGTGATGTCAGAAAAATCTGCCTCGAACAGAATCTGCTCGACATATTCAGCTTCCTCAAAGGCAAAAGGACCCGGCGCGCGCGCCGGCATTTCAGGTGGAGGGGGTAAGAGCTCCATAGCAGCCAAGGCGGGAATCGTCATAAACGGATTCACAGCGCGCGGCTGCCAGCAGCAAAATGCCAGTTGTCCACCGGGCCGCATGGCACCGCGAATGTTGCTGAACGCCGCCACCGGCTCGTCAAAAAACATCACCCCGAAGCGGGAGAAGACCACATCGAAGGGCGTCTCAGAAAAGCGGTAGGTTTGTGCGTCGGCTTTGATAAACGAGACCGGCGCACTGTCCTCGGGGGCTTGCTCCGCCAGCCCCTGCGCAAGGTTCAGCATGGGCGCTGAAATATCAACGCCTGTGACCGAGCCGCTGGCGCCGATACGCCGTGCGAGTGACAGGGTGGGGTGACCACAGCCGCAGCCAATATCGAGGGCATGTGTCCCTGCTGAGATTGCCAGTGAATCGAGGACTCTTTCCCCCAGGGGGGCGAGCATGGCCTCCATCAGCGCATCATGGGTCACCCAATTTTTTCCGGTGTCGCCGTTCCAGAATTCTATTTGTGCTGCGTTTTGCATGGACTGAACCTGATCAGGGAAGAGATAGCATGCCGACTGCTTGAGTACGCAGGCTACCGAGATACAGCGTGTCGCCGCAAGCCGTTGCACCGGTAATGTAATTAAATGGATTGCTTTGATCCTGAAGGTTATGGATCACCTCGCCCTCGAGATTCACGCCAATCACGAAGCTGGCGGGTTGCGCTGCCGCATCCAATAGTGGCAGTGGCAGTAGCGATAGCACTGCGCGTAATCGTGGGAGAGAGGCCAGCGCATCGATGGAGGCTCTCAGCGATGGCATGGCAATCCAGAAGGTATCAACACCATCGAAGCGGATATTATCGGGGGTGCCGGGTAGCGCATCCACAAAGATATCCTGCTCTCCGGCGCGCGCGCCCTTAAGCCACAGCCGATGGACGCGACCCATGCCGGTTTCATTCACCAACACATACGCATCCCCGGGTCCCAGTGTCACGCCATTGGCAAAAAATAACCCGTCCATCATCACGTCGACCCGTTGGGTCACCGGATCGTACCTGAGCAGTCGTCCGGTGCGACTGCCTTCAAAGAAATCGAGTGCGACCTGCCGGTAGTCAAAGCGCTGGCTGGCATCCGAGAACCAGATGTGCCCGCTTTGCTCCACATCCAAATCATCAACAAAACGAAGCGGCTCATCACCGATTTTGTCTGCGAGAAGCCGGACGGCGCCCTCTGCGGACATGTGAAGCAGGCCCTTGATCGAGTCGGCGATCCAGAGACCACCTTGGTCATCCGGCCTGAGTCCCAGCGGCCTGCCCTCGGTAGTACCTAATCGAATCCACTCGCCCGATGACGCTCGCCGCAAGACGGCACCGCCATCAAGGCCCGTGTAGAGCGCACCACTGTTATCGCAGGCCACATGCTCAGGGGCGGGACCCACCGGCATGAGCGTCAGTTCGGCCAAGGCCTGATTTGGAGAATAGACGCCGGTGAGACCGGGGTTAGGGGGAGGACTCCAGCTGACGGCTTGCACGGGAGCCCATTGTGGCAAAAGCCAAACGCCGACCAAGGCCAGCGTTATCAGCGCGGCAAATCCCTTGAAGACGGCGCTCATAGGCCGTCAGCAGATCCCCCCAGAACCGCGTCCATAGCGCTTCGCAACCGAGAAGACCAATCCTTCAACATCCGATCAGCCGCTTGGCGGTTGGTGATCTTGTTGGCGTAATTGACCATGGTGTCCGGGTCTGCCTTGCTGTCGTAGGCGCGCACCAACACATCCGAGGTTTCGGCATCGATGAGCTCCAGATACATCGTCATCGAGCCTGCTGAGGCTGAGTAGGTGCGGCTCATATTCGGACTTTGAAGATCCGGGCTAGTGATATCAAGATTGACGATATTGGGAAACACCAGTAGCACTGCCTCGCCTTCCTGCCACTCGGTCACAAGATCATATGCGGGCGCTTCGCCCAGCGCATTAGTAAAAAAGGTGGTGCACTCTTCGCCCAGCTCGGTTTTGATGCGGTCAATATCCCGCTGCTTCACCTGCTGAGAGCTGCTGCGATGGGCAGAGTTGTAATCGCGTTGCCAATTTTTGCGGAAGGCGACCTGACAGGGCACGATGCCGAACTTGGCATAGCTCTCGAGCTGCGCGTCGGGCTTCATATAAACGGCACTGTGCTTATCGCTACGTATCAACTCAAGGCCGTCAGGCGTGGTGGCGGGTGGCGGTGAAGCGGTAGACGCGCACCCGACCAAGGAGATAAGGCCCAGCATGCTGGCACCGATAATCATGTTTTTCATCTCATTTTCCTTTTCATCAAACCCTGAGCTGCTGCCGCCAAGCGACGCCGTTCGCACGTTCCACTGTGCCAGAACCCAGTATCTGTCCGCACCCCTTGATAACGCAATTGTCACCATCTGATAACGATTGGCGCGAGACGCCTCGGGGTGTATTTCTTGGCTATTTATGGTCACTGCTTGGGTCCGCGGCAGGATGAAGTGGTGCAATAGGCACCATCAAAAGAGCGCGGGCCAATGACTGCGCTGTGCCTTGATGCTACTCAGGTACACCAGTATTCTCATGCTAAATGGTTAGGAGCATTCCCATGAATCAGGCCTTGCCCCCCCGCGCAAAGTTTCATCACATGAAAGATGGCACCCAGGAAGACTGGAGCATCATTGGCGCGGAGTTTTTCGAGTTCCGGAGCGATGTCTGTCGGCGACTCAAGGATCACCTGCTGTTGCTCCAGGGCGACTTCGGTGGCTTTCCTGTAGATCGTCTTACCCATTGCTTACAAACCGCCACCCTGGCCCATGATGACGGTAAAGACGAGGAGTATGTCGTGTGCGCGCTACTCCATGACATTGGCGATACTCTGGGACCCGCCAACCACGCGGATGTCGCCGCCGTATTACTTGAGCCTTACGTGAGTGAGGCGAACCACTGGATGGTCAAACATCATGGCATCTTCCAGGGATATTACTTTTTTCACTATTTGGGCCTCGACCGTAACCTGCGGGATCAGTTCAAGGATCACCCGCACTATGCCCAAACACTCGAGTTCATCGAAAAGTACGATGCTCCCGCATTTGATCCAGACGCGACGTGTTACGAGCTCTCATTTTTTGAGCCGATGATGGAGCGGGTGTTCAAAGAACCGCGGCGGTCTCTGTACCTTAAGGATTCAGATTAGCACCGCTGCTAAAGTACCACGCACGTTGCTGTATTGAGGGCTTGATGAGGCTGTTATTCATCTGCACCCATAATCGTTGCCGCAGCATTTTATGTGAGGCCATTGCGCAGCAGCGCGGCGCTGGAGTGTTGCAGGCGGCCAGTGCGGGAAGCGCGCCGGTTGCCGCTGTTCACCCCCTGACCTTGCGATTCCTCAAGGCGCGTGGCTACGAAACGCAGGGCCTGGTGAGCCAGTCCTGGGAGGACCTCCAGTCGTTCGCCCCCGACAAAGTGGTAACGGTATGTGACAGCGCGGCCGGCGAAGCCTGCCCCGTTTGGATGGGTGAAGTGGAAAAAATCCACTGGGGTTTGCCCGACCCCTCTCGGGTGGAGGGTAGCGATGCTGATATCGAAGCAGCCTTTATGTCGGTGATCGATCGCATCGAGGACAAGGTCGATAGCTGGCTGCGCGAGGCGGGCCGATGAACGCTGCTTATATGGCCAACACGTGTGATGCACCCAGCAAAAAACCCGGAGACGCCATATGACAATTGCCTATCAGCTCGATACCGCCGGTGCTGCGTTTCGCCGTACTGAAATAGAACGGCGCCCCCTCGGGCCGCGCGACGTACATCTTGATCTGCAGTTTTGCGGCATTTGTCACTCCGATCTGGTCGCTGCCAGTAACAAGCTTGGCGGCGGGATGTACCCCATGGTGCCCGGTCACGAAATGGTCGGCATCGTCACCGAAGTTGGCGCAGATGTTGAAGGCGTCAGCGTGGGCGATGCGGTTGGTGTGGGTTGCATCGCCGACAGCTGCCGCGTGTGCAAGTCCTGTTCGGCGGGCGACGAGCATTACTGCGACACCGGCTTTACCTTGAGCTTTAACAGCAAAGACCGCGAGGGCAGGGTGAACTACGGCGGGTATGCCTCGGATTACGTGGTCGATTACGACTATATTGTGCCTATCCCCCAAGGCGCTGATCTCGCGCGGATGGCGCCGCTGTTGTGTGGGGGGATTACGGTATACACGCCGCTGAAGCGCTTCGGTGTGGGGCCCGGCACGACCTTATGTGTATTGGGCGTGGGTGGGTTGGGGCACCTCGCTATCCAGTTTGCAAGCGCCATGGGCGCGCGGGTCATCGTCGCCTCGCGTTCAGCGGCCAAGCGCGCCGATGCCACCCGATTGGGTGCCGAAGTGGCGCTGGATCCTGATTCCGCTGCGTTACAGGATTGGATGGGGCAGTGCGATCTGATACTGGATACGATTTCGAATGCCCACGATTTGAATCGTTGGTTTCCGTTACTGCGGCGTGGTGGCAAATTGTGTTTGCTGGGTGTACCCACAGAGGATCTCAGCGTATTCCCCGCACTAATCGTGTTTGGCGACCGCAGTTTGGAGGGCTCGCTGATTGGCGGGATCTCTGATACACGAGACATGATCCAGTTTGCTCATGAACACGGCGTGGGTGCCGAGATAGAGTTGATCCAACCCGATGACATTGAGGCCGCGTGGCACCGGTTGCATGCGGGGGATGTGCAGTACCGGTTTGTCATTGACCTCCGATCGCTTGGCGACGGCTGATCGTGCCCTCGCCGATACATACCCAGTTCACCCGTGGCTATCGCTGGTATGCCCTGTTCATTCTGACATTGGGGTACATTTTTAACTTTGTAGATCGGCAGGTCATGACGATTCTGCTGGAGCCGATCAAGGCAGAGTTTGGCGCCACCGATACGCAGATGGGGTTGCTGACAGGTCTGGCTTTTGCGCTGTTTTACGCCACCCTCGGTGTACCGATGGCGCGCCTCGCAGATCGTTGGTCGCGCCGAAATGTACTGGCGCTGTCGATGACCGTGTGGAGTGCCATGACGGCGCTCTGCGCGACCGCTACGAGTTTTGGTCAATTGGCGCTGTATCGCATTGCCGTGGGGGTGGGGGAGGCGGGCGGTACGCCCCCGTCACAGTCGCTGCTCGCGGACTACTTTCCTCCCGAGCAACGCTCGCTGGCGCAGGGTGTTTTGGCGTCGGGGACCAACATCGGCGTGCTGGTGGGCTTATTCGGTGGTGCGCTCCTCGCCGAAGCCTTTGGCTGGAGAAGCGTCTTCTGGATATTTGGTATACCGGGCGTGTTGTTGGCGGTGCTTATTCGCACGACTATCCGGGAACCGCACCGAGAACCCATGTTAGAGGTAGAAGACGGTTCTTTGTGGGAAGCGATCCGTCGCATTGCTGCGCTGCCCGCGTTTCCGGCAATCGCCCTCGGTGTTGGCATGACAGCGGTCTCCGGGTATGGGCTCGGGGTGTGGTCACCGAGCTTCATGATTCGCGTCCATGGACTCACCTTGCTGGATGCTGGTTTATATCTCGGTTTGATTGGCGTATTCGGCGGCATTTTGGGGACGTTGCTGAGTGCGGTGCTGGTGGACCGATTTGCGCAGCAAGACGCGCGATGGCAGCTGCGTTTGCCCATGATTGGCGTGGTGATTTCTATTCCTACACAGGCGCTGTTCCTGCTGTGGCCCGCCGAGCAGGTTTGGATGCTGGGCGATAAGGTTTTCCCAGTGGCACTGGTGTTTATGTTCTTCAGCGCCATCTTCGCGAGTTTCTGGATCGCGCCGAGTTACGCCGCGGTGCAAAACTTGGTTCCCGCTCACTGGCGGACCCAGGCGGCGGCCTTGCTGCTGTTCATTCTGAACTTGTTGGGTATGGGGCTGGGGCCCCTCGCCGTGGGGTGGTTGAGCGACGTCTATGCGGATCTGGGGGTACAGTCCATTCGCTACGCCCTGTTAAGTAGCCTAGTATTTTGTGCCCTCGGTGCGGTCGCATTTGCCCGCGCGAGTACACCCTACGCCGGCGCAGTGAGTCACACGTCTTCTCGCTGACCTGATTCCCGGCACAACTTTCACTATTGTTTAGCATGACTGCGTGATCGGTCGCGTATCGAACGACGTATGCAGGACTCCATCGTATTTCCATAGCCGGAGAGATTCGTGTCTCACAGAATAGAGAACCCGATGCATCAGCCCGCGGAACCGGCTCGATTGCGCGATAGGCCCGCACCATCGCCGCTACCGGTCAGCCGCCCACCGGCGTCTCCTATGGCAGCTGGGAAAGGCACAATGGTGCTTGATAAAAGCGATGGGACGCTCGTTTCCGAAACCGAAAGCACTGCGAACCCCGCCACCGCTGGCGTGACTGCGGGGTGGCCCGACTTTGGCGCGTTGCCGGGCTGGTTGCAGCAGGAGCTCCGCTCGGACCACGCCGGTGAATATGGCGCGGTAATGATTTACCGGGGGGTACTGGCGGTATCCAAAGATACGAGTGTGCGGCAGTTCGCTGAGCGGCATTTGCTAACTGAGGGGCAACATCTGGCTTTGATGGAAGAGATAGTGTCCCGGCGTGGACGCACAAAGCTGCTGCCACTTTGGCGGCTGATGGGATGGTTAACGGGTGCGCTTCCTGCGCTGGTGGGACGGCATGCGGTATTTGCCACTATCGAAGCGGTGGAGACTTTTGTTGATCATCATTACGAACAGCAAATTCAACGACTGCCAGCGCAGGGAACGTATGCATCGTTGAGAGAGACGCTCCTTAAGTGTCAGGCCGATGAGGTGAGCCACCGTGACGAGGCCGCGCGCCTTGCCCTGCCCCGACGCGGCATTCTGTTGCGCGCTTGGTGTGCGGTCGTAGGAACAGGCTCGATGCTCGCGGTGATCGCGGCGAAGCGAGTCTAGGCGTCAGCGGCCGCTTTGAGGCCGCCAAGAAAAATGTGCTAGGGTCTCTCATGCCATATTAATAAGGGGGATGGCATGAAACACTTAAAAATAATCTTGCTGTTGATCGCGGGATGTTTTTCGTTCGCTGCAATGGCTGATAACCACGGGGATGAATCCAAGGCTTTACCCATGGCGCTTTGGTCAACGTATGAGATTCCAGCAGGCGCGAAGCCCAGTGAGATCGAGGCGTCGCTCATTGAATACCTAAAAGCAGAGGAAGCGCGGGGCTTTAATAATTGCTCCCTCTATAAGCACGAGTTCGGGTCGCCCCGGGCGTTTTATACCACCTGCACCTTCGATGATATTGATCATTTCGCGCGCATCATGGATGGCTCACCACCGCCGCCAACGCCAGACGAGCCGCAACTGTTTGGGGGCCACTCTGATCACCTTGTGATGACGACGCAGCTCAAGATGACCAAGGCGCCTCAGTATGTCCTCATCGCCGCCACGTCTTTTGCGCCTCAGCTGTCCAACGCCGAGATGCAGGAAAAAGCGGAGGAGTTTTACAGCGCTTATGACGAAGCGTTTGGTAACTGCAACCGGTATGAGCATGCGTGGGGGCCAGAACTGGCTTTTTATGCATCCTGCGGCTTTGATAAATACGCGGACTTTGCGGCGGGGGTTAACCGCGTCATGAAGATCTTCGGGGAGCGACTAAACACCGCCAAGCTCATGATCCAATCGCACCGGGATGATATTTTGGTCAAGGTGATGGATTGATGAATGGGCCGGTCAGCGGACGCTAGCCTGCTGACCGGCCGGTCTGCCCGGCTAACGAGACCAATCCAGATGAGGCTTAAACTTTCCCGAAAATTTGGTAAGTTGGAGATCCCGGTGAAGAGGGTGGTGCTTATGAAAAGAAAGATTCAGGTCATGGCTCTCGGTACGACCCTGTCAATGGCCTCATTGATGGCGTCTGGTGCAGAGGTTTCTTCGACGGCGTTGAC
>VMDB01000027.1 GCA_008081075.1 Halieaceae bacterium
GCGAGCACCGCCAACCGCACCCATTCACCGGTCGAGGATCTGGAGCGCTATCTGGCGGAGCTCCGCGTACCGGCAGACGCCGAGGTCATTGGCGAACGACTGCGAACGCTCGACGCGGCGGCAGACGAGAGCGGCGTTCAGATTCTCGGCCTGATCCGCGACGGCGAGCGCCTGCCGGGTATGGCAGCTCAGGTGGCTTTGCGTGCTGATGACCGTATTGTGATCGAGGGAGGGCCCGACAGCATCGATGCCTTCGTCGGCGCAGTGGCCCTGAGCTATACCGATTCGGATCGCCCCTCGAAGGCTTTATCGGGCAACACGGTGATGCGCGAGGTTGCCGTACCCTCGACCTCTCGCCTGGTCGGCCGCTCCGAATCCACGTTGCGACTGCGTTATCGCCACGGGGTGATTCTGTTGGGCATCTCCCGCAATGGCGTCAAAATTCGCGAGCGCCTCAGAGAAGTGCAGATTCAGGCGGGTGATTTGCTCTTGTTATTGGGCCCGGAGGACACCCTCGATGATGTGGTTGAGTGGATGGGCTGCTTACCCCTTGCTCCCCGGGGCCTCGATGTCATTCAGCGCGACAAAGCGCGCCAGGCCATTGTGCTTTTTGCCGGCGCTATCGCGCTGGCCAGCTTTGAGGTCGTGTATCTTCCCATCGCGCTCGCCTGCGTAGCGCTACTCTATGTTCTCTTGGACATAGTGCCCCTCTCTCAGGTCTACGAATCCATCGAGTGGCCGGTCATCATTTTGCTGGGCGCCATGATCCCCATCAGCGTGGCGCTGGAGGTGAGTGGTGGTACCGAGCTGCTGGCAGATCTGTTTGTGCAGGGCACTGATGGCTGGCCCCTCATCCTCATTCTGACGGCACTGATGGTAGTCACTATGACCCTATCAGACGTGCTCAATAACGTGGCCACTGCCCTCATTGCCGCACCCATCGCCCTCGACGTGGCACTGCGTCTGCAGGTGAATCCCGATCCATTTCTGATGGCAGTGGCAGTCGCAGCTTCCTGCGCGTTTTTGACGCCCATCGGTCACAAAAACAATACGCTAATTATGGGGCCAGGGGGCTATGGCTTCGGCGACTACTGGCGCATGGGTTTACCCCTCGAAATTTTAGTGGTGATCACAGCAATACCCATGATCCTCCTGGTTTGGCCGCTGTCATAACGCAGATCCACGCCTGACATCTTTCGCCAAACGCTTGGCGGAAACAGTCAATTCCTAGCCTCAGCCCCGCGCCATACTGGCCTGGTTCGCGAGGGAGTACCCCTCTCTGTCGGAAGACCTCAAGGGCGAAGCCTCGCGACCCCCTTTTCATGGACGACCTTCTGCCAAGGACGGCACCTTTATCGGGAGGGTATGGAATGAAAAATTTGCAAGTGCAGCACCTACGCATCGGTCTTGGCGTCGCAGCCTGGATCATTATGGTCGTGCTCAGCCAAGAGTCTGTGGCCGCAATGGGCAATCAGCCTCTTGAGCACACGTTAATACACGGCCCGGTATCAGGCGACTTTTAGTCAGCGAGCGCCAATACCATGCTACGAGATACGGGCGCCCTGTCGCTGATCATTTTGGCCGTCGCACTGCTCGGTGTGATACTCGTGATCAGCGACCGCGCACTATCACACTCACCCCGCGGCGTCTCGACCGCTGACCTGAGTAGACTGCAAGACACTGTAGACGACCCACCAGACGCTGTTGTCTTATCGCCACCGAGAAGCACTCCAACCCCGCAGCGCCCTTCAAAGTCCTGAGCTGACTGTATACAATCGCGCCTCTTCAAGTGGGGACGAATCCATGAGTGAGCAAAAAGCCACCAACGTGCACTGGCACGGCGGAGAGATCAATCGGCCCGAGCGCGCGCAGCTGTTGGGTCACGGTGGCGCTACTCTCTGGTTTACGGGCCTTTCGGGCTCAGGCAAAAGTACGATCGCCGTCGCGCTGGAGCAGGCGCTTTACCAGCGCGGTGTGCTGGTCTATCGCCTCGATGGCGACAACATCCGTCTCGGTATCAACAAGAATCTGGGCTTTAGTGCCGAGGATCGCGCAGAAAACATCCGCCGGGTCGGTGAGGTTTCCAAACTGTTTGTTGATGGCGGTGTGATTGTCCTCAGTAGCTTTATCAGCCCCTATGTTGCCGACCGGCAGATCGTGCGCGAACTGCACGAGGCAGACAACATGCCGTTTATCGAAGTGTTTGTAGACTGCAGTCTGGAGGCCGCCGAGGAGCGGGACCCTAAGGGACTGTACAAAAAGGCGCGCGCCGGAGAGATCAAAAACTTTACCGGTATTGACGACCCTTACGAGGCACCCGAGTCGCCCGAGGTACATTTACAGACCGACCAGCAATCGCTGGAGGAAGAAGTCGGCAGCTTGCTGCACCTACTGGAGCAACGAGGGTTGATTCCCGCCGCCTGAGCACAGAAGCGGCAACGAAAGAGTCATTGAACACGCTGCAGGCACCGAACCTGGGAAACTAGCCAGTGCTGCTGTTGCCGAAAAAACGTATTGAACCGTCAACCAGAACACCACCTAACCGAGAGAGACCATGGCATTGATTGCACCCCACGGCGCTGACCAGCTCAAACCTTTGATTATTGATGACGCGCGGCGCGCCGAGCTCGAGGCCGAAGCACTCACCCTACCCGCCTTGATGATGAGTTCAGCAGCCGCAGCCAATGCGGTCATGATGGGCGCTGGATATTTCACACCACTCACCGGGTTCATGAATCGGGCCGATACGCTGTCGGTCGCCGAAAATATGGCCACGACCAACGGCCTCTTTTGGCCCGTGCCGGTGGTCAACCTCGCAGAGAGCTGCCCCGTCGAGGCGGGTCAGCGTCTGGCGTTGACTGACCCAAACCGCGAAGGCCACCCTCTGCTGGCGGTCATGACCGTCGAGGCCGTCGAGATCCTGAGCGATGACGACGTTGCCACCATCCTCGCCAAGGTCTTCCGCACCGATGATCCCGAACATCCCGGTGTGGCCGCCTTTACCGCGCAGGGCCGCACCGTAATCTCGGGTCCTATCGAAGTGCTGAATTACTCCTACTTCGAAGAGGACTTTCCCGAGACATTCCGTACCGCCATGGCGATTCGCGAAGAGATCAATGAGCGCGGCTGGGAGCGCGTAGTGGCCTTCCAAACCCGGAACCCCATGCACCGCGCCCATGAAGAGCTCTGCCGCATGGCGATGGAAGACCTCTCTGCCGATGGTGTGCTGATCCACATGCTGCTGGGCAAACTCAAATCCGGCGATATCCCCGCCGACGTGCGTGATGCTTCTATCCGCAAAATGGTGGACCTTTACTTCCCCCCCAACACCGTCATGGTCACAGGTTATGGCTTTGACATGCTCTACGCGGGCCCCCGTGAGGCCGTGCTCCATGCGGTGTTCCGCCAGAATGCGGGCTGCACGCACCTGATTGTGGGCCGAGACCACGCGGGCGTTGGCAGCTATTACGGTGGCTTCGATGCACAGACGATCTTTGATGAAGAAGTGCCTGAGGGCGCTTTAGCGCTTGAGATCTACCGAGCTGACCACACCGCTTTTAGTAAAAAGCTGGGCCGCGTGGTGATGATGCGCGATGCGCCCGACCACAGCCCTGAAGATTTTGTGCTGCTATCGGGCACTAAGGTACGGGAAATGTTGGGCCAGGGCATTGCGCCACCGCCCGAGTTTTCGCGGCCAGAGGTCGCTGAGATTCTGATGGCCTACTATCAGGAAATCGACGGCACCGCGGCCTGACGCTCCCACTCTGGCGTGGCGATGCCCACCCCGGGGTCGCCGCACCGCAGCCACTTGCGGCTAGCGGTCTTGCCAGACGGGTTTACGTTTCTCCAAAAACGCAGTCACGGCCTCCCCGGCGTCCCGGGTCATGGCCACCAGGGACTGTTGGCGATCCTCCAGTGCCATCGCCGCGTCCAAAGACCCGGCATCCACACTCATATTCAATCCGTCCTTAGTCAGCCGCAGGCCCATCGGTGAGGTTGCGAGCAGTTCCTCAATCAAACTATCGGCCGACGCTTCCAATTCCGCTTCAGCCACCACCTCTGACACCAGATTGACTCGAAGCGCACGCTCAGCGTTGATAAACCGACCCGTCATCATCAGCTCACTGGCCACCGAGAGCCCCACGAGGCGCGGCAGAAGATAACTGCACGCCATGTCGCAGGCAGTCAGGCCGGCCTTGATATAGGCGGCATTCATTTTGGCCGACTCGGCGGCGATCCGAATATCAGATGCCAGCGCCAAACTGAAACCACCACCGCACGCTGGACCCTGAACGAGACTGATGATGGCTTGTGGGCACTGACGCATGGCCCGGTAGATATCCGAGATACTGCGTTGAAAATCGAGAATATCATGAGGGGTCGGAGCACCCGACCACGACGCATCATTCAAATCGAGACCGGCACAGAAAGCCCGGCCGTTGCCGCGCAACACGACCACTCTGATGTCGTGATTACGGCGAAGAGACTCAAAGGCTTCCCGCAGCGCGGTAATCAAGGGCGGATTCAGGGCGTTGAGCTGATCGGGCCGGTTCAAGGTCAACCAGAGCACCTCGCCCCGCTCCTCTCTCAGTAATATCGGTTGTTGCTCGCTCATGGCTCTGCTTCCTCCCGACTGTCGTCAATGGCGAGTGCGCGAGACAGCCAAAGAATTTCGGTTACATTCATTTTCACGCACTCGCTAGGCAGCGTAACCATAGCCTACCTAGACGCCCTCTAGCACCCCGAATACACTGCTCCACTCTTTGCGAGAGCCCCACTATATGAACGATATATTTGATATGACCGGCAAACGGGTCTTAATCACAGGAGGCGCAACCGGGTTGGGTTTTGCGGCTGCCCAAGTGCTCGCCCGCTACGGCGCAGAAGTCATTCTCGCGGCGCGGCGGACTGAGGTTATTGCCACGTCCATTGCGAAGATCGAAGCAGCGGGAGGACGAGCGTCTGGGGTAGAAATGGACGTTGCCAATACTGAGAGCCTCTCGGCGGCGCTTGAAACGGTACTGGAGCAAGGCCGTATAGAAGTGCTGGTCAACAATGCTGGCGTGCACAGCGACAAGATGCTCCTCGATGAAAGCGCTACCAGCTGGGACCACCTCTACAACACCAACCTCAAAGCGATTTTCAGCCTCTCACAATCCGTGGTCCGTCATATGTGCGCAGAACAGGTGGCCGGCAACATCATCAATATGGCATCGGTACTCGGGCAGACAACACAAAAAGGCACGGCAACCTATGCATCTGCGAAAGCCGCGCTGGTTCAGTTGACGCGCTCCATGGCTGTGGAATGGGCAAGGTATGGCATTCGGGTCAACGCAATCGCCCCGGGTTATTTTCACACCGCACTTGCAGACGACTTCCTCCACTCTGAAGCGGGTGCGCGAATGATTGCACGAGCACCCATGCGTCGTACCGGCCAACCTCATGAGTTGGAGGGTGCTGTCCTCCTCCTTGCCTCCCCCGCTGGCGATTACATGACAGGCTCTGTGATTACCGTTGATGGCGGCCTATCCATTCCACAAATTTAGTAATACCAAATTCTCAGGCTTGTCATGGGACAGAGCTCATGACTCTCAGGTGGTCTGAGCAAGCACCAGGGTCACTTCGCAAATATCACCAATCCTTCCCGCCACCCTGAAGCCCGGCCCGTGTTAGGCTATCCCCATCGCAGGACGCGACTTACAAAAAGGATTTTGTTATGAAAGCGATTTCACTCCGCCTGAAGCAGGCTACCCCTGTTACGCTAAAAGCACTGGCACTCGGTGCATGTACCCTCTTATTACTACCCGGCTGCACCGAGGAATCCAACGGTTTTGCGCTACCCGCCGGCGAGATAGCTCAGGGTAAAGCAACGTTTGTTGCCCTAAGTTGCAACGGTTGCCACAGCGTCGCCGATATTGAACACACCGCTATCGACGCTGAAATCGAGCGACTGGGGAAAACCGCGACCGCCAAAGTTAATGTCCCACTCGGCGGGAAAACCACACGCTACCGAACACAGGGCGAGCTGGTTGCTTCAATCATCAACCCGGACCACAAGATCTCAAGGAGCTATGACCGCGCTGCCGCGACCACGGATTCGCCGATGATCGCGGTCAATGAAGCCATGACGGTCCAGCAACTGATTGATCTCGTGGCGTTCCTGCAGGACGAATACGACATTCGCACACCGCGTACCCTGTAAGCGCCCGCCAGAAGTTGGCATATCCCGACAAAGCCTTGGCAGATCTGATCAATGATCGCTGCTGCGTATGGGCGAGACTGAATCAGTCGGCGGATCGGTGACCTCTGAATTGATCTGACCTTCAGGTCAATCACCGATACGACGACATTCATGGTTGACTCCTTCTTTGCCCCGCGCCGCGGGGCCTTTTTCAGGAGTGCAATTCATGGTCGGGCGGTTAACTCTCGCGGGAGCTGACCGGTACCGCACCGCGAAAATGAAGCGCCGTGGCCCTATGAGGCACCCGGACAAGCCGCCATCGACAGGGAGGTCGCATGGACAAGATCGGCTACTTTCAATCGATCTACGAGGCTCAGTTCGCTCTGGGCAAAAAAACTGGCGCCTGCCTGAGTGCACAGTACCTAGCACTTGAGGCCTTTCTACAGCGGAATCCCGAGTGGCACTATCACTGGTGGCCCATTGTGGGGATTACATCGGAGGCGTGGTCGACGCTGCAGACGCGCGCGTCTTCACAATCAAGTAACCGAGTGATCAGCTCCCAAGGATTAATCAGAGCGCATCTTTATGACCGTGTGAAACGCGGTCGTGCGCTTTTTGAGCGGGACGTCCCGCTACCAGATGCCTGGCACTTTTACGAAGCGAGGGACGCCACCGTGCTGGCTGCGACTGAAGAGCGCAACGCGGTGGCCCAGCTTTCCTGGCTCCCATTGAACCCCGAGGTGTTAGGTCAGCAAGGCACCGGGGTACCGGTTATTACGCGCAAGCGTTTTAACGCCCTACGCAGCGCGCTGTCGCTTTTAGCCACCCCTGAATCAGCAATTTGATGTAGCGTGGTCGAAGTATGCGCGTCAGCCGCGGTATGTCGCGGACCGCGCACCACAATATCATCGCCGGGAGATGCGCCATCTATTTCCCGGAGGAGGGAGTTCAATGACCATCGATAAAAAGCTCTACCGCAGTGGCCCCTATGCCGATTTATTCAGTCAGGGCGTACAAGTCAAAGAGACGCTATACCTCGCCGGACAAGTGGGCATGGATCAAACCGGCGCTATACCGGACGATCTGATTTCACAGATGAAGCTCGCCTATGCCAACATCAAAACGGTGCTGGCAGCGTTCGACGCTGACATGGACAACATTGTTGACGAGACCTGGTTTGTCACCGATGTGAAGGACTGTATGACCCAGGTCGAAGCGCTGTTTTCCGAGCGACACTTGATCTATGGCAAAGCGCCGGAAGTGGCACAGACCTTGGTTCAAGTAGGTGCCCTCGTAGATCCCGCCCTCAAAATTGAAATCAAATGTGTCGCATCACTGGTGGACTAGGGAGAGCGAGCCAATGCCTCAACTGAAACACTTTGCTCCAGATACCGACCCCCAGGTCATCGCCAAGGCCGTCGAGGAAGATGGCGCCATTGTTCTCGATGACGTGATTGATCCCGCTTTTATTGCCGCCCTCCGATCGGAAACGGATCCCTACATGGAGGGCACGCCCGATGGCTTTGACGATTTTGCCGGCCGATTAACCACGCGCACGGGTGGCTTGATGGCCCGGTCGGAAAAATGTCGGACGCTCATTGCGCATCCAGTCATTCTGGACGCTTGCAAATTATTCTTGCAGCCCTACTGCCAGTCGGTACAGCTGCACTTGACGCAGATTATTCGGATCCGCCCGGGCCAGACAGCGCAGATGATTCATCGCGACCGCTGGGCCTGGGGCACGCATCTGACCCATGTGGAACCGCAGTTCAATACGATTTGGGCGATTACCGACTTCACGGCGGAAAACGGCGCCACGCAGGTTGTACCCGGCAGCACGGAGTTGCCGGATGATGCTGCCATAGCCCCCGAGCTGATCACCCAGGCCGAAATGCGCGCCGGGTCGGTCCTCATTTATTCAGGCTCCGTGTTCCATGGCGGGGGAGAGAATCGCAGTACCAGTGATCGCATTGGAATCAACATCACCTATACCCTCGGCTGGCTGCGGCAAGAGGAAAACCAGTACCTCAGCTGCCCACCCGAAATAGCAAAAACGCTTGATCGGCCTCTGCAAGAACTCATCGGATACTCGATGGGACAATATGCACTGGGCTACTACACGCCACCCGGCGCGCCTGGCGAACATCCAGAGCCGGCACCCCCTCAATATGCACTGGGGCACGAAGTGGATAACGCCATGCTCGGCTCGGCCGCTGACCTCGATGCCATTGCGGGGGAAGTGGGCAGGGACATATCCGACTAGAGAAGCGCTAATGGACTGTCCAGTCAGCACCTATTCTTTTATAGAACGGCTCATGGAATGTGGGCTATATGGCTTCAGTCTGACTCAAATC
>VMDB01000240.1 GCA_008081075.1 Halieaceae bacterium
TTCACAGGTGACGGGGCAATAAACCAGGGGGCATTCCATGAAACAGTCAATCTCGCATCAGTTTGGCAGCTGCCACTGGTAATCGTCATCGAAAACAACCAATGGGCAGTGTCGGTACCCGCGGCAGAATCGACATCAATGCATGACTCTGAATCAAGGGCGGCTGCGTATGGGGTCGCCGGATTTAAAGCAATGAACAACGACCCAGAAGAAATATATGCGCTCGCCGAGCAAGCAGTATCTCTGGCTCGAAATGAGCTCAAACCCTCAATACTCGAGGTCATGACGTCGAGATTGGAGGGTCATTTTATGGGCGACGCACAAGGATATAGGTCTGAAGAGGAGATCTCCGCTGCGAGAGCTAACGATCCAATAGACATTCACCGATTGAAACTCATTGACAGGTCCATCTTGACTGTTTCCGAAGCGGACCTGATCGAGGAAGAGCTGAACGCCGAGGTAGACCAATGGATAAGCGACGCTCGCGAAGCGGAATATCCGGAAGCTGAGACTGTATTTCAGCATGTATATGCCTAAACAAGCCGTCAGCTTCATAACAACGGGGAAAGGAGAGCAAACATGGGCAACCCAGAATCGCGAAAGCTAAACATGGCGCGGGCAATTTCTGAAGCCATTGCCCAAGAAATGCGGATCGATGAGTCGGTATTTTGTATGGGAGAGGACATACGATATGTAGGCGGTATTTGGGGGCATACCGCCGGGCTCCATGAAGAGTTTGGAGACAGTAGAGTCATTGATACACCTATATCGGAGACCGCCTTTATAGGAGCGGGAGCAGGCGCCGCCATGGCAGGAATGCGGCCCATCGTTGAACTAATGTTCGCGGACTTTTTCGGCGTCTGCATGAACTCCATCTATAGCGCAGCAGCAAAAACACATTTTATGTCGGGAGGTCAGGTATCGGTCCCGATGGTGATCAACACTGCGGTTGGAGGAGGCTACGGCGACGCTGCTCAACATTCACAATGTTTGTACTCCACGTTCGCACACATGCCGGGACTGAAGGTTGTCATGCCGTCTAATGCCTACGACGCGAAAGGACTGATGACGGCCGCAATTCGGGACGACAACCCTGTGGTTTTTATGCTGCATAAGAATCTACTGGGCGTACCCTTTCTTGGCGATGAGAGACGAGCTACGAACTCGGTTCCCAGAGATCAGTACACAATACCTCTGGAGACCGCGAGCATCGTGAGGGAAGGTAATGACATCACGTTCGTCAGCATTGGCGTAGGGGTCTATCACTGCCTCACCGCCGCAGATCAACTGGCAGCCGAGGGCGTCAATGCAGAGGTGATTGACGCTATTTCAATTGCGCCTCTTGATAGAGAACGCATAGCCAAGTCTGTTAAGAAAACTGGTCATCTTGTAGTTGTCGAAGATGACTATCGAAGCTACGGATTCGCCTCGGAGGTGGTCGCCTCAGTCACGGAGTCATGTCACTCAGATTTGAAACGCGCGCCGTTACGGATCACATACCCCGACGTATCGGTACCATTCTCTCCTCCGCTCGAAGATTACTGCCTGCCAAATCCTGAGAAGGTAAAAGCGGCTGCGTCCGCACTTCTTCTTTAAATCAAATTGTTGGAACGAATAGTGAAAGATCAACTTATTACTTGGCAGAACGAAGACGAAGCGGTAATCACACAATGGTTTTTTAGCAGCGGCGACACAGTACAAGAAGGTGATGTCGTCTGTGAGGTCACCCTGGAAAAAACCGTTGTAGATATAGTCGCGACGGTCTCTGGCGAGCTGAAAATATTAGCTGAGGAAGATACGGAGATAGGAACCGACGATCCGATCTGCGCAATCTCCCCAAACTGAGAGTTAGCCCGTGTCGCAGACGGATAGTTTCAAACTCCGGGGCATCCGCAGTGTAATTGCAAAGAATATGAGAGCCAGTCTGGCTAATTCAGCCCAACTCACTCTTTTTTCAGAGTTCGATGCCACAGATCTTTTATCCACAAAGAACAAGATGAAAGCTGCGGGGGCCGGCATTGGCATAGAGGACATTGTCGGGGTCGCAGTCTGTAGAGCCCTAGATAAACATTCAGCACTGCGGTCTCGGCTAGAGGACCGCCAAGTGCAACTCTCAGACCAGACTGATCTGTGCTTTGCCATAGCAACTGATGCAGGTCTCATGGCACCCACAGTGTTCAATGCGGGAACGATGGAACTGGCAGAGCTTAGTGCGACAAGAAAGGACCTGACGCTCCGAGCAAAAAACAACAACCTGACAAAAGAGGAGCTAGTTGGCGGGAACTTTACGATAAGCAACCTAGGTTTGACTCCAGTCACTCACTTTACCCCCATTATTAAACAGCCACAGGTGGCTATCCTGGGCATCGGCACAATAACGGAGAGAGTGGTGCTTGCCTCCCGAGGACCTACATCACACCCGGCAATGCATCTCTCGCTAACCATTGATCATCAGCTGATTGACGGTTTGCCTGGAGGGCTCTTCCTAGGTGACCTCCAGGATCTGCTAGAAAACTGCGAGCCGTGGGTGTTAAAGGACCATTCCGCCAGCGGTCAGGATTCATAAGTTGAAGGAAAGCGGCATGGCAAAAATCACTTTCGTTTCCAGCGATGGAGAACATACCCAGATCGAAACCGAAAGCGGCACTACGCTCATGCTCGCAGCAACCAAGCGAGGCGTGAAAGGTATTATCGCTGAGTGTGGAGGGGGCTGTAGTTGCGCCACCTGCCACGTTTACATTTCGGAAGCATGGCTGGAGAAAGTCGGCAAGCCGGACCCTATGGAAGAAGTCATACTGGATCAGGCACCGAACCGCGACTCAAATAGCCGCCTCAGCTGCCAAATAGATGTTACAGAGGAACTCGACGGTCTGGTGGTAATGGTTCCCGAGTCTCAGTACTAGTAGTAACTTGCCGAGGAGAGGACGACGGTAGTGCTCATGAGTAGTGCTCGCGTCTCAGACAGAACTACTAGCTTACTTTTGCCCACTCCTTGTCACGTAGCTCTATACGCCTAATTTTCCCACTTACCGTCTTTGGCAAGTGGTCTACAAATTCAATGGATCTGGGATACTTGTAAGGCGCGGTAGTTTTCTTGACGAAATCTTGTATCTCAGCAGTCAAATCCGAAGACGGCGAATACCCCTGAGCCAATACGATAAAGGCTTTTACGATCTCGCCCCGCGTCTTGTCTGGTGAAGAAACTACTGCAGACTCGACAATGGCTTCGTGTTCAAGCAGTGCACTTTCAACCTCGAAAGGCCCAATGCGATAACCCGAGGACAAAATTACATCGTCGGCCCTGCCGACAAACCAAAAGTACCCATCCTCATCTCTATAGGCCCTATCCCCAGTGATGTAGAAATCCCCCCTGAAGCAAGCGGCAGTTCTCTCCTCATCATCTCTATAGCAGCTGAACATGCCAAGTGGTGCATGTACGCCCAGCCGGACCGCGATGTCGCCCTCTTCATTGACATCACATGGGCTTCCATTCTCGTCAATAACCTCAAGATCGACGCCAGGTGCCGGCTTACCCATCGAACCATATCTTGGCTCGAACGACGGCTGGCTGGCACACAATAAGCATGTTTCCGTCTGACCGTAACCATCTCGAATAGTGATCCCTGAATGGGATTTCCACGTTTCAATAATTTCAGGGTTAAGTGGTTCGCCTGCGCCAACACAATGCCGCAGGGCCTTGAACGAAAACTGACTCAGATTTTCCTGCACAAGTAATCTGTAGAGTGTAGGGGCTCCGCACATAGTGGTAATTGCGTACTCAGACAACAGCCTAAGGATGTCACTAGGTTTGAAGGCGGCGGTCTGGTAAACAAATACTGTGGCGCCCATGTTCCATGGCCCGAACAGACTGCTCCAAGCAGATTTGGCCCAACCTGTGTCACTAATATTCCAGTGCAAATCACTGGGGGACAAATCCAACCAGTACTTCCCCGTATTTATGTGGGAATGAGCATAGTCATGCGAATGTATGCACATTTTGGGAAAGCCAGTGGTTCCCGATGTGAAAAAGCAGAGGGCCGGATCCTTAGCAGCGGTCTCCTCTTCATTAAATTCTGGGTGCTGGCCGGAAACCAGATAGTCGTAGCCAGTCCAATCAGGGCGAGGGGCGCCCACCAAGATGCCGCTCATAGCCTCGGGGAGTTCATGGCGAACGGCATCGAGCTTAGTGGCCACTTCGGCATTGCAAACAACGCACTTCGCGTCAGCCGCGTCAGCTCGGTAGAGAATATCTTTTGCAGATAGTTGCGTCGTGCCGGGCGAAACAATCACACCCATTCTGATACAGGCGATCATGCATACCCACCACTCGACCTCTCTTGAGAGTATGAGTAACAAAGTATCTCCGCGTCTTAACCCCATCGAGTGAAGCCCTGCCGCGAGCTTCTTGGACTCTATGCTTATTTCACTGAAGGTTCTCTCGCAGTATTCGCCTGACTCTGTGACATATGCCAAAGCCCTCTTCTGAGGTGAAAGAGCCCAGCGGTCAACGACTGCCGTGGCGAAGTTGTATGAAGTAGGCCTGTCCCACTGAAAGTCTTCGCGAATCTGCTCGTAGTCACTAGAGGGATGCTCTGTGTTCATGATGGAATCACTCCGTCAACCGGGTACTATCTTGATCAGAGATGGTCGATAGTTTGATGAACGCTTGGTGCACCAGGAGCAGGGTGATCGCCGCCAGATATAGCAGTGGGGAAAGCAACATAACCACCCTGATGGATGCAAATGAGGATACAACTGCACTTGATAGTGCAGGCGCAATAGTTGCAGCGATTCCGCTGCAAATGATCACAAACGAAACATGCTTATGAGATGGCCTGTGAACATAATTCAGGCCATAGGCGATGAAGACATTGTATAGAGCAGCTATCGCGAGGCCATAAAGTGCTGCAGCACCCAATGCGGCGTAATAGCCTAGGGAGAGAGATAGCAATACGCTACTGAACAGCCCCGCAGTTAGAACAAAAACAATGAAGTAGACTAACCGCATTCGGGCGACGATTAAGACGCCAAGAACAGTTCCTACCAAAGCTGACCCAAAGATCGTTGAAACCAGCTCTGCAGCTTCCTGTAAGGTATACGAGAGATGTTCCTGATAATACTGGGGTAGCCAGAGAACTATTGAGTACTTTGCGACAATTACGAGAAATAGCGCTGTGCCAGCAACAAGTACTCCGTGGCTCCAAACGGGACTGAAATTTGGACTCTCACCCTCAGGACTTTCCTCCTTCTCGTAATCGTCCTTCAGACCAAATGAAAGAAAGAGTATCCAGACCGTAAGACTTGCCACAATTAACAGAGATAGCTCCCATGTCTTTGACTGCATCAACACGTAGGCAGAGAGTGCAGGAAAAATCAGACCTCCGAAGTTGTAAGCAGCATCGAGTCCGATAAAGCTCATCTCTCTAGCTTTGCCCTCCTTACCTTTTGCGACAAGCATCCCCGCAAGACATGTACTTACGCCAAGGCAGAATCCAGTGATAGCAAACAGCACCGACGTAAGTATCAGACTCTGGGAATAAATCATTGTTGCAGTGGTGGCCAGCACTACTAGTGCATACAGACGAATGGCTAGCCTGACTGACAAAAAGTCGAGCAAGAAAAACGCGAGGACAGTTCCCAGAAAAAAGCCCGTCGTCAGCGTGGAAAATTGCGAGGCTGCGACTGTAGCGTCTACACCATAATCGGCGGCTAGATAGGGTGTCAAAATACCTATCTGCGCAACAAAGCCCGCGACCACAATGTAAATCAGGCCGCTAACGGCCAAGTCAACGCTTATCGACAGTTTCATTATTAGACGCCGAATCTTGCGTCGCGAGAGTCATTGCATATCAGCTTCAATTGACAGAGCAAACCAAAAGGAAGCCGACCGGAAAGCTCTAGGCAGTTGAAATCCATGCCTACACCCTCTAATTGATAAACTCTCTCGACGGATGCGCGCGCGGATAATCACGGACAAATGTAAGGAATCGAGCGACAGCAGCATCAGCATTTGTTAATAGACCCGGTTTGTAATGCTGTTGCTGCAGGATCACGTCATCCTCGTCGAGCATTGTGTCCCACATATCAATCAGCTCTTCGACAAACTCCCTGGTCTCACGCTCCTGAGCATCAGAACCGTCTCCCAGGTGTGCCCCGGCAACATAGAAATGTGAACTGGTGCCAGGCGCAGGGATCCCTAAAGCAGATAAGAGCATGTGCCACCGGCCGTTCATCGTTCCTTGATTGTGCCAAAGCGTAGTGCCCGTGATCTGAGCTTTGTATACAAGTCTGGTTACCTTTCCATCCGGCATAACTCTAGTAACGGGTGCATCAAAATTGACCCAGTAGTCGCTCCACTCATAAGCTGACTTAGGGTCTGGAATATCTTCGTTGTTTACTTCCATATTGTGCACGCAGGCAAAGTGGGCCCAGTCCGGAGTATTTCCACGAATCGACCAGGGGTCGACCGGCCATGGACAGCGAGGATCCTCAAAAGTCGCGATGAGCACTTCGTCTTCAGAGTAACCGCCAAAAATGTCAGGGAAATCGTAAAGTGGCTCCTGCCCGTTGAAGGCAAAGACAATCCCGCAAATTTCGGTCGTGGGAAATGCAAATAACTGTGCACGCTCCGGCGCCGGATCACCTACACCAGTCTTGATACACCGGCCGCTGTCGTCATACACCCAATGATGAAACGGGCAACGAAGGTCGTTACCAATGACGTCTCCACCTGCAGCAAGGTTTGCGCCCATGTGCACGCAGTAAGCGCTAAATACCCTCGCAACATCATCTTCACCGCGATAAATGACAACTTTGCCATCGAGAAAATCTCGGCAAATCACCTTTCCTTTTTCAACATCTTTCGAAAGGCAGATCGGGAACCACGATTTGGTAAATAGCCCGTCGGAACCTTCGGCCGGAACAACAATCTTGCTTAGAGGGCGCGTTAAGACCTCTCCTGAAGTTACTACATTAGAACTGGCTTCACCCATGCCTCTCTCCGTTCATAAGCGGCACCTCAGCGCGGACCAACTGTCCGCGCTCTCAAAAAAACAGCTCTCAGGAAATAGTCCTGACCGCTGTCGCGCACGCTCAATAGTTATAGTCGAAGGGCATGATTAAATCAATAAAGTATCGGATATTTTTTATTTTTTATTATTTATTTGGGTTAAATTTCTGATAGTTCGGTATATTTCATTATCGACGGTCACCGTACCTCTGAGATCAGCCAGGCGCCTCTTAGATTCACCAGGTAAATATGTATCTCCCTGCTGGGCGTACTCGGTGAAGAACGCGGCACAATGCTCGTCCCAGCCTGGCCCCGCCAAAATTTCTGGTGAAAACGCGACTATAAACTCACCTCCCCTAGCCGGCCCCCCGTCACCGTTGTCACCAAGCTCGGCCTCATAACTAAAGTTGTCTCCAGCAAGACCGGCTGCCATCAGTTCCACCATTAAGCTTATTAATGAGCCTTTGTAGCCACCAAATGGGAGCAGTATGCCGTCCAAAACCTCATTCGGATCTGTCGTACTTGACCCACTTGGACTGAGCCCCACATCACTGGGGATCTGGCGCCCCTCACGTGCCGCGATTTGCACATCACCGTGCGCCATGGTGGATGTCGCCATATCAAAAACCAAGGGCTGTTCTACTTTTCTAGGGAAAGCAAACGAGATTGGGTTAGTACCAAAGAATGCTTTTTTAGAACCAAAAGGGGCGACCAAAGGAGTGGAGCAAACAACGGCAAGCGCAGCATAACCCCGGCTCGCCAAGCTAAAGGTTTCGTGCCACAGCGCAGCAAAGTGGTAGCTGTTACGGACAATCAGCGCGGCAACGCCTGTGCTACTGACCACCTTTGTGAGGGCTTCTACTCCCTCCTCTAGAGCAAGCGGAGCGAAGCCATTATTTGCATCCACGGAAACAATTGCCGGAGTAGGATGCGTCACCTCGGGACTCGCATGGCCATCAACCTTCCTTGACCGAAGCGACTTGATATACCCGGGGACGCGAAACAGCCCGTGAGATCTTGATCCGGTCCACTCAGCCGACGCCACTGTCGTTGCTACTGCTGCACTGTTTCTATCATCACAGCCATTCGACAACAGAGCATTTTTGGTCAGAGACCACATATCGTGGTAAGTGGTATCCATGATCTTTTTCCAATTTCGGCAGCGGCCGCCGATAGCCGGCGACACCCAGAGCGAGGATAAAATGATATCTAATATATTTTAGTTTATAAATTATATTTTTATCCGCGGACACAAATCTCGCAGCACACTCAGTCACTGAGAGATTCCCCATTGAGGCCGGCAGGTACACAGCGCCCATTGCTCGGCACCTTTACCAAAGCACTGATAGTCGAGGGAACATAGAGTCTATGTGATATAGTATCGGAATTATCGTGGCGACCGGCATATATCCCTCTCGGGAGATTCAAACCACGGTGTATCAGTGAGGTAATCCAATTTTGAGCGGCGCAAAACGACATCCACCTGCGCGTGAGGGCACTCGTCCACAGC
>VMDB01000233.1 GCA_008081075.1 Halieaceae bacterium
CATACCACGACCAACTTGATCGGCTTCGACGCCGGTGTCGCGAGACTTGAGAACCTGTTCCATCGCGCCCCTCTAGATATAAATGTAGACGGGGTGGTGATCGTGGGACATCGCGACCCGAACGACGCCCTGTATAACACGGTCCTAGGCAGCGACGACGGTAACTCACTTCCTCCGATGTCGCTGATCGGGGATGCCATGGCACCGGGCGCCATCGTTCATGCGGTGCACAGCGGTCATTCCTTCGCCCGCGGGCTGGTCGATGACAACGCAGCCTATTTACGCGACGAGCCCGTCACCTTGCCTGAGCCTGCTCCCGCGTTTGATCACATCCGGGACGCGAAGAGCTAGCGAGCGATGCTGGACTCATTAGAAAAAACCCTGCCGCGGGATAGCTACCTGTCTGAAGCGCAGTTCGGTGGCGAATACCGCGCTATTTTTGAGTCTGACTGGGTCTGCATTGGCCGCGGCGAGTCATTAACCGAAACCGGGGACTATTTAGCGATCAGACTCAAAGCGCAATCAGTGCTCGTGGTTCGCGGCAACGACGGTAATCTCGCTGCCTTCTTCAACGTATGCCGGCATCGCGGCACCGAACTGGTGGCCCTGCCCGATCCGGGCCCCGTTACCGGGAGCTTCGACAGAAACATTGTCTGCCCCTACCACGCCTGGGCGTATCACCTCGACGGGCGGCTCCGGGGCACACCCCATCTCACTATTGAAACGGACGGCATCGCGCTCCATGAGGTTGCGTTAGCCGAATGGGGTGGTTTTTTGTTTGTCCGGCTGGATGATGCAGATGAAACCCCTCTCCCACAATCACTGGGGGAAGGTACCGAGAGACTGAAAAACTACCCGCTTGCCGATTTGCGTATTGGCGCGACGTTGACCTATGAAGTGGCCGCCAATTGGAAGGTCATCGTTGAAAACTATAATGAGTGCTATCACTGTGGACCAGTCCACCCAGAACTCTGCCACATCGTGCCTGCATTCAAGCGCGGCGGTGATGGACTGGATTGGGAGGATGGCATTCCCCAACGGGAGGGTACCAACACCTTTACCGCCACGGGTCGAACGAGTCGTGCCCCTTTCCCAGGGCTCAGTGATACCGAAAAGACCCATCACAAGGGGGAGTTGTTTTACCCCAACCTGATGCTCAGCTTATCAATGGATCACGTAGCCGCTTTTTATCTTTGGCCCCAGAGCGCCGGTCACACCCGAATCCAGTGCGACTTTTTGTTCCACCCCACAGAAATCGCCGATCCCAATTTCGATAGTGCCGATGCGGTAGATTTTTGGCATCTGGTAAACACTCAGGATTGGGACATCTGCGAGAGCGTCCAACGCGGCATGCAGAATCGGGTTTTTGAGCACGGCTACTACGCTCCGATGGAAGACTATAGCCTCGATATCCGCCGCTATGTGCGCGAAAAGCTATCCGCGCTCGACTTATGACGCTGCGCACTGGCCACGGGAGATCCAGCCATTTTTCCGGCTCGTACTGCCAGCATGGCGGTGCCGTGACACTAATGGGTAACCTCTATTTGCCGCACGCCCAATTAAATCCTGGGCATTTATCCCAGAGACACAAAAACCGTGACGCGTAAACGAAGCGTACCCACGCGCTGGCGAGTTTTCAGCGTATTGTTTTTGCTCAGCTTCCTGTCTTACTTGATGCGACAGAATATTCACGTCGCCGGTGAGTTCATGATGCCGGAGCTGGGCATCAGTGAACTCGAAATGGGTTGGATCTACGCCGCATTCATCTGGGGCTACGCGCTGTGTCAGCTACCCGGGGGTGTGTTGGGTAAGTTACTGGGCCCTCGCGTTGCGCTCACCGGTGCCGGCCTCATTTGGGTGCTCACTACCGCGCTTACAGGCTGGCTGCCGGGCCAGGTTTTCAGCAGCGGTCTCGGCATCATCGCATCACTGATGGTGGTCCGCTTTATGGTGGGCGTGGCCCACGCGCCAATCTATCCGATTCAAGCAGCAGTGGTTGAGCGATGGTTTCCCGTGGGTCACTGGGCCTTACCCAATGCCGTGGGTAGCACAGGACTCACGCTGGGTGCAGCGCTGGCACAGCCGCTGGTCGCATTCGTCATGGTGTATTGGGGATGGCGCACCTCCTTTTATGTTTTTATACCGCTAGGTCTCGCGCTGTTCTGGCTGTGGTGGTGGTATGCCACTGATGACCCGGCTGACCATCCCGGCATGTCCTCCGGTGAGCTGGCGGAGATTCAGGCCGGACGTGATGCACTCACTCCCCAGATAGGGTTTAGCGCCTGGAAACAGCTGATTCGCAATCGCAATACGCTGCTGCTAACGGCGGCGTATTTTGCGGAAAACTGTATCTTCTATCTCTTTTTTACTTGGTTCTTTCATTATCTGGTGTCCGAACTTGGCTTCAGCATTCTCGAAACCGGCTTTCTTGCATCGCTACCGTGGCTGTGTGGGGCCGTGATGGCGTCGGTCGGCGGCTACACCTGCGACACCCTCTGCGCCCGACTTGGACCGCGCCTGGGATGCAGAATTCCCGCGATCACCGGGCTCATTGCTGCCGGCATTTTTCTCTATCTGGGACTTTACTCAAGCTCGCCCTATGTCGCCGTGGCGCTGCTGTCGCTATGCTTTGCCAGCACACAATTGACAGAAGGCGCCTACTGGTCGGCACAAACCTATGTGGCAGGACCCTATACCGCCCCCGCTTGCGGTGTCATGAATACGGGCGGCAATCTGGCCGGCATCGTGGTTGCACCGCTTATGCCCTTTCTGGCAGATCACATCGGCTGGGTGGCAGCGTTATCCAGCGGCACCGTGATGGCGTTTGTCGGCGCGACTCTGTGGCTATTTATTCGACCCGACGAACCCTTTCAACCCCGCCCTGAATGAGAGGCAGCCGCACCCCTTAACCCGCTCGCCCGACGCTGGCGCACACGATCACCTGAGCATTTGTCGGGAATGGGATTTAGTCCCGCCGCTGCCGTGCTCTTAAAGCGACCGAAAGCCAACTGACGATGAGCAGTAGCCCGCCAACCGGGGTAACCATGGCGAACGTCGTTATGCCCGTTAACACCAGCACATACAGCGAAAAGGAGAAGAAGCCGATACCCAGAGCAAAACCCGCGATGGGCAGCCGCCACAGCGCCTCACGCGGCTGCAACGCGAGCACCAGCACCACTACAGCGTGGATCAAGTGGTAATACGCCGCCGTCTCCCACACTGCGAGTCGCTCCGCCGTCACGAGGCGCTCGAGCGCATGCGCACCAAATGCACCCGCCGCCACCCCGGTCGCCCCCAATACCCCCGCTATCAGCAGTCCGATATTCATCGATCGCATTCACACCCCGTTCTCTAATACACGCGAGAAGAAAGCCATTATCGGGATTTCGCTCCCAACCCCTATCGATCCAGCCTACACTGGTCACTCGCGCAGCGGTATGGGGAAAACGCCGTGGAATCAGTCTCGTTCACTGCCATGAAAGATGGAACACAAGCCGATTATGCGTTGCTGGATCGTTACGAGCGTGAGCATGTTGCCACCTTGGGAGATCGTATTCTGGGAGCACTGGAACGACTGAGCGGTGGTCTGGGAGGCTACCAAATCGACCGACTCCAACATTCACTGCAGTCGGCAACGCGCGCAGAAAACGACGGGGCGGACGAGGAGTGGATTGTGGCCGCGCTTATCCACGACATAGGCGACGATCTGGCGCCCATGAATCACTCCGAATTCGCAGCGGCACTGATAAAACCCTATGTGAGAGAAGAAGTGCATTGGGTGGTGGCACACCATGGAATCTTTCAAATGGCCTATTACGCCCACCATTTGGGGCAAGACCCTAACGGCCGGGACCGTTACAAGGATCACCCGTTCTTCGAGAGTTGCCTCCGGTTCTGCGAGCGTTGGGACCAGCCGTCGTTTGACCCCGCCTACCCCACGCGTCCATTGGTGCACTTTGCACCCCGCTTAAAACAGGTTTTCTCGCGACAAGCCTTTACCGAGTCCGTTTAACGAGCGCTTCAACCGGACTCGCCTGCAACGGCACTCCCGTCAGCGCCAGTTTGCTCCCGGGGAACGCGCCACAGACGCCCGCCACAGCGCTCGAGGTCCGGGCAATCAGCGGTACATCCTCGACACGGTATTAATGGCGCACGGTCTTGTTCGGTTGGCTCTGGCATGGACCTGTTCTCCCTTGCTTCTGATAACGTGCTAGCGACCAGCGCACCGCATTGTGCCACTGCAATGCGTAATCGTCTGCCCTAGCTCGTAGCGGCATCCGACAACATCAAACTGGCGTAGAATGCGGGGTCGGATAGACAGTGAACTCTCGGTAACAGCCGCTGGATCCACCGACACCGGCTTGCCGGGACCAGCCAAATGGAGAAAGCCCGATATGACTGCTCGGCTTTTGCGTCACACATCGCCAGGCTTGTATGCGCTCGCACTCTTGAGCGTCCTCGCCAGTTGCTCTGAGCAATCTCGCGATAGCCGATTTGATTTCGCCCAAAGCGCTGCCATTCCCGTCGTTACTCAGCCCGCTACCTTGACTGACTTGACGGAAACACTGACCTCCGTCGGAACCGCGCGGGCATTACAAAGCGTCAACGTTTTCTCTGACTCCTCGGGTCGCGTCACCGCTGTGAACATCGAGGCCGATCAATTTGTGAATGCGGGCGATCGGCTACTACAGCTGGATGATCGGGACGAGCGTTTGGCGGTTGAGCTCGCAACCGTGCAATTGGCCGACGCCGAACGTCTGGTGCAGCGTTACACCACCGTCAATGCGCGGGACGCCAATATTCCCGAAAGCCAAATGGATGATGCCCGGGCAGCAGTCGACAGCGCGCGTATCGCGCTGGAACAAGCGAGAGTAGACCTCGATCGCAGACAAATCACCGCGCCTTTTGCCGGCCGAGTGGGGCTCACCGAAATTGACGTGGGTGATCGCATCGATACCAACACGTTGATCACCACGCTCGATGACAGAGCGATCCTGCTCGTGAACTTTTCAGTGCCCGAGGTCTATGTGGAGCGGGTAGCGAAAGGCACACCCGTCAACGTTCGCCTATGGGACGCCGCAGACAAAGCCGTGTCGGGAGAAATTGTCGCGCTTGACTCACGCATTGATGTGAACTCCCGCGCATTCACGGCGCGAGCGGCCGTCGATAATAGCGATGATCGGTTTCGGCCGGGCATGGCCTTTGAAATCAGTGTCGGTGCCTCGCGAGGGCAGTTTTTATCCGTGCCGGATGTGTCGGTGCAATGGGGTGCCGACGGCGCCTATGTCTGGGTGGTGGAAGCAGGGGTCGCTGAGCGTCGCGAGGTCTCGCTAGTGAAGCGTATGGCGGGCATCATTCTCGTAGACGGTGATTTGGCTGAGAGTGAGCAGGTGGTAATGGAGGGCATCCAGTCGGTGCGTGCAGGTGCGGCGCTCAAAGTACTGACCCCCAGCGAGCTCGATGCCGGCCTCAGAGCGGCCGTACCCGCCAACAGCGCTGACCAGACAAATGGCTGAACAAACACCGTTTTTTGGAGGACTACCCGAACTCGGTGTCCGCCGCCCCTGGCTGGTGCTCGTCATGAATCTGCTGGTGGCGATTGGCGGGCTGGCCGCGCTCATGGCGATCGAGGTGCGCGAACTACCCGACGTCGACCGCCCAGTGGTATCCGTTAGGGCTTTTTTGCCGGGCGCTTCACCCGAGACCATGGATGCTGAAGTCACGCGCTTGCTAGAGGGTGCCGCTGCCCGCGTCTCGGGCGTGCTGGAGATCAATTCCTCCAGCGAGGAGAACAGTACCCGCATTTACATCGAATTCCGCGCCGATATCGACGTCGACCAAGCCGCGTCGGATGTCCGCGAAGCCGTCAGCCGGATCGAGCGCGACTTGCCCGATGCTGTCGAGCAACTCTCGGTATTTAAGGCAGACGAGCGCGCCGAGGAAATCATTCGAATCGCAGTGAGATCTGCCCAGCACTCGGAAGAGGAACTGAGTCAGATTATCGAACAGGACATCGTGCCGCGATTTATCTCGCTACCGGGCGTGGCTGACGTGCCTTTATTTGGTTCCCGACAACGGGTGCTGAGGATTATTCTCGATCCGCTGCGTCTGACCAGCTATGGACTGACCGTCGCCGACGTAGCGGCAGTGTTGCGTGCCGCACCCCTAGACGTCCCGGCCGGCAGTTTCCGTACCGGTGATCAACAGCTGCTGGTGCGGGCAGATGCCGCTGTGACCAAAGAGGAAGATATCGCGGCACTCATCATTCGGGATGAAATTCGCATTCGACATGTCGCCAAGGTCGCTTTTTCGCCTGAGGACGCCTCCGGGATTGTTCGGCTCAATGGCGAGCGGGTCGTCGGCATCGGCATCATTCGTCAGGCTGGATCCAATACCATCAACATCGCCGCAGGTGTTCGCGAGGCGATGGACGACATCAATGATCGCTCTGGGGATCTACAGCTGGAAATCATCTCGGATGAATCGGTGTTCATCAGAGGCTCGGTGCGGGAAGTCATCACGACCCTGTTGATCTCGATTTTAGTTGTGGTCAGCACCATCCGGCTCTTCACCGGGTCAATGCGGCTGACGCTGATACCGGCCGTCGCCATTCCCATTTCGTTGCTGGGCACTCTCGCAGCGAGCTGGGTGTTGGGTTTCTCGATCAACATATTGACGCTGCTGGCACTGGTGCTGGCGGCGGGCTTAATCGTAGACGATGCCATCGTTGTACTCGAGAGTGTTCAGCGCCGCCGCTCCGAAGGAGCGGCGCCCGGGACCGCGGCCGTTACCGGAACCCGGCAGGTCTTTTTCGCGGTTATCGCGACCACCGCGGTGCTGATTGCGGTGTTTGTGCCTATTGCCTTTTTGCCGGGCACCGCAGGGCGCCTGTTTCAAGAATTTGGTCTGGTGCTCGCGGTAGCAGTGGCCATTTCCTCCTTCGTGGCACTCAGCTTGGTACCGGCCGCCATGGCACGCCTTGCGGCGTCACCGCCGAGGGAGCGCCGCGTTGAGTCCTGGGGCAATCAACTGGCTCAGTACTATCAACGCACGCTCGTGGCCACGCTTAACGCGCCCCGGCGAACTTTCGCGCTTTGCGTGGTCGTCGCCGGGCTCGCCTCGGGACTGTATGTATTGCTCGATCAGGAACTCCTTCCTCAGGAAGACCGGGGTTCCGTGCTGCTTTTCGCACGAGGGCCCGATGGCGTGGGACTTGATTATGCCGAGCGCCAGGCCGATCGTATGGAAAACATCCTGGTGCCGATTCTGGATCGCGGAGAAATCACCTCGCTGTATTCCAATATCGGAAGATGGGATCCTAATATTGTTTTTATGGTGGCCCGGCTCGCCGATTGGGACGAGCGTTCACGCAGCCAGCAGGAGATCGCCGCCGAACTCAAACCCCTCTTCACCGACCTTCCTGGCATGACCACGCGCATCTTCAGCGCCAACTCTCTCAATCTCCGCGGCGCTTCCAGTGGCGGGCTGTCACTGGCGTTATTGGGCACCGATTACGACGAGATTTATGCGGCCGCACGAGATTACACTGATGCTATTCGCGAGCAGGTGGGCTCGGTGAGCGGGCCGCGGATCAGTTACGACCCCTCTCAACCGCAGCTCGCTGTGCAAATCGATCGTGAGCGCGCTTCCGATCTGGATATTCCTTTGGAAGATGTCGCTCAAACCTTGCGAGTGATGGTAGACGGATCTCGCATCGTCGACCTCAACGCCGATGACCAAACCGTGCCCATCATTCTGGAGGCGGGCTCGGACAAAATCCGTGACCCGGATGACCTGATCAACCTCTACGTGCGCACCCGCGCGGGTGCACTCGTGCCGTTATCCAGCATTGTCCAGTTGAACGAAAAAGGCGTGGCAGGCCAGCTCGATCGTCGCAAGCAACGACGCGCCATCGAACTGGACGTCGAGATCAATCCGGGCGTCGCAATGCAGGAAGCTGTCGATGACCTTTTTGCACTGGCAGAGGAAACGCTACCCGAGGGCATTACCCTGATCACCCGCGGTGAAGCAGCCGCGCTGGCTGAAACCAATCGCGAGACAATGATCACCTACGGCTTCGCATTGCTAATCGTATTCCTCGTGCTGGTCGCGCAGTTTGAAGGCATTACCTCAGCGCTGGTGATCATGGCGATCGTACCCTTTGGCCTTGCCGCCGCCGTCTGTGCGCTTTACCTCACGGGCACCTCTTTGAATATTTATTCTCAGGTGGGTTTGGTAATGCTAATCGGGCTCATTGCAAAGAACGGAATTTTACTGGTGGAGTTTGCCGATCAACTGCGCGATCGTGGTTTCGCCGTGCGCGAGGCGATAGAAGAGGCCGCGCGCATCCGCCTGCGGCCCATTGTGATGACACTGGTATCTACGATTTTTGGTGCATTGCCGCTGATACTCTCATCGGGACCGGGCTCAGAGGCCCGCGCTGCCGTGGGGTGGGTGGTTTTTGGCGGCATGGGACTCGCCACGGCCTTCACTTT
>VMDB01000229.1 GCA_008081075.1 Halieaceae bacterium
TTGGTATTCCCGAAACGGCGTTGTTGTTGGAATCGGAGAGCCGCACGACCCGTGAAAACGCCCAGTATTCCTGGACGCTGCTGCAGGAGCTGGGCATTAGCCATATTTTGTTGGTGACTAGCGCAAGCCATATGCGCCGCGCCGCCGCGGTTTTTGGCGCACAGGGTTTTGTGGTGACCTCGGTGGCGACCGATCACCAGATGCCGCTCCGCGTCGGCCCCGTGCCCGGCTGGCTACCCACGCTTGATCGTCTGGCGCGATCGACGCAGGCGATTCATGAATGGGTGGGCTACTGGGTCTATGACCAGATGGGCTATTTTGAGCCCGCAGAGACCACGGTCGAGGCCTAAGCGCTCACTGAACCCGAGCCTCTGCGGATTGAGGTATCCGCAATAGAGCCGCTACAAATACAGCGTCTTCAGGTCACTGTAATTCTGCCCGGTCCAGCGGCGGAACGCGCGATAGAAGCTGTTCACTTCGGCGTAACCCAGGTCCCAGGCAACCGATTTACCCGGTAACCAGCGTTTATCCAGAAGTGCTCTGCACCGATGTTGGCGCACATGATCCAGAATGTGTTGATAGTTCGTGCGATCAGCCCGCAGTCGTCGGCGCAGTGTCGTGGGGCTGATGTGCAGGTGATCCGCGACTTCTTCAGAGCGCAGACGGGATAGATCGCCGCGCAGCAACAGATCGATAACGCAGAGTGACGTGCGCGACAAATCGTGAGGTGCCCGCCCGGTAACGCGGATGCAGAGTTCAGCCGGCACATTGGGTGGCGCTGGGGCCAAGTCTCTGCCAAAGGTGCACTGCTGATTGCTATTCCGCGCCATCCCAGCTTTGGGCGACCTTTGCAGATAGATAGGGTATTGCTCTCGGTGGGTGGTGTCGGTACTTCTTAAATCTTTCATAGGTAAATCCCTTTACGATTTCTTGTTCCCTCAGTGGGTCCGAAAGAGACAATCCTTGTCTCGGTCGATCAGCTTAACTCAATCACCTATAAAGGCCAGTGAAAAGATCGCAAAGGATGTCGTTCGGCGTCGACGGGATTCCTCGATTGCGGGCGCACTGAGAAGACTGCCGCGGCAAGCTGGCTAATTTAGGGAGCGTATGGTCGACAGGGTTGCCCTTTTTGGGCAGTAGAGGGGGTGTCGGGGCATTCCGAGCGCGGTGAGTCCGAGGCAGCACGGATTTTTTAGCATTTGATGTACCGTCATACCTCTGTTCATGAGAAGACCGCCATTGCCCCAGGCGGCGATCACGGTGTCTGTCTCGGCCGCGGCGCGCCGCAGCCAGAGATCGGTCCTGGGGCCGATGGGGTCTGATGCCATTTTCAGTGCCCGTGGGTCGGTAGCGCGTAAGGAAAAGAGATTGACCAGCAGTAACGAGCCGTAACCCCAGCCACGCGCAAAGGATAGGCATCGCCTCAGGGTGGGGTCATCTTCCCTTGCGTCGGCGGTGGAGGGATTCAGGCCAATAAACACGCAGTGCGCCAAGGCGGGATCCCAAATCCTGCGGAGCCAGTAGCGATAGCGACCGCAGCAGGAAAGCCCTGCGCTACGCAATTTGTAGTCGGGAAGTCGCATGGGTCAGCACAGGGTTGAGCGAATGATCGTGTAGCCTATCAGCTAAGTTACTCCGGGCGGACCTGGCGATTTAAGGCACGATCAATCAAGGGGTGCGTGGTATGGTTTTGTCAAATTGGGACCTGATTTTGGTGCGGTACTGAGCGACTCTGCTTCGCGCACCTGGCACCATTGCCCAAAGTGAGGCGTATTTGGTGTCTAGCTGAGATAGTTGGGGGAGTTAATATGATATTACTGACGGGCGCTAGCGGGCGCGTGGGGCGCGCTGCAGCGAGTGCATTATTAAATGCCGGCGTGCCTTTCAGGGTGTTAGTGCGTGATCCTGCCAAGCTTACCGTCACTGACCCCCGCGTTGAGGTGGTCACTGGCGACCTTGGAGACCCGCAGAGCGTGTTGCGCGCGCTCGAAGGCATTGAACGAGCGCTCGTTGTCATGGGCAATCATCCAGATCAAGCCGAGTTGGAGCGCCGGTTCGCGACCTCAGCACAGGAGGCGGGGGTGGCGCATCTGGTCAAAATCTCATCGATGGAGGCCTCTGCCGAGGCGAGCGCGGTCTTGCCCAGAAATCACTACGAGACCGAGCAACATATTGTTGCCACGGGTGTCGACTGGACATTTCTGCGCCCCAATTTTTATATGCAAAATATGCTCATGTACGCAGAGTCGATCAAAAGTACCGGAAGTTTTGCATTGCCTTTGGCGGCTGCGGTTACTGCCATGGTCGATACGCAGGATGTGGGTGACGTCGCCGCCGCAGTGCTCTCCGGCGATGGCCACGCGGGGCAAATATACGAACTGACTGGACCTGACCTCATGACTTTTCATGAGGTTGCCCGACGTCTGGGGGGCGTCGTAGATCAAAGCGTGTGCTATCGTGAGCAGACACCTGAGGAATTCAGAGCAACGTTAGAGCGCTTCATTTCCTCTCGATGGCAGCTAGACGCGGTTTGTGAGTTGTTTGCCGAGATTGCGGCGGGATCTCTGGCTTATCGTACGGAAGCTGTTAGCGACCTACTGGGACGCCCACCGACCACTATCGAATCATTTGCGCAGCGATTCTCTGCGGTCTTTGGCAGAGATCATGGGTGATGATCCATGGGTGATAAATGCACCGTCCGCCAGGTCAGTGCCAGCCGGTGACGCGGACACTGACGTCGCAAAGGGCGGCGGCGTTTCTTGGGTAACGTGACGAGGAGAAAAGTATGCCACCCATGACAGTCCTGGGCTGGTTTCATACCGTAATGGGCATTTTGGCTATCGGCACTGCTGTTTTTACGCTCTGGCGCCATCACTTTATCAGTTCCGCCAGCTTGTCCGGGCGGGTCTATCTGCTGATGACAGTGGTGGTAGCGGGCTCTGCTCTTATGATCTTCAATCAGGGCGGTTTTGGCGTGGGTCATGTGCTGGCGATCATGACCCTGGCTGCCGTTGGGGTGGGCGCACTGTTAGAGCGGCGTCCGCTTTTGGGCAGATTCTCCATTTATCTGCAGGCAGCCGCCTATTCCGCCACCCTGCTCTTTCATATGGTGCCCGCCATCGCTGATTTCTTAAGACGGCTGCCCGTGGGTGACCCTTTTGTACAATCACTGGACGCACCTCTGGTTCGCGCATTCCATTTGGCTTTTTTGGCTTTGTTTGGTTTGGGTGTTCTTTGGCAGTGGCGTGCGCTTAAACGGGAACATGTCGCTGAGGAGGGTGATAGCTAATGTTGTTCATTGCCATCGTTCTCGCGTTTGTGGTGGTCACGGTGACCTGTATGATTATGATCAATCGCTGGATGGTGTCGGGGCGGCCTCGGGATGATGAGCAACGTGACGACTAACGACGAGCACGTTCTGGGATCGAGCGGGCCTGTAGCGCCTTACGACACCCTCGCTAAGCGGGTTAAAAGGTTTTTATGAGAACGTTTTCAGCAGTTTTTCTGGGAGTAAGTACTTACGTCGGCTGTATGATGACCGGTTGGTTTAATGGCGTATTCGCCGCCTTTATGGCCACGATTGTCTTCGTATTTGTCAGCGTGTTCAAAGGCTTCAAAAAGAAAAAACCGGGCTCCGACCCGGATAACCCAGACGCCTGATTTCCTGCTCGCTAAATGAGTTAATCGTCGCCTAGGTTGTCAGCAACGCGATGGGGGGGAAGCTATCGCTCAGTGGATGAGTGTTCCTGCGGGGTGGTGCATTGCGGTGTCTTCTGAAGTGCACTGGGCCTCGGAACGCGATCCTTTAAAACTCTGGCCTTTGCCGTTCAGATATCCTTCATAGACTTCGAGTAAATGCATGGCGTGGCTCAGCAATCTTTTGGAGCCCTCGTGCCCTGTTTCTGCGCCGCTACAAGCGGTGGACAGCAGTTGTTGATTGATCAAGAACGCGAAAAACGTGTCCGGCAGGTCGGGATATTGCTCAGCAAACTGGCGCACCAGTGAGACGGCGGCTGAGCCGACCTCTTCGCTAATACGGAGCACTTCCTGATCGCTGATGGACTGATCTTTTCTGGCGCGATATTCGTTAAAGCAGATGACGCGTTCAGTCATGATCCGACGCTCCTTTTTACGTTGTTGCTACAAAAGGATCATCGGACGATTTAGCTCGTCGCTTTAGTCGCACCTCTTGGGTTAGGGGGGGTTGGCTATCACTTGGTCATCTTTAACGAGATGCTGCCACAAAAACTGCTATTGGGCCCTTTTGGGGCACTCTCACTCGTTGTCTGGGAGCAGCCAGAACTTGAATCGACTCTGAATTCGGATGTTGGCCAGGTAGATGGCGGTGGTGGCGCGGGCACGCTCCCAAGCGCTGCTTCTGCTTTGGATAAAGCGCCGATTGGTTTGTAGCAGTGACGCCTCGATACGATCCAGATCAGATTGCATCGCCTTCAGAGATTGCCTTGACTCTGAAACGGGAATGGATTCAGCCAGCATTTCACACTACCTCATATTGGTGTGACCCACCCCTGTGGGCACAACATATAGTTCTTACAACGAGAGTACGCCTGATCGGGGCGTCGATTAAAGTGGAAATATCACCACTTGTGGGGCATACCCCCTGGGCCGCTCAGTAGGCTTTAGGCCAGTGCTGAATAGGTACTAAAGCGGAATGTTGATCGCGAGAGGCGCGATTAACGCCACCCCGACCAGGGCGAAAAGCACCAAGGCCACCTGCGGGTTAGCAAACACGCGGGATGAAGCCAGTGTGGCGGTTTCGGTAGACGCTGGTTTGAAGGCGCAAATATCGACTATCGCCGCATCCAAAGCTGCGCGTTCCTCGCGAGATAACAGTGGGTTCTGAGTCTGTCCGTCCATGACACGTCCTCCGGTTTCGAGGAATAATAGCAATATGCGAATATTGTTGCAATACGCAAATATTGCGCGTTTTTGTCTGGAAGCATGCACAACATAACCTCCCGCCTCCGAGGCCCCAATTCAAATTCCGGGCGGCTCACCTGCATTGCGTTGGTGGGCCAAAATGTTTCTGAATGCACCCCTGGAAGTGCTCCCACCCCCGACCTCTGCGGGGTCTAAACCTGGTTGGCTGAACGAATTCTGGGCGTTACGCGAGGGTATAGCGTGACTATGGCCGCTCAGTCCCGAGGGCCGTCAAGCTCCGCAGGGTTCATCCGATATCTCTAATATCTTTAGACGTATCACGAGCTGGGGTCAAAGCGATGTCGGAGCAGGGCAAGAAAGAACGAGCGGGAACTATGAGTGTGGTTTCCGGCCAGCCTGGCAAGATCCGAGAAGGTAACCTTGTCTACCTCAATGCTACTGCCAAACTGGTGTGCCAGCTTGACGCGTCGAAGCGACAGCTCGATCGACTTGAGGCCCATGCAGACCGAATGTTGAGAAGCGTCGGCGCCGCCTGATTTGCCTGAATATCCATGCCGATCGCCAATCCTCCCGGCGATAAGGGAATGGCCATTGTGAATGAGCATATTCAGCCGACCGAGGCGCAAGGCAGCGAGCCTGAGCGGCGCGCTTCTTGCTGCAATACCAAAATCCCTCGCTGACGGCGCGGAGTCGTTCAGCAGGTGTGGCGATAAATTTCCGACTGCGTGTCGTCTGTCGATATCGTCGGCCACTTTCGGCTGAAGGCGCGCTGTAGCAGCTCTCCGCCGCTCATAGTCTCAACCTCGCCCGGTTGCGCGGTCGCATAATCCAGCAGCACTTTTTTCAGGGTGCCCAGCGGCGTGTTTTTAGGTATGCAGGCTTTTCTTCGGACCGTGTCGATATCGGCATCGGCCCAGCTACCGAGGTACCCCGCGCACCAGCCACTCTCGTATGTATTCTCACTGTTACAGTTGGCCACCAGGCCTTTGCCGCTGTAATACTCGGCACTTGCGCGGTGGCTCGCCGTTGCGATTAAGAGCGAGGTAATAAGGAAAATCGTCGCTGATCTCATGGTGATATCCAGTGTCGAGTGGTTATAGGCGCAGTGCGAAAATGATCGCCGTGTCCCCGAAACAGTAACACTTAATTTAAGGCCGCGCGCCCGGGTTTTGCATGGAAATCTTGCTTCAGTCAGTCGCTCCCATTCCCAGCCACGCACTGGTTGCTTTGTTGGCGGTCATCCTTGGCGGCTTCCAACTGACCCGTGCCAAGGGAACGCGCCAGCATCGTCTACTCGGGTGGCTTTGGGTGGCACTGATGACCTACGTTGCTGCATCTTCCTTTTTAATTAGCGAAATCAAATTTTGGGGCACTTTTAGCCCGATCCACCTGCTCAGTGGTTGGGCATTGTTCTCGCTGGTGATGGCAACTTACCATGCCCGCAGGGGCAATATCCGGCAGCATAAGATCTGGATGGTGCTACTGTATGTTCTGGCTTTACTGGTGACAGGGTTATTTACCCTGTGGCCGGGTCGAGTGATGCATGCGGTTATTTTTGGCACGTAGCCGTTCATGATGGAGCGTTGTTTTTAGGTATCGCAACGCTGAGGAGAGGTAACGGCAATGATTTCCGGGAGTTGTTTTTGTCACGCTGTGCAATATGAGGTTTCTGCAAAATCGCAGATGCAAGGATTGTGCTATTGCACGGATTGCCAGACCATCGGTGGCAGTTCGCACTGGACGTCCTACGCCGTTGCGCCGTCTGACTTTCATCTGGTGCGAGGCAGTTTGACTGGCTACACCTACGATCCGGGTTCTGGCCGCGAGGTAACCAGACACTTTTGTGGCACTTGCGGCACTCAAATCATGGTGCAGTCTGATGCCTTAGGGGTGGCATCCGTGAATGCAATGACTTTTGATGATCACTCGCAATTTGAGCCAAAAATCGCTTACTTCAGTGCCAGTGCGCCTCGGTGGTGTGAGGTTGATAAAAACTTGACGCCCTTTGATGGCGCTTGATGCAAAACTGTCTTTAAAATTTATGTTGGCTAACGAAACAGAGGGCTTGACTCGCGCCGAGCGAGGCCCAAGCGGTTAGCCCAGAGAGGACTCATGACACTTAATTTGACAATCAATAACGAGTCGCACGACCTCAGTCACATTGATCCCGATATGCCCTTGTTGTGGGCGCTGCGAGATCATTTGGGGTTAGTGGGGACCAAGTATGGTTGCGGCATCGCGCAGTGCGGGGCCTGCACCGTGTGGTTGGATGATGAGCCCGCCCGTGCCTGCCAGCTGCCTGTGGGGCAATTGGAGGGCAAGTCAATCACCACTGTCGAGGGATTGGCATCTGACGCTTTGCATCCTGTCCAGCAGGCGTGGATCGACCACGACGTAGCGCAATGCGGCTATTGTCAGGCGGGACAGATTATGTCGGCGGCGGCGCTGCTGGCTCGTAATCCGAGTCCGTCTGATGAGGACATCGATGTCGCAATGGCGGGCAATATTTGCCGCTGCGGTACCTATGTTCGCATCAGGAAAGCTATCAGGGCTGCGTCGGACGCAGTGGGGGCAGGCGTGGCTTTTTACGAGCCTGCCGATACCCCCGTTTCAAAGGAAGTGTCGTCATGAGTGCGAACGAAATGCATGCCACCCTAAAAAGACGGCAGTTCCTGCAAGCCTCAGGATTGGGTTTGGCGCTCACTGCTGGTGGTCGCGTGGTCAAGGTGGTGGCCGCGAGCGATACAGAGCCCTCGACCTTGAGCGCCTATATCAGCATCGGACACGACGGCGTCATTACCATCGGCGCCCCCAACCCGGAGGTCGGTCAGGGTGTGAATACCTCATTGCCGATGATTATTGCCGAGGAGTTGGATGCCGCTTGGAGCGATGTCAAAGTGGTGAGTGCCCCGGTTGACGCTTCGCGCTTCGGCGCTCAATTTGCGGGAGGCTCTTTATCGGTGCCAATGCGGTGGGACGAGCTTCGTCGGGTAGGCGCAACCGCCAGAGCCATGTTGCTTCAGTCGGCCTCCATAAAGTTGGGGGTTCCGATGGCAGAGTTGAGCACACAAGACTCTCGAGTCACGCACAAGGAGTCGGGCCGGAGTCTTACTTACGCCGAGCTGGCTCTTGGGGCCTCACAGTTGCCCCTCCCGGACACGGACGATCTGATACTGAAGAGCGCTGAGCAATATCGGTTACTGGGCAAGCGCATTACCAATGCCTCAGCGGCTGCTATCGCCCAAGGTGAGCCACAATTTGGTATCGATGTTCAGGTGCCCGATATGGTCTACGCCTGCTTCGTTAAATGTCCGCATATTGGCGGGGCCCCGGTAGCGGCCAACCTAGAGGAAATCAAAGCACAGCGCGGCGTGCTGGACGCC
>VMDB01000166.1 GCA_008081075.1 Halieaceae bacterium
CAGTTTCGCCATGTGCTTTATACCCTCGAGCCCGACGCAACCGCCCCGGAGCTCTCGCTACTGGCTTCCCTAGGCGATAGGGAGGAGACCCGTCTCGGGAAAGTCAACGAGGACCTCTACGGCGTGCGATTCATGGGTCCGAGGGCCTATCTGGTGACCTTCGAGCGCATCGATCCGCTCTATATCATCGATCTGGCGGACCCAGCAGCCCCAAAAATACTGGGCGAATTAGAAGTGCCCGGCTTCTCTGATCTCTTGCACGAAGTCAGCGACGAACTGCTGTTGGGCCTAGGCTCCAGTGAGACCCGACTGCCAAAACTGGAGTTATTCGATATCTCGGATACCGCGGCGCCCGTATCACGCAGCCTGATCGAAATTGGGGCGGGTTACGAGTGGGCCTATAGCCCGGCGCAATACAACCGCTATGCGTTTACCTATATCGCGGGCGAGGAAAGTGACCGACTCACGGTGCCCTACTCTGCCGCCGGTAGCAAAGCTGACCGTTACGAACAGGTTGATCGAATCGCGTTATTTGAAATCAGAGACAAAGAAAATGCCCAGCGTGCCAGCATCGCGCCAGTTGGCGAAGTCACGCTGAAGCCAGGGTCAGTGAGTGATGATACCCGGGTCATCATCGATACAGATGCCCTCTATGTCGTGGCACGGAGTGAATTGATGAGCGGCTTTTGGAGTAACCCTGAGGCGCTACAAAGACGCCCTGCCGAGTAACATGCGACTTTCAAAAAAGAGCCTGCCGCCGGGGGTGCAACAGCCCATTCACTCCGCGTCTCGATAATCGCGAGCACGACAATTTAGTGCTGGCGAACACGCCCTTTTCTGCGTAACACTACCGTCAAGAATCTGCAGCAACAAACGCTGTGGGATAACAATCGCTGGCCTTACAGGGGGACCTGACAATGGCGAGACGTGCGGGAGGCAGACAGGCGCGGCATGCACAACGGGCGGCGCCGTTAGAGGAAACGATGAAACCCGTGCGGCCCGGGGAGCGCGGCGGTCGCTACAAGCCCTTCTCGGATGAAGCCCTCGCCGCAATCGTCGACAACATCTTCCGCATTCTCGAAGAAGTCGGTTTTAAGGACGCCACGCCGCACTGCATTGAAACCTGCACCGCTGTGGGCGCTGTAATGGGTGACGATGGTCGCCTGCGAATCCCCCGCCAAGTCGCGGAGGACGCGCTGAGCAAAGCCAAAAGAAACCTGACGCTCCACGCTCAGGACCCCGCCTTCGATTTGGACCTCTCGGGGTCACGGGTCCACTTTGCTACCGCCGGCGCGGCGGTGATGATCGCCGACTCGGTTAAAAATGAGTACCGAGACTCCACAACCCGCGATCTTTACGACCTCGCCCGCATTGCCGACAACTGCGAACACATCCACATGTTCCAACGCATGTGCGTGCTCAGAGATCTTGAGAACACCTACGAGATGGATCTCAACACCACCTATTGCTGTGTAGCGGGCACGCGCAAGCATGTGGGCGCCAGTTGGAGTAACTGTGACCATCTCGCAAAAGCGCTCGAAATGCTGCACATCATCGCCGGTGGCGAGGCTCAGTGGCGAGCGCGGCCCTTTGTCAGTCAGTCCAACTGTTTTGTCGTTCCACCGATGAAATTCGCACAAGATGCGCTGGAGTGTCTGCGGGTTGCCGTAGAGGGAGGCATGCCGGTGCTCCTCCTCTCTGCCGGGCAGGCGGGCGCGACCACCCCTGCTACGTTGGCGGGTGCCGTAAGCCAGGCATGGGCCGAGTGTATCGGCGGTCTGGTCTACGTGAATGCCATCGAGCCCGGTGCACCCGCGATTATCGGCGCCTGGCCCTTTGTCTCGGATTTGCGTACTGGCGCCATGAGCGGTGGCTCTCCCGAGCAGGGGTTAATTTCCGGCGGGTGTGCGCAGCTGGGCCTCTATTTCGACCTTCCCTTTGGCACGGCATGCGGTATGACCGACGCGAACATGCCGGATTTTCAGGCGGGTGCAGAGCGCGCTCACACGCTGATGCCTCCCGCACTCGCGGGCGCTAACCTGATCTACGAAGCAGCAGGCATGTACGCGAGTCTGCTGGGGGTTTGCCCGGAAAGCTTAATACTGGATAACGATGTGCTTGGCGCTACGTTGCGTGCCGTCCGCGGCATCGAGGTCAATGAGCGCACGCTGGGCTTCGATGACCTTGCCCAAGTATGCCTCGGCGACAAGGGTCACTATCTCGGCTCTGACCACACCCTCGCCGTGATGCAAAGCGAATATCTGTATCCGGAAGTTGGCAATCGCTTCAGCCCGACCGTGTGGGAGGCATCGGATAAATCGCTCGCGATCGATAACGCCATTCGCACCCGTGACCATATTTTGTCGACCTATGTGCCGAGCCACATAAGCCCCGAGGTCGACGCCGAGATCCGCGCCAAATTCCCCATCCGGCTGATCACCGAGGATTTGCAGCAAAGCGCCTGAGCGCGAGCAGCAACCGCCACACCGCGCTGTCGCAGGCCGGCACGCGCAGGCGAATCAGTCGCGCCGTTAGGAGGGTGTTAGGAAGTATTGCCCGTGAGCAGTAGCCGCGCGACGGGCAGTTCAGTCACTAACGCCTGATTCGCGCGTTATCAGGGTCATAGAGCGGACGCAGCGACACCTCGGCCATGATCCGCTCGCAGGCCACCTCGACTTCATAATGCCCGCTCAATACCGACTCATCCGCGGAAGCGGGCTCGGCAGCCACGTAGCCGAGCCCCACGGCACCTCCAAGCTCATGACCATAGGCACCTGAAGTAATGTGACCCACCAGCTCGCCGTCGCGCCAGATCGGTTCGTTGTGGTAAATCAGGGGCTCTGGATCCCTCAGGCGCAACTGCACCATTCTACGGGTGAGGCCCCTCTCTCTCTGCGCCAGTAACGCCTCGCGGCCAATAAACCCGCCGGCTTTGTCGAACTTGATCACAAATTCCAACCCCGCCTCCAGCGGCGAATCTTCGTCGGTAATATCGTGGCTCCAATGGCGGTAGGCTTTTTCCAACCGCAACGAGTTCAGCGCGTGATACCCGGCATGAACCAAATCTTGATCTCTACCTGCGGTCACAATGCGATCATAGATATCCTGCATAAACTCGGTAGGGATATAGAGCTCCCATCCCAATTCACCGACGAAAGTAATGCGCGAGGCACGCACGTAGCCATACCCCATCTCAATCTCTCGACTGGTCGCAAAAGGAAAGCCCGCATGGCTGAGATCATCCGGCGTTAGCGACTGCAGTAAATCGCGGGCGCGGGGCCCCATGATCGACAACACCCCCATTGCCGAAGTCACATTGGTCAGCACGCAATGGGCGTCATCGGGAATATGTTTTTTGAGCCAGAAAAAGTCCCTGACTTCGGTCTCGGCGGCCGAAACAATCATGTACACGTGCTCCGCAAGCCGCGTCACGGTGAGATCCGCCTCAATCCCGCCCCGCTCGTTGAGCCACTGGGTATACACCACCCGACCTGGCGCCACGTCAATGTCGTTGGCACAGACCGGGTTCAGCACGCGGGTAGCGTCACGCCCCTCCAGCCGAAATTTGGCAAAGGAGGACTGATCAAATAGCGCCACACCCTCGCGCACTGCGCGATGCTCGGCGGCGGAGTGTTCAAACCAGTTCTGCCTGCCGTAACTGTATTCATAGACCGGTTCAACGCCGGCGGGCGCATACCAATTGGGGCGCTCCCAACCAAACGCTTCGCCGTGGCAGGCACCGGCGGCGACTAAGCGATCATGAATCGCCGATTTTCTTACGCCACGGCTCGTCTCGTACTGGCGGAAGGGATAGTGCGTGGCGTAAAGCAACCCAAGGCTCTCACTGACCCGAGATTGCAGATACTGACGATTACGCTGAAACGGCATATTGCGCCTGACATCCACGCTCCACAAATCCATGGGCGGCTGTCCGTCGCGGATCCACTCGGCAGTCACTTTACCCACACCCCCGGCAGACTGCAGGCCAATCGAATTGAGTCCAGCCGCAACAAAGCAATTCTTCAGCTCTGGCGCCTCGCCGAGGTGGTAGCGCACGTCCGGAGTAAAACTCTCGGGGCCACAAAAAAACTTCTGCATACCCGCCCGCTCCAGTGCGGGTAGGCGCTTCATAGCGTCATGCAACACCGGCTCAAAGTGGTCGAAATCACCGGCAATTTCGTCAAAGCAGAAGTCTTCAGAAATCCCCTCCATGCCCCAGGGCTTGGCGCTGGGTTCAAACGCGCCGACCAACAATTTGCCCGCATCGTATTTGTAGTAAGTGCAAGCGTCGTAATCCCTGAGTACCGGCAGCTCAGGGTTCAGCCCCTCTACCGATTCGAACAGCACGTAATAGTGCTCGCAGGCATGGAGCGGCAGGTTGACCCCGACTGACGCTGCGAGATCCCGCGACCACATGCCGCCGCAGATCACCACGTACTTTGCGCGAATCTCTCCCTCGGCTGTGCGCACGCCGCGGACTTGATCGCCGTCACGCAGAATGGCCTCGACTTTGGTGTCAGTGAAAATGCGCGCACCCCGGCTCTTGGCGCCCTTAGCTAAAGCCTGCGTGATATCGACGGCATTGGCGTAGCCGTCAGACGGAATGTGAATACCACCGAACAGATCATCCGTCCGGATCAGGGGGTAGCGCTCGGCGATCTCAGGCACGGACAGCACATTTACTTCCAGCCCGAATACCTTAGCCATGGAGGCGCTGCGCTTGAGCTCCTCAAATCGCTCCGCGGTGGCGGCGATCGAAATAGAGCCACACTGGCGATAACCCGTTGCCTGACCCGTTTCCGCCTCGAGTCCGCGATACAACTCACTGGTATAGCGCGCCAGCTGTGTCATATTGATCGAGGTGCGCAGTTGGCCGACGAGCCCAGCCGCGTGCCAGGTGGTACCGCTGGTCAGTTCCTTGCGTTCGAGCAATACCACATCGGTAATCCCGACCTCGGCCAGGTGATAAGCAACCGAAACCCCAATGACTCCGCCACCGACGACGACGACCTCACACTGCTCCGGTAGGGTCGCCATTAGCTGGCCAGTCGCTCGTTACTCGGGTCATAGACCGGTTCTGCGAGCACCGTCGCCCGACATCGAGCATCTAGCAGGCCAATATCGATCACCGAGCCCGCCGCGGCTTGCGCCGGCGGGACGTAGCCAAAACCGAGGCTCTTTTCCACCGCGTAGCCGTAGCCGCCGGAGGTGGTCACCCCAATACAGGTCTCGTTCAGAAAGATGGGTTCACCGCCGCGGACGTCGGCGTCCTCTGCATCAACCTCGAAATACACCAGGCACAGCGGTCCCGCAGCGCCAGATTCGGTGGCTGCCTTGCCGATAAAATCCGCTTTGCTACCGGCAAAAAAGCGCGCCATATCGGCCTCAAACAAATTAACCTCGTTGGTCAGCTCGGCCCCCCAACCGCGGTAGGCCTTTTCCATGCGCAAACTGTTGAGGGCGTAAAGGCCAAAATCGGCAATGCCATGTGGCTCGCCAGCTGTCCATACCGCCTCATAGAGCGCGGGCAGATCCGCGGCGGCCGGGTGCAGTTCCCAGCCCAACTCGCCGACGTAGTTGATCCGCAGCGCCAGCGTGGTTATCCCGGCGATCTCGATGGTTTGCGCGGTTCGCCAAGGGAAGTTTGCGTTGTCGAGAGAGGCGTCGGTCAGGTTGCCCAGCACCTGCCGGGCTGATGGACCGGCCACGACGATGACCCCACGCTCGTCAGTGGTATTTCTAATATCGATCTGCTCACCGCCGCGAACTTGCTGTACCAGATGATCAAGGTCTCTGAGCTCGGCGCTCGCTGCAGACAGCAAATAAAAGTGCTGATCTGAGATCCGGGTTACCGTGGCCTCACCGAGAATTCGGCCGTTCTTGGACAGAAAATGCGCCAGGGCGATACCGCCGGCACGCCGGGGCATGCGATTGGCGAGGACACGATTGAGAAAGCGCTCCGCATCTGGGCCCGTCACATCATATTTGGCGAAGCCAGAGAGATCGATGACTCCCACCCGCTCTCGCACCGCGCGACACTCTTCCCGCACGACGTCGAATACGTTGTTACGGCGATAACTGTGTGCTTCTTCAAGACCATCAAGAGAGAACCACTTGGGTCGCTCCCAACCAAAGGTTTGGGTGAAGACCGCACCCTTCTCTTTCAGCCTGTGGTGCAGTGCACTCAAGCGGCAGTCGCGCGCCGCCGGAAACTCCTCCCCCGGCAAGGGCGTAGCGTAGGTCAGGCCATAATCCTGAAAACCCTTGGCCCGCATATAGTCTCGGTCGGCGAACACCCCGAATCGTCGCGGATCAAACCCGGTCATATTGATTTCTGAATCACCGTGGACCATCCACTGGGCCAAATACCTGCCGCAGCCTGCCCCCTGGGCGATGCCGAAGGACGACCCGCAGCAGAGCCAGAAATTATCGATGCCCGCCACCGGGCCCAACAGCGGGGGGCCATCTGCAGAGTGCGGGATAGCGCCATTCACGATGCGCTTGATACCCGCATTCAACATCGGCGGCATGCAGTTCATCGCGCGCTCCAGCCAGGGCATCAGACGGTCAAGGTCATCGGGGAAAAGCTCGCTGTCCGAGGACCAGGGAGGCAATCCGTCGGGGCCCCAAGCCTCGGTCAATCCGGTCGATTCATAAATACCGATCAGGCCAGACTTCTGCTCCTGCCGAATGTATGCCGATGCATGGGGATCGCGCATTACCGGGAACTCCTCGTCCCGGTCGATAAATTCCTGAATGGCCCCCGTCACAATGTAGTGATGCTCCATATTGCAGATGGGTAGGTCCGCACCCACCATCTGCGCCACCTGGCGAGCGAAGCTGCCCGCCGCATTCACCACAATCTCGCAGGTCACTTTGCCTTGCTCGGTGTCGACATCCCATTCACCCGAGGGCAAGCGATTGATATCGATCACCCGGTTGTGGCGAACAATTCTGACCCCAAGGTCTGTTGCACCCCGCGCCATGGCATTGGTCAGGCCCGACGGGTCCGCGTGGCCATCATCGAGCGTCCAGGCGCCAGCAATCACGCCGTCAATGTCGTAAAACGGATTGATCTCCTTGATCTTGGCGGGATCAATAATCTCCATGCGGAAACCGACGTTATCGGCAATACCCTTCATGTAGTGGAACCAATCAAGGTCAGCCTGCTGGCGGGCAATACGAATACCCCCCGAGGCGTGCCAGCTGACATACTGCCCGGTCTTCTCTTCAAGCGTGGGGTAGAGCCGGTTACCGTAATCATGGATTTTGGCAAGGTTGTAATTACTCACCAGACTGGGGCATTGCCCAGCGGCATGCCAGGTAGAACCCGAGGTCAACTCGCCTTTCTCGATCAGCATGACGTTGGTCTCGCCTTCCTCGGCGAGGTGGTAAGCCAGCGCCACACCCATGATGCCGCCGCCCACGATCACGATCCGAGCCTGAGAATCCATCGACATACCGCGCCCCCGTTTATTGTGCCGTCGAGGCTACCGTGGGTTTTTCAATCGCGTCAATGCTAAAACCGGTCTGGCTTCGCACATTCTCGCAGCCCTGCAAGCAACGCTGAAAGCGCCGTCGGTTGGGAGCAATCCCAGCGCACCCGCGAGTCTTGCCGACCTGCGTCGTGGCACGTCAAAAAACCAGTCTCTGGTAGGCAACTGACAAATCGACGAAAGCCAAAAAATTGGGTTTGTGGATGTCGCTTTTGGTGCGTCAGGTGTCGGTTTGGTCCAATCCTGTCGGCACCAAGAGCGCCACAGTAGCGCCCATATTCGGCGCCGGTCTGAAGCCGAAATCAGTACCGTCAATGTGGCTTTGCCGGTAAGATAATGGCCAGGTTTCTGGGGCACTATCCCCCGGATTCGAACCGAGAGGCAGGGTGACAGGCACGGCCCGGTCGGACCGGTAATAAGGCGCGAGGTGTGAGACACCTCATAACGGAATGAGCGCGATGAACGAACGTGCGAGCAGGCGAAAAGGCGGGGGT
>VMDB01000065.1 GCA_008081075.1 Halieaceae bacterium
ACTGCTGCGCCCTGATTTATGCTGACCCTGCCAAAGCACGAAGCGCGCACCGACAACACGGTGATTATCTGGAGGTCTTCTACGATGGCATCTGGAACCCGAGTGACTACGCGCATCACCTCTCCCGTCGCGCGCGCGGGCTGCCCTTTTGGTTCAGCCTCGCAGTACACGGCACCCGCGCATACGCCGAAGCCGTGGAAGTGACGCTGGAGCGCGCTCGCGACGCAGCGGCGATGATTGAGGCACATCCCAATCTGGAGATGGTCACCGAGCAACGCCTGTCGATCTGCGTTTTCCGGCGACCCGGCTGGAGCCCGAACGACTACAAAGTGTGGAGTGACGCGTTGCTGGAACAAGGCATTGGTCTGGTCACGCCCACCAAACACGAGGGCGAAACCGTTCTGCGCTTTTGCATCGTCAATCCGCGCACCAGCCGCGAAGACATCCAGATGATTCTAGACACCCTCTGAGATCACAACACACCCCGTCACTGATCCGGCCGCTGCCGCGGTAACGCCTGCAGAGATACCCAAGCGTCGGCACGTCACTCGGCAAAATGACTGCGCGCCACAGCGCTGTCAGTGCCAAACTCCCCATTGAACCTCGTTTGTTTTTGCATCCAATGCGCGGTAAGTTGACCCCACACCCTGAGGGGTGGCGCAAAAAACAAAACAAGACAAACAAGGGGGAACCGTTATGAAAAAGCTACTTTTGTCATTGAGCCTGCTCGCCCTCGCCGCCTGCGGTGGCGACAAGGGCGCCAGTAACGCGCCAGAACCACCCGCAACACCAGAGCCACCCGTAACGGCGGCCGAAAGTGGCGACGCGCCGCAAGTCCCCGCCATCGTCGAATTTGTCTGGCATCAAAAAGCCGAGGGGTTCACCGAAGAAGCACTGTGGTCCCATGCCGATTACTGGTCGAATGTCGCTGGCGAGGCCGACTGGGGATTGATGGTGGCCACCGTGATGACTCCGCGAATCGCCAACGATAATTTCGATTTCTTGTGGGTCATGGCATGGCCATCTCAGGAAGCGCGTGACAATGCGTGGGCAGACTGGGGCGCAAACCATGAACCGGGCTGGCTTGAACTCACGCAAAATACGTTCACTTACTCCGCCGAGCATGCCTACGGTTTTGCACCCTCACCGGGTCGCCCGGCAAGCGCACGCAATACCAGCGGAAGCAGTGTGGTGGAATTTATTTTCTGCGAGTACAAGGAAGGAAAAGGCGAAGCGGATCGCAAGGCTTTCGAGGCAATGCATGCAGGATTCATGGACAGCTTTGAGGCCGAGGTCGGTGCAACCAGCTATTGGTGGACCGTCATGACGCCGTTATTCGAGTTGACCGATCAGAATACGCCTGACTACATGTGGACCAATTTCTGGGCAACCGACGCCGAACGGGAAGCCGGCTACGCCGCCTATGGCGAGTCTGCTCACGCCGCCAAAGCGATGGAGGACGCCGACTGCCAAGATCCCGCGCTGTTCGATTCGCGGGTCATCTACCTACCCCAAGCCTGAGTATGGGCTAAACACAAGCACCTCGCGGCGCCCCGCAAAGTTTGGGGCGCCGATTTACCCACCGGCCGCTAACCGTGCGAGCCAATGGGCGCGAAGGGTGAGGCAATCGTTTACTCATTGGCTAACCGCTTGGCCCAGTTGGACCGTAATTTTTTTTCAGATCGCTACCAGGCGGCGTATCCTTCGCTAGTGACACCAGAATAAAAGTGAATAATCCGAGTGGACGGCGCGCTCCACTTCGACCACTAAGCCTCTCAGCGGGAGACTTCACATGTCAGATACGTTTATCTGCGCCTATGCGCTCAATGGCGATGGTTCGGGCACGGGTCTTACCGAAGAGGCGCTGAGATCAGCTGGCGCAGAAGGCAAACCCGCTTGGGTTCATCTCAGCGCGCGCTCCGCGTCTGCCAGACAATGGCTTGCTCAGGACGCCGAGCTACCTGACTCAACGCTGGTCGACGCGCTGCTCGCGGAGGATACACGGCCCCGCATGCTCCCCAGAGAGGATGGTCTGCTCCTGATTCTGCGGGGTGTTAATCTCAATGAGAATGCCGAGCCCGAGGACATGGTCTCCATTCGTATCTGGATCGAGGCCAATCGCTTTATCTCAGTGCAGCTCCGCGACTTGAGAGGCGTCGCAGAGATGCAGGAGTTACTGCAATCCGGCACCGGACCTGTCGACATTAACGACTTAATGACCACCCTCATCGAGGGCTCCATCAAACGACTGGCTCCGGTGATGGGTGATCTAGCAGAGGGGATTGACGAACTCGAGGACCAGATCCTTCATATGCAATTGACGGGCGTGCGCGAAAAGGTCATTTCTATCCGGCGACAGACCAGCGTTTTCAATCGATTTCTCGGGCCACAAAAAGACATAGTGGGACGCTTAAACGAAACCGACGCGCTGAGGCTAAACCCAAAGCTTAAGCGGCGCCTGCAGGAGGCGCACAACGATATGACCCGCTTTGTAGAGGACCTGCAAACCATCAGGGAACGCGCCCATTCAATTCAAAACGAGGTAGCGAATATTCTCACCGAGCGGCTCAATAGAAACACCTATGTGTTCTCAATTATCGCTTCAATTTTTTTACCTCTGAGCTTTCTGACGGGACTGCTCGGGATCAATGTTCTCGGCATCCCCGGCGCTGATGACCCACGCGCGTTTCTCATCTTCTGTGGCATCCTTGTCGCAATCATGGCAACACAGATACTCATATTCAGAAAATTGCGATGGTTCTAATGACCGAGCGGAGATGACACTGTGAGCAACTTTGATCTGAAAAAATGGTGGACCTTAGATCCTGACGCCGAAGCCGCCAGCGAAGACAACCCGCTAACACCTCTCACCCTTGAGCAACGACGCCCGGGTGGACCTCTGCTGGCGCTTGCGTTTGGCTGGGGATTTCTTATCACGGGCTTGCTTGCAGGGGGAGCCCTGGGGAGTGGTGTCACGCTGTGGGGCGATCTTATTTGGTACTCGTTGCTGGGTAGCGCCATTAACTTTGTGATCGGGGCGCTGGTGGGGTACATGGCGTGGCGCACGGGATGCAACAGCACATTGCTGTTCCGCGCCGTCTACGGCGAAATGGGCGCCTTCGTTCCCGTCATCTTTATTGCACTACTGACCATTGGCTGGCAAGGCATCGTGGTCGGAGCCTTCGCCCAAATCTGGACGCAAGCACCCGGCACTGCCTTGTATTATGGCGCTGCAGTCTTCGCCGGCATCCTTTACACCGGCACTACATTATTTGGCGTTAAGGGTATCGAGCGGGTTGGCATCCCCGCCATGCTGGGATTGGTTGCGGTAGGGCTCTACGCCGCCTGGGTCAACATCGACCAATCAGGCGGTATAGCCGCGGTTCAAGTCTTATCTGCCAGCAAGGTGGCCGAATCGCCCATTACTGGGATGGAGGCCATCAATATTGTTGTCGGCGCCTGGATCGTGGGCGCTGTGGTTATGGCGGAATACGTCAGATTTGCGCGAAGCTTCTGGATCGCCATGGCTATTCCTTTCGTTGTCCTCGTGGTAGACCAACTGTTCCTGAACCTCGTCGGTGCACTGGGCGCAGTAGGGAGTGGCACACCCGATTTCACCGCCTACCTGGGCACACTCTCTGGGTTCGCTGCGATTTTTGGGCTCGTTGGTATGACGCTGGCGCTGTGGACGACTGGCGATACCAATTTGTACTTGCCCAGTGTGCAGACGGCTAGCCTGTTCAGAAAACCCAAGCGCGTCACTATTGTCATCTGCGGCGCGCTGGGCACAATTCTCGGGCTGGGCATCTACCAACTGTTTTTAGGTTGGATATCGCTTCTGGCAACTGTGGTGCCACCTATCGTCGGTCCGGTAATCGCCGAGTACTACCTGATTAGAGGTAAGCCGAGTGAATTCACCAGCGCTGAACGTCTTAACTGGCCTGCGGTCGTGGCCTTTGCGAGCGGCGCATTGATCGCTGGTGGAAATGGGCGCGAGGGCTTTCCAATCGCCTTGGAACTCTCTCCCTCTCTGCTGGGGCTACTCGCGTCCTTGGTGGTTTATCTGGTGCTGAGAAAAATCACGCATCGGCGTTGATCGGAGACCTCCTAATATGAACCGAATCACGCTTACCGCTATCGTTGCGCTTGGCGCATTGTTCGTCATAGCGACATTCACTCCCTGGTTCATTGGAGAAGAGCGCGGGAGCCAAACGGCTTCGCGCATAGAGAGCGGCTATCCACTAAACTTTCCCGACGACTTCGCCTGGGGTGTCGCGGTTGCGGCGCAACATGTGGAGCACCAGCAGCCCAGCGACTGGACTGCTTTCGAGCGACGCGTCATCGCTGAGGGAAAAACCGGCACAGGCGATCGGCCAGGCCAAGCCAAACCGGGCCACATTCGTGACCTGGATCAGGTTTCCGAAGAAGTACGGCGTAAAAAGGTCGACTTCGATACGCGCTACGCCAATGATTTTGCCGCTTTGGCAGATCTCGGACTGAACAGTTACCGCTTTAGCCTGGCATGGTCGCGACTGTTCCCGCGCGCGGAGATGACTGAGCCTGATCCTGCGGGGGTCGCGTTTTACAGGGATGTCATTGCCGCCGCCAAAGCCAATGGACTCACGCCCCACGTATCGCTCTTCCACTTTTCAACACCCGAATGGTTCTGGGAAGAACACGATGGCAAGCGTGGCTGGGAGCGAAGCGACGCGCTCGAGCACTGGAATCGTTATGTGAGCGCCGTCTCTTCGCTCTTGGGCCCTGAAATCGATTTCTGGTGTACGCTGAATGAGCCCATGGTGTACGTGCTTTGGGGCTACATTGAAGGAGTTTTTCCACCGCTTGAGCAACGGGCCGGCCCCATCGACGTCGCACCCGTGGTCACACAACTCCTGAAAGCGCACGCCGATGCCTATCGAATTCTTCACCGGGACGCTGCGGCGCGGGGCCAATCAATTTCTGTCGGACTGACCCAGCATACCCGCGCCTTCGAACCTTGGCGGAATTGGCACCCCTTGGATCGGCTCGCTGCTGGTTTTGTTCAGCAGGCCTTTATCTGGGATGTCTTTGATGCCATAGAGACTGGCACCTACTCGATGACAGACACCGAGTTCTCGGCTGAGATCGAGGGTCTCGCCGGGACTCAGGATTACGTGGGCATCAACTACTACGGCCGCTTTTACGTGCAAATGGATATCGATGCCATGGCCGCAGGTCCGGTGACCCACACCCATGATCCGGACGATCCCGATGAGCTGATCAGTGATCTTGGCTGGGCCCTCTACCCCATCGGATTCAGTCACATTCTTGATGAAGCGTGGCAACGATACGGCAAACCCATTCAGATATTGGAGAATGGGATCGCTGACGCGTCTCAGCCCGACACGCTGAGACAAACCTTTCTGGTGAGTCACCTGAGAGAGGTTTGGTACGCAATGAACGTGTTGGGTGTCGATATCGACGGGTACTTTCACTGGTCTCACCTAGACAATTTTGAGTGGGCAGAAGGTTTTGGGCCTCGCTTTGGGATATTCGCTGTCGACTACGACAACGATTTTGCGCGAACGGCGCGGCACAGCGCAGCGATCTATGCCGAAATCATCCAGGACGGCATCAGCGAAGATCTGTGGGAGAAGACTCGGGGGCCTTTCTGAGGCCAAGTGGCCGCCTTGTGTCATGACATTGGGAACTGTGAGGTCAGTGCCCGCGCAGTGCCTCACCCCACCGGCGCTCCAACGGCAGACCCGCGTGGAGAAGCAGACAGCGCCAAAGAAAAAAAACACTGTTGACTGTTTTTAGCGTCAGCGTTACCTTGCGCGGAGTTTTTGGGTCATAAGAATCAGGCCGCGTCGTATGCCCGGTATCGCGTACTGTGATGTCAGCCCGGCCGGGGAAACAACCTTTATCAAGACATCCAAGGAGACTGATCGTGTCCATTCCAAAGGAAACTCTGTCGCGCGTTTACCGCACAATGAAAACAATTCGCGAATTTGAGGAACGCGTCAACGCCGAAATCATGAACGGACAGATTCCCGGCTTCACCCACCTCTACACCGGACAGGAGGCCAATGCGGTCGGCGTGTGTGCTCACTTGGATGAGAGCGACACCATCATCTCTACCCACCGGGGCCACGGCCACTGTATCGCTAAGGGCGCCGACGTCTCGGGCATGATGAAAGAACTGTTCGGCTCATCAGAAGGCCTTTGCAAAGGAAAAGGCGGCTCCATGCATGTGGCAGATATCGACAAGGGCATCCTCGGCGCCAACGGCATTGTCGCGGGCGGTCCACCCATTTCCGTCGGCTCCGCATTGGCCGCCAAAATTCGCAAGAACGGCAAGGTTGCCGTCTCGTTCTCGGGAGACGGGTCAGTCAACCAGGGCACCTGCTTCGAGGCTATGAATATGGCCGTCGTATTGCAGGCACCCGCGATCTTCGTAATCGAGAATAACTATTACTCGGAACATACTTCAATCAACTATGCGGTGGGCTGTGACGACCTCAAGGCGCGCACCGAAGCTTTTGGATTCCCCGTCTTTGTTGCCGACGGCGCCGATTTCTTCGCCGTCTATGAAGCGGCAGGTAAAGCCATCGCTCACGCTCGCGCAGGCAATGGCCCTGCAGGTATTTTTGCGGAGCAAGGTCGTTATCACGGCCACTTCGTGGGTGATCCACAAGCTTACCGTGCCGAGGGAGAGCTCGAGGATCTGAGAGAAAACCACTGCCCGCTGAAAAACTTCCGCAAGAGAATGGCCGAGACGGGTGAGCTCTCTGAGGCTGAGCTCGACGCGATCGATGCCGAGGTGCTGGCAGAAATCGATCAATCTGTGACAGACGCCAAGGCGGCCGCACGACCGACCGCTGAGCAAGTCACGGAAGACGTTTACATTCAATACACCGCTACGGCCTGAGGGGGAATCGCCATGCCTGAGAAAACGATGCGCGATGCGATCAATGAGGCCCTGCACCAAGCAATGGAGCAGGACGAATCGGTTTTTGTTATTGGAGAGGACGTCGCAGGCTGTAACGGAAGTGCCGGTGACGTGGGCTCGGTAGGCGGCGTTTTTGGCGTCACCAGTGGTATTTATCACCGCTGGCCCGATCGCTGCATTGATACGCCTATCTCGGAATCCGCCATTGTGGGCGCTGCCGCGGGGGCTGCTTTAGTGGGCATGCGCCCGGTCGCCGAAATCATGTTTGCTGACTTTATTGGCGTGTGCATGGACCAAATCGTCAATCAGATGGCGAAATTCCGATACATGTTCGGTGGAAAAAGCCGATGTCCCGCTGTTATTCGTTTCTCCGCCGGCGGCGGCTTTAGCGCGGCGGGACAACATAGCCAGGCGATGTATCAGGTCATGACCTCGTTCCCTGGACTAAAGGTAGTTGTACCGTCAAACGCCTACGATGCCAAAGGGTTGATGTTGTCAGCGATTCAGGACGACGATCCTGTCTTATTCTTCGAGCCGAAGATTCTGTATCAGGAAACAGCGGAAGTACCCGATGAGATGTACACGATTCCCTTTGGACAGGCCAATTTTGTCCGCGAGGGCGATGACGTCACGGTGGTGGCCTTCGGACAGATGGTCCCGAAAGCCGCGGCAGTGATCGACGCTCTGGCCGAAGAAGGTATCAGCTGCGACCTGATTGATCCGCGAACAACATCGCCGCTGGATGAGGCCGCTATCCTCGAATCTGTCGAAGCCACGGGTCGACTTGTGGTTGTCGACGAGGCACCTCCGCGATGCGGACTGACTGCAGATATCGCTGGGCTTGCAGCCGATAAAGCGTTCAAAAGCTTAAAGGCACCGATCAAGCAAGTGTGTGCGCCACACAGCCCAACGCCTTTCTCCCCCGAGTTGGAGGCGGCGTATTTGCCTGACGCGGACAAAATTATGGCGGCGATTAAAGCCACTCTCGCCTAGAGAAGAGTCAAAGCAGGAGCATAGTTGTTGTGAGCGATATTTATCCGATCGC
>VMDB01000108.1 GCA_008081075.1 Halieaceae bacterium
GGCAGCACGCCGTCGGCGATCAGGAAAGCGCTGGAGCGCAAATGATCCGCAATAACGCGGAGTGATTTGTCGTCGGTCTCGTTTAGTTCCAGTTGAGCAGCGACCGCCTTGATCAGCTGCGTGAACAGATCGATCTCGTAATTGGAGTGCACGTGCTGGAGCACCGCCGCAATGCGCTCCAGACCCATGCCCGTGTCGACCGAAGGCGCGGGTAATGGATGTAATTCGCCACTCGCATCGCGGTTGTACTGCATAAAAACCAGATTCCAGATCTCGATGTATCGATCCAGATCATCGTCTTCACTCCCGGGTGGGCCACCGGGCACGTCGGGACCGTGATCGTAAAACACCTCTGAGCAGGGGCCGCAGGGTCCTGTATCCCCCATCTGCCAGAAGTTGTCCTCGTCGAGGCGCGACAGTCTGGCCGGATCGATACCGATCTCTTCAACCCATATCTGTGCCGCCTCATCGTCACTGATGTGGACCGTTATCCACAAACGATCCGGCGGCAAAGCCAGAGTCCCCGTGAGAAACTCCCAGGCAAACTGGATGGCCTCTCGCTTGAAGTAATCGCCAAAACTGAAATTACCGAGCATTTCAAAGAAGGTGTGGTGTCGCGCGGTGTATCCCACATTCTCAAGATCGTTGTGCTTGCCGCCAGCGCGCACGCACTTCTGAGCCGTCACAGCGCGCACATAGGGCCGCTGCTCGAGGCCAAGAAACGCCTCCTTGAACTGATTCATGCCAGCGTTGGTGAAAAGTAGCGTCGGATCATCGGCGGGCACCAGTGAACTTGAGTCCACCCGGGTGTGGCCTTGCGCCTCAAAATAACTGAGAAAAGCTTCGCGAATATCAGCGGTTTTCATGGATTGGTCCCAGCGTTAAAAGCGGTAGTGAGACGGGATTAATGCAGACCCGCGGCGAGGGCGCCTTCTGCCATTTCGCGCCCTGCGAGAATATGGAGGTGGAGGTGAAACACGGTTTGCCCTCCCCCTGCCCCATTATTGATCACCAGTCTAAAAGCGTCGCCCACACCCAGCTGTTCCGCAACCTTACCGGCCACCAGTAACAAGTGACCCAGGAGGGCTTGATCTTCGCTATTGGCCTCTACCAGCATGGGGATTGGCTTTCGCGGAATAATGAGTACGTGCGTTGGCGCCTGCGGGTTGATATCTCTGATCACCACGCAGTGTTCGTCCTCGTAGAGAAATTCTGTGGGAATTTCGCCGCGCGTGATTTTGCCGAAAATGGTGTCAGTCATAACTTCTTGCTCAATCGAGCTTCTCATCCGCAGTCATCGCACGCGCCTCTTCCTCGAGCATGACGGGAATACCGTCGCGCACGGGATAGGCAAGACCGCTGGCCTTGCACAGTAGCTCTTGACGGTCCTCATCATAGGTCAGTGGCGCCTTGCTGACGGGACAAACGAGAATATTGAGTAGCTTGGGATCCAGCACCGTTGGGTCCTCACAACCAAAAGGCGGAGTATAAGCCCTCCCAAGCGTGAGATCACCGCTGATTCTGCTCTCAGGCGCGCTGTGTTAAGCGCAACCGCCTAGTCCGGCATCGGTGGCACCAGCAGTTGCGGATCAATACGCTGGTTAAACCAACTCATGCGCCAATCGAGATGAGGTCCCGTGGCCCGCCCCGTCGCACCGATTGCGCCCAGAAGATCACCGGGCTGCAACCGATCTCCCACCGCAACGAAGACTTCACTCAGATGCAGGAACGAGGAGGACAAGCCATAGCCATGATCCAAGATCACGGTGCCGCCCGAATAGAAAAGATCAGGTTCGGCCAGCGTCACCTCTCCGGCGGCTGGCGCCGTCACCGGCGTGCCTTCGGGACGCGCTACATCGACACCATAATGCGGTGAGCCGGGGGTGCCGTTGTAAATACGTTGGCTGCCGTACACCCCGCTGATGCGACCCGTAACGGGCCAACGGAATCCCGACTGGAGTGCATTCAGGCCGTCATCCCGCGCGAGGCGCAGTGCCTTTGCGGCCCGTACTTTTTCGCGCTCCATTCGAATTCGCTCAAGATGTGCCTCACTGGGCGTCACTGTTTGTTGCGGCACACCGGTAATGTTTTGCAAAGGATAGTTGCGTTGCATTACCGTGATTTCCTGCTCGCAGGATTCCTCGGCACTGATCAGCAACCGTGCCGTCGACGGCATGTCTCGACCCAAGCCCAGTACAAATCGTCCATCGGGTAGCAGCGGCACAGCGCGCCCATCGAAGGTCAGGTTAGCAACCGTGGAGACTTTGCCCCACAAAAGCCCGCCCTGTATCGCATCGCCTTGAAGCGCCACACAGGGATCGGCTCGAACCACCATGGCAGGTAGCCCGCCAAGCATCGCGGCCATCAGACCGGCACACAACACGCTCATGTTAAAAAAATGCGTCACCTATTACTCCGGGCAAGCACGCGTATAAGCCCTGCGGTGAGGGGTCGCAAACGCGAGTAAGTAACTCTCTGTCACAATGACTCTAGCCGAGTGTTTCCCGTCATCACAAGCCCATCTACACTGGGCCAATGAGTAGATACCGACCACCTCGGGAGCAGGGCTCTCCTTACATTACGCCAGAGGGTGAGGCGGCCCTGCGGGCGGAGCTTCATGCTCTCTGGAAAGTCGAACGCCCTGAAGTGACCAAGGCAGTGAGTGCCGCAGCGGCAAACGGCGACCGCTCGGAAAATGGTGACTACATTTACGGAAAGAAGCGCTTGCGAGAAATAGATTCGCGGGTAAGGTTTCTCCGCAAAAGGCTGGAATCGCTTCAGGTCATCGCGGCGCCCTTGGGCGACCGGGATAAAGTGTGGTTTGGCGCCTGGGTGGGAGTTGAGAACGAGGCCGGTGACACCCATGAGTGGCGAATCGTTGGTCCCGATGAATTTGACCTCACCGCCGCAAAAATTTCCTGTGATTCACCATTGGGCCGAGGTCTGTTAGGCAAAGAAATCGATGCCGAAATTGAGCTGGAAACACCCTCAGGGGTGACGCGCTGGACGCTGGTATCGATTCGCTACGGGGCGGATTGAGTCGACCTGGCGACCATCAGGACAGAGCGTGGCACTGTTATTTGGCGCTATACGCCACCAACCCATTTATGAGCGCTTAACTGCGACGCTCAGAAAATCCACTCAACGCCAACGAGCGCGGTCATCGGCTTGTTCGGGCGCGCACCATCGGGCTGACGCGAGACGATAGCTCTTTTATCCAACGCGTTTTCCAGCTTGGCGAAGGCGGATAAGCGATCTGTCACGGCGTAACGCGCGCCGACATCGACACTGAAAAATCCCTCTGTCTTGGCGAAGGGCGACGCGTCCCGGTTGCAACCAATCTCAACACACATGCTGTCGGTGTACTTCACTACCGCGTAACTGTCCCATCGTGCACCAATCTCAGCGCCCAGTCTGAGGCTAAAGGTGTGCTCTGGCACCGAGGCCAAAGTGTCACCATGCTCGATACCCTCACTCACCGGCTCACCGCGCGCTTCGGCTCGGGAAAAGGTGTAGGCCAGAGCCAACGGCCAGGTCACCGCCCCCGTCTCAAATACGGTTCCCACCTGCGCCTCTATGCCCGCTACCAGCGCTTCACCCGTGATAAAGGTGCCGCTAGTGGCGCCATTGGAGCAGGGATAGGCATTGGAACAGCTCTCGCCCTTATTGGCGAAGTCGCTGTAAAAACCAATCACCTCCGCGAAGACATCGCCTTCATAGCGCACACCGAATTCGTAGTTCACGCTGGTCTCTGGCTTCTCCCACGATTTGGCCCCGCCACCCAATGGCGAAAAACCGCGGTGGACGCCGGCAAGGAGAGACCACTGGTCGTTAATCTGATACAGCGCCGCCAAACCGGGCAACCAGATCGAGATGTCGTTTGCACTCTCAGACGCCAAGTCATTTCTGGCGGTATCCGAGAAGCGCCGTTCCCGGGTGTCCACACGTTCATGGCGAATGGCAACGTCGAGGCGGAGCGCTTCCGTCACTTGCCATGCATCGGTAACCCAAAAAGCCAGAGCCTCGGCAGTTTGTAAGCGATTGTCGCTGGCTTTGGGATCCACAATGTGGTCAAGGATCAATTCGCCATCGATCTGGTTGTAGCGCTCGGTAGGCTGAAAACGATCGACCTCATCTTCATGATAGCGCCCGCCTACTGCCACCCTGTGCTCTCGCCACTCCCAATCGAGGTTGGTCTGAATACCCTCTGAGACGTAGCGACGATTGTTGTGTTTGAAAGACAGCCCGAGCAGGTCGCCCTCGCCATCCAATATGGACTGTGCTGCCGCGTCTCCCCGATTTGCCGCCTCAACGAGTGCACCACCCCCTGAGAGCTTGAACCAATCGCGATGAAACTGATTGCGGTATACCGTGGTATTCAGCGCAAGGGTTGCCGACACCTGCCAATCCCAACCGAGGGATACCGAGCGGTGATCATTGGTCATTTTATCGGGGGCCGACAGCCCGTAACGGCGATCGGGGTCTCGCGCAAAATCTGCGTCGGTGAGACCCAGATACGTCTCATCCGATGTCTCGTCAGAATACTGGGCCTTGAGATTGAGCGCATGCTGTGCGCCTTGCCAGGAGAGCTTGGCGACGTAATCTTCTATCTGATAGCCCGTGTCTTGTTCTGACCGATCAACGGCTTTAAATCCCTCGTTGTAGCGTTGAGCGGTCTCAACGCTGAACGCAACTGCACCGACCTGCGCCCCATAACTGGCGAGCAAATCAGTTTGATGATCCTGTCCATAGACCAATTGAACCCGCCCCTCGGGCTCGCCCGGTTGCGCGGTCGACACCAAATTCACAACGCCCCCGGTAGTTTGGGGGCCGTAGCGCAACTGTGCTGCCCCTTTCAGTATTTCGATTGACTGCATTCGGGCCAACGTTGGGAAATAGTAGGCCTCGGGGGCCGCGTAAGGTGCGGGAGCGATTAATACCCCATCTTCCATCAGAGTGATCTTGGCAGATCGCTCGGAGGTGGCGCCGCGAATACCGATGTTGGGGCGGAGGCCATATCCATCTTCTTCGCGGATGTAAGTCCCGGGCACCGTTTTGAGTAATTGGTTGATGTCTGTGGCAAGTTCTTCGCGGATCTGTAGCGATTCAATCAGGGCGCCAGAACCGGCGATTTCGCGAGCGGCCTCTCGACTACCAATAATCGTGACTTCCTCGAGCTGCCCGGGGGCCACCGAGGCCCCTGACGCGACAGCAGAAAATGCGCCGCACGAGAGCATGACGGCACCGCAAAGCGCTGTGCGATAGACGATTGGCGCGGACAAACCGGACACAGGAGCGAACTCACCTGACTTATGGGACGAGAATAGTAATGCGAATTATTCTCATGTGCAATAGAAACGAGAACGATTCCTATTTATAAATTTAGCGTGCTTCTTGCCCCTGTCGGACAAAGACCAAACGGCCATCAGAAAAAGTCTGGTCTACGCGAATGCGATGCAGCTCATGAAGATCGGTGGCATAGGGGTCACGATCGAGCACCACGATATCGGCCAGCTTACCGATTTCGAGCGTGCCAATCTTCTCCTCCAGCCGCAGTTGCCACGCCGCATCGGCAGTGTGTGCCCTGATTGCCTGATCCACACTGAGCCGCTCACTCACCCGCGGTTGGACCGGCATCGCCGAATTACCTGCTTGCTGACGGGTCACCGCCATCTCGATATTGAACATTGGGTTGAGCGCGTCCTTTCCTATCCAACTTACCGGATAGTCACTACCCAGCGTCACTCGCGCCCCGTGACGGAGAATCGAAGCCAAGGGATACATCTGATTAAACCTGTCCTCTCCCAACCGCTCCAGCGCGAGATCATCGTGGGAAAACCAGGTCGGTGTCGTTTGTGCCACCACATTGAGCGCCGCGAAGCGCGCCACATCAGGCGCACTGACAATTTCGATATGACAAATCGTCGAGCGGGTATCACTCTCTGGGTGCGCCGCCTTGGCACGCTCCACGGCATCCAGCGCCGCGCGAACCGCCCCATCGCCGATGGCGTGAAGATGTAAATCGACGTTCGCCTCGTGCGCGGCCATGACGGCGTCAAACATCGCGGGGTTTGGCAACAGCGGCGCGGGTTCATGTCCCTCGGGCAACGTGTAAGGCGCCAGCATCACCGCGGTCTTCGCCTCAACGGTGCCATCCAAAGATAATTTGAGGGTAGAAACAGTAAAGAGCGGATGTTGATAGCGCTCGTGCAGGCCAGCGAGCGTGGACAGCGCGTCGGGGAGTTGCTCGGGCTGGTTAACGTACAGTGACGCCACCATGCGCAGCGGAAACGTGCCAGCTTCCGCCATTTTCAGCGCCAACGCCCGCCCTTTCTCGCCGGTATCAATCATGCCCGCGTCGAAAGCGGCCGTTAGCCCCACCGCTGACATGTCAGCGAAAAAGCCCGGTGCCGCGAGTGCCAGGGCTTCTTCGCTCACCAAGCCCAGTGCCTCGCTCACGGGATCAATTGCGGCACCCTCCACCAGCCACCCCGTGGGATTACCCGACGCGTCGCGCTGATAGAAGTGTGCACCGGGCACCGGATCGGGCGTTTCGCGCGTGATTTTGGCCGCCTGCAGCGCCAGCGTATTGGCCCAGGCAGTATGGCCACCCTCATCAATGATCAGTGCGGGCCGATCTGGAATCACTGCGTCCAGTTGTGCCGCAGTGGGGCCATTCACGCCGAAAGCGGGTGCGAGAAATCCGATGCCAATCACAGGATTTTGATAGGGGTGCGTGCGCGCATGCGCTTCAATGGATGCGAGCACCTCCTCGGCGCTTTGATATGGACTCAATTTGACACCATTGACCAGAGGCAGGGTGTCCATACTATGAATATGGGTATCGATGAAACCGGGGAACACACTCCGACCATCCAACTCCACTACCTGGGTATGGGCACCGATGTGCACACCCGCGGCTTCCGCCTCCCCCAACCAGGTAATGCGGTTTCCTTTGAGCGCAATCGCCGAGTAATGTTGCGCCGAAGCGTCCATCGAGTAGACCGGCCCACCGCGAAGCACCCAGTCAGCCTCTGCCCGCGTCGCTGCCGGCCACATCACTAAAAACAACGCCAAGCACAGTGCCACACCTGACTGACTCAATTTCCTCGGCATCGTTAACCCCTCTGGCATTATCGCGCTCATGCTAAGCGGCTGCTAATCGGAACACGAGCCATATCTTCATTCCTTTTAACCGCAAATGTCCGTACTATTTCACGCCACGCCAAATCAAGCCACTGGGAGAACTTCATGTCTGGATCGCGACCTTTAGAGGGCCTCAGAGTCATTGAACTGGGTCAGCTACTTGCAGGCCCCTTTGCGGGCACTATCCTCGGATACTTTGGTGCCGAGGTGATCAAAGTCGAGCCCCCCACGGGGGACCCCATTCGCCAGTGGCGTGAAGTGCGCGACGGCATGTCACTGTGGTACCACTCATTAGCCCGTAATAAGAAAAGCGTCACCCTCGATCTGAAGTCCGACCGCGGACGCGAAATCGCCTTCGATCTGCTGACCAAGGCCGATGTGGTCGTGGAAAATTTTAGGCCCGGCGCAATGGAAAGTTGGGGGCTGGGGCCAGAACAGGTGAAGGAACAAAACCCGGGCATTATTTATGCGCGAATTTCCGGCTATGGTCAAAGTGGCCCCTTCTCAGAAAAACCCGGTTATGCCTCGGTCACCGAGGGATATGGGGGCTTTCGCTATATCAACGGCGAACCGGGCAAGGCCCCCGTGCGTCCCAATATTTCTCTGGGCGACACTGTTGCGGCCATCCACGCCGCACTTGGCGTGGCGTTCGCCATTATCGAACGTACCAAGAGTGGGCAGGGGCAAGTCGTTGATGTGGCGTTGTATGAATCCATCTTCAACCTGTTGGAGGGC
>VMDB01000031.1 GCA_008081075.1 Halieaceae bacterium
GGCCTGTTCGAGCTGCGTTTTCCAGCGCTCAAAATCTTGGGCGAGAGACCCCCGCAGTATTCCTCTAATTTTGTGATATGCGGCACCAACAAAACGCATGGGTAGAGGCCCAGCATTGATTTCATGTTGGAAGGAGGGACGCCTGGAGATGCGCAAGAAGTAAGCGGCTAGCTTGGGGTGCTCGGCTAACGGATAGCCAGCCCGCTCCAATCGGAAGAGCGTTATAAACCAGGAAATATCGAGCAATGTCAGCCGGGCGCCTAAGAGGTAAGTACTGCTAGAGAGCTGTTTATTAAGGGCCTGAAAAGCGCTGTGAAATCGACCAATGAAGTCGAGTGAGTCTTTGTCGCCAGCACGATTTTTTTGGTCCGGCGCCAGATAGGTGAATGTGACGGTGCGAAGGTCCCCATGCAGATCGTTTTCCAGGTCTAGCAGCGCTTGCATCGCCTGTCGCTCACTTCCGGATTGGGGTAGCAGAGATTTCTCTGGGCTAGCAAAGTTCTCATCGATGTACTGAATGATGTCGTTGCTTTCGGTATGTACAGCACCGTCATGAACGAGCACGGGAACCTCGCCACGAGGGTTAATACCCAAATACCAGTCGGTCTGTTGTTCGTCCTTCAGTAAGTTAATTGGATGTGGTGTGAACGGCAGACCCAGTTCTCGGAACACAATCCGTACTTTCTGGGAGCAGGACGACATGTCGAAGTGAAACAAATGCAGACCCTGCCACTGGGTGACTTCGCGCGTTTTTATGTCTTTGTCTTCAAGTCGCATCGCGTATCGTGCTCACCTGGCTACCGAAGTGACGACTACCGTCTTTTGTTTCGAGGCTCAGTTTGAGTTGATCGCCCGGTTGCAAGTACCTAACGCCTTTTTGGCTCTTTATCAGTTTCTCGCGTCGCTTTTTATCATTGGTAAAGTTCATGACTATCGCCAATCCGACCTTTGGACTGGCGTTCAAAATGACGCCCCCAGGTGTTCCCGTGAGAAGCATGTCGCCCTTCATTAGGTTGGTAAAGCTTGCGAGTTCAGTCAGTGTTTCGTCGGGTTTGAAAATAAGCTGATCCGTGGTTGCGTCTTGTCGGGACTCTCCATTCAGGCTGAGTGTGAGCCTAAGATTTGACAGGAGATCGACTTCCTCCGACTCCATCAGATAAAGGATTGGACCGGTAGGACAAAAGGTCCGATGCCCCTTGCCTTTGAACCACTGCAGCATGGGCGCGCCAAAGCACAGATCCCGCGCTGAAACGTCATTTGCGAGGGTAAAGCCACCCACATAATCGAGCAGGTTCTCATTGGTGATTTCGGTGTCAGCGGGTACATCGCGTTTTAACACCAGAGCCAGCTCAACTTCGTAGTCGAGTAGCTGGCAGTTTGCAGGTCTGATGATGTCATCACGGGGGCCGCAGATAGAGGAGGGGGGCTTGGTGAAAATAAGGTTTTGTCCCTTACCAGTTTTGACGCCACCTTCCTCCTGATGCGAAGCGTAGTTGAGGCCCTGACAAAAAATCTGCACATCGGATGTCACTGGAGACAGAAGTTGGAGCGTTTCCAGGGGAACAGCGACCTCTGTACTGAATTGCAGCGATGTTGGGTTATCCGAGAAGGCATCCATCAGATCGCGGTGAGACGCGTAATGGGTCGACAGTGGCATGACCCGATTATTTTCGACAATACCCCATCGAACGACCTCTTCTGACTCCTTAAACCGAATAACACAAATGCCCATTGCGCGCTCCTTAACTAGCCGTGCTGGATCTGGCTTTTACAATTCGCATCAGATTTTTGATGACTTTAAAATTCCAGCGAGACACTAAGAAAGCGGGAGTTGGTTCGGGTCCCCAGTAGTCTCGCATTTCACTGATTTTGCAGTCACCTGGCTCATGCGCGTTATTGAGTAAATCCGTATCCGTCCAATGCTCATGGATGAGGCCCGATGGGCTCTTCCAGTAATCGAATATCTGCCCACCTAAGAGGTGCCTGCCAACTCCCCAGACGTTTTTGTACTTTCGGCGTTTTAGGAATTCATGGCCAGACATTAGGTCGTCCATGTTCCCGACCTCAAAGGCAAGGTGTTGAACCCGTGCACCTTCATCCAAGGCAAACTGAAACCCAATGACATGGTGGTCTACGTATTCTTCACCTCGATCAAGTCGTGAAAAAATCATTTGTGACGAACCATCGGGTAGCACGACGGCATCGGATTTAGTGAGGCCGAAATGGCGGCTATACCAGTCATAGAGCTTTTCGGGGTCGGCACTCTCTAGCACAAGGTGACCTAAGCGCTTCACTTTTGACGGTCCGTGGGCGACTGCTGGTAGTTCGCCTACCCGGAGTCGCTCGCCATTCATATTGAAGGTATGTGAGGGTGCGGCTTCGATGGATTCCAGCGCTTCGCGACCGTAGACAACTTCCACTGACATGCCCACGGGGTCAGTCAGTCGAACTATTTTTCCACCATAGCGCTCGTTTGGGCTATAGATCTCGGATGCTTCGGGAAGTTTGGATAAGGTTTGGAGGTCCTCCAGACTTTCTGCTTCAAAGGCAATTGTTGTTACGGTCCCCGGACCCTCGGACAAGATATAACAAGGTGTCGCTGCATCGGTCCCGCGAAAATACGTTTGGCCGTTGGTGCGCTCGACCACCTGCAAGCCGAACTCCTGCAAAAATTTTTCCGCAGATACTTTATCCGTGGCGTTTACTCTCACATAAGCGAGTTGCTTGACGCGAATGAATGGTGTTTCCATCTCAGGCCTCCAGAAGCGACTCGCAAGCCGCGATGACTTGGGTTTTTGCGTTCGCTGTGGTCATGCCAACGAGGCGAAGCACCGCCTCGCAGGTGCTCTTAATGGTCTCATCGGACATTGTTGGATCGACCAGAGCCGCTACGCGAATCAACGAGATAAACTGGTTAACGAGTAATAAATCGATGTCGACGTTAAATTCACCCTGATCGACACCCATCTCAAGATCCTGTCTCAAGTATTGAATGGTGGCTGATTGAACCTCCGGCACAATAAATGCGCCTTGGAGCAAGACATCAAGCCACTCCGGTTCTTTCCGCGAGGTTCGCAGCAATTTGGCGGTAGCCAGAGCCACCCGGGTTGGCGCGTGGGTAACGTCGCTCATTTCTTCATTAATACGGCCGGTAATCTCAACCGCCAAGCCCAATGCAACATCGTGGAGAAGCTGATCTTTGTCTTGGTAGTAGTTGTAAAACGTTCCGTTGGCGACATCTGCGTGAGTCGTAATATCGCTGATTCGAGTTCCTTCATAGCCCTTTTTGGCAAAGACGCTGATAGCGCTGTCCAATAGTGCTCCGCGCGTGCGCTCGCGCTTTTTTTTACCGATGGTCTGCTGACGAAAGAGTTGGTGTACCGATGAATTCATTGCAAAAAATCGCCTTTGGTTTCCAGCTAACTTATCGAACCATTTGACAGCAGGCAAGAAAAATGAGGAATATGTCAAAAATGAGAATAATTTCAGAATTTGAAGATTTGTTGGAGAAATACCATAGTGTCGGCGGAGCAACATAGTCAGAAAGTTTTAATCGTTGGGGCAGGCCCGGTTGGCCAAATGGCAGCATTGCTACTCGCTCATCATGGCATTCATTCCTGTCTTATTGATAAACGTAGTGAGACCTCAACGGCGCCTAGAGCTCACGCGATAAACGCGAGGACACTCGAAATATGCGACAGCATAGGCATTAGTGCCCAGCATTTACGTGAGCTAGGCGCGAGTGCCGATGAGGCAGGCCATGTGCGTTTTGTGGGAACGATGACAGGAACCGAGTTCGGTTCCTTGCCCTACGAACGTCAAGACGAAGGCGCCTTCGCGTTTACGCCTTTCCCACTCAGCAATGTCTCCCAACCTATCTTTGAAAGCGAACTGCAGACGCACGTGCGAAATAGCGAACTTATCGAGTTTAGGCGCGGTGTCGAGTGCACCTCGCTCGTTGACCAGGGTAACGCGGTGGATGCGACGCTAGAGATAGCTGAGTCCGGCGAAATTCAAACTGCATCGTTTAGCTACGTCATTGCATCGGACGGTGCGAATTCAAAACTGCGGGGGCTCCTTGGGATTGAAATGGAGGGTCCCGATGTGCTGGCTAACTATCTGATGATTCATTTTCAGTCAGATCTTCGCGCCGTCACAGCGGGTAAGCGGGGCTTGCTCTACTTCTTGCTCGAGCCCGGCGTCAGTGGTGCGCTGATCGCCTACGATCAGGCAAAAACCTGGGTGCTAATGCATGACTGGAATCCCGAGCTTGAAAACAGAGAAGACTACACCGACGAAAAATGCCTCGGACTGATTGAACAGGCTGTTGGACAGCCGCTCCCGGAGACAACTATCGAACATATCAGTCCTTGGGTCATGACTGCACAGGTAGCTAAAGCATATCGCAAAGGCCGGGTCTTCCTCGCCGGCGACTCGGCACACCGAATACCGCCCGCCGGTGGTCTTGGTCTGAATACCGGCGTTGGTGACGTACAAAACCTGACATGGAAGTTGGCTGCTGTGATGAAGGGCGTCGCTGGCGATGCGCTACTCGATAGCTACGAAATCGAGCGCCAACCGATAGCCCGGGTCAACAATGAGCAAAGTCTCAATAACGCGATGAAACTGTTTGATCTGATTGTCGCTATCCACGGCTTAGACCCAGAGAAAACCGCTGAGCGCTATGCTTCAGTCGCCGAGAGTCCGGAGGCGTTCCCGGAGCTGGCTGAGGCTGTTGCGGCACAAAAGCCTCACTTTGATAGTTTTGATCTGCAAATTGGCTACCGCTACAACAGCGAGGCAATTGTTGATCCGGCTCCCATTCCTGATGTGTTGGACGTCTCTGATTATCAGCCCTCTTGGGATGCCGGCGCTCATTTTCCGCACCGCTGGGTGACACATGACGGAGTAGTCCAGCCACTGCAATCGCTGATATCGCCCAGTACTTTTACGCTACTCCATGGCCCCGATTCAGGCGTCTTAGCAGGGCACCCCCAGATAAATCAGCTGACTTTTGGTGCTGATTTTAAAGACGAAGATAGCTGGCAAAATCAGACAGGACTTACGGATAACGGTGCGGTACTCATAAGACCCGACGGCCACATTGCGGCCCGCTTTGATCAGGTGGATGAGGATCGTTTCATGACGGCGGTTAAGCAAATTTTAGCGAGAGGATGATTGACGATGGATCTGGGACTTGAGGGTAAGAAAGCGATCGTCTGCGCTTCGTCGCGGGGCCTGGGGAAAGCCTGCGCCATCTCCCTCGCGAGAGAAGGCGTCCATGTTGTTATCAATGGTCGCAATGAGGAGACTCTGACGACCGCTGAGGCTGAGATAGTGGCGATCGGTGCTGGAGGCGTCACTGCAGTAGTCGCTGACCTCAATTCCGAGTCAGGCCGATCGGATTTGATCGCGGCCTGTCCCGACGCCGATATTCTTGTGAATAACAATGACGGACCGCCGCCCGGTATATTTAACAACTGGGCTCGCGACGATTTTCAGGCGGCGATTGATGCCAACTTTATGGCGCCGGTTTTGCTGATTCAGGCTTTGTTAGAGGGCATGAAAGAGCGCCGTTTTGGCCGCATCGTTAACATCACATCGGCTATGGTGAAGTCACCCCGAGCCCCTATGGGCCTGTCTACTTCTGCGCGTACTGGGTTGACCGCTTTGTGCAAAGGCCTCTCGGCTGAGGTCGCTCCTTTCAACGTTACTATCAATAACATGTTGCCCGAGCGGTTTGATACTGACCGACAAAAATTTATGGTGAAGATGGCAATGGAGTTTAAGGGTCTCACCAAAGAGGAGGCCATCGCCGAGATCAATGAGTCTATTGCTGCAAAGCGCATGGGCATTCCCTCCGAATTTGGCGATGCGTGCGCCTTTTTATGCAGCACGCAGGCCGGATTTATTTCGGGTCAAAATTTACAGCTCGATGGTGGCTCCTACGCGGGCTTGATCTAGGAGACAGCATGCTTAAAAAACTGATCGCCGGACTGGTTCTGATAGCGGGGTGTTTTATTGGAGTCAGCTATTACGTTTCGATGCCTGTAGTCGACGGAGTGCATGAGGACCAATCAGTTGTTATTGCAGTTCCATCAGAGGCACTGACCTTTGCACGGACTGACAGGGCTCTGATACTGGTAACAGCTCATGAGGGCGATAGCCTTCGCGGCATTAATCTAACCGCAATTCATGGTGACGACGCTACCGAAGATTTATTTAGGTTCCTTGAGATAGTCGGCGCCTCATCCCTTTGGGAGACGGACGCTGCGCTTGAGTCTTTTTCGATTGACGAGCTAATACAACCCGCGAACTACTCATATCCTAGCGTGGCTGCGGGAACGAATTTCCGAGAGCATGCGGAAGAGGTTTACTCGGACGATCCACCATTCTTATTTCCCAAACTTGTTGAAGCCGGCTCGTGGAATCAAACCGTGCCGTTTGTTTCCAGGCTCGATTTTGAAGCTGAGATTTGTGCCTTCCCATTAGGCTCTATTAGGCCGAATGAGCCCAGACCACGCTTCGGCTTTGTGCTGTGTAATGATTTTACGGATCGCTGGTCGTTAGTTCGCGAAATCGATCTCGACGAGCCCCTCGGGCGAACAGGCTTTGCGACAGGAAAAGGTTGCAATGGGTGCCTACCTACCGGGTATCTGGTCGTTATACCGAAAGATCCCGATTTTTATCGATCAATCTCTGCTGAGCTGTTCGTCAATGAGCGTCGCTTACAAGCCTTTAGCCTCTCTGAAATGATTCTTTCGCTCGATGAGATTATTGATAAAGCATTAAACGACGCCGACATGCTCTACCAACAAGGCGATAACACCATCCCATTACTACCGAGTGATCACATACCCAAAGGTACTTTAATTTTGACGGGCACCGGAGCCGGTGTGCTTTTCAAGCCGCTCAATATTTGGGGCCAACAGTTTTATTTACAAGCCGGCGATGTTGTGAGAACCCAGGCAACCTACCTCGGGCATCTCACCAACAAAATTGAATAGAGTCGTGAGCCTGTCGAGCATGAAAAGACAACTCCAAAAAGCGCTGCACATTGCAGTGCTTATTGGCTTTGCCAGTGGGGTCAATGCGAGTGATACGCGGCCCAATATCGTCATTATTTTGGCCGACGATTTGGGCTGGAACGATGTGGGCTATCACGGTAGTGAGATTCTTACGCCTCACATCGACCAGCTTGCGGCCGAGGGACTGGTACTGGAGCGCTTTTATGCGCAGACCAGCTGCACTCCCACGCGAGCGGCGCTATTAACGGGCAAGTCACCGCAGGCGCTCGGCATTTACTCCCCCTTCTCTAAGCACATCGCCACAGGCCTACCATTGAGTGAAAAGTTGCTGCCGGAGTACTTACAGGACTTGGGTTATCAAACCGCCATGGTGGGTAAGTGGCACCTTGGATTTCGGCAGCCCGAATATCATCCGCTGGCGCGTGGGTTTGAGCATTTTTACGGGAACCTGACAGGTGGCATTGGCTACTGGGATCATGTGCATGGTGGGGGTCTGGATTGGCAGCGCAATGGCGTCACGGTGAGAGAAGCGGGTTACGCAACGCATCTCTCTATTGATGAAATCGAGCAACTGATCTCAGATCGCGATCCTGTCAAGCCGCTCTTTTTGTATGCGGCGTTCAATGCGCCTCATTTGCCGAATGAGGCACCCGCTGATGCGATCGCTCGGTACTCACACATTGAAAGTGTTAATCGCCGGCGGCACGCGGCAATGGTGTCGGAGCTGGACGCCGCCATTGGACGGCTGACTGCGCGCCTAGAGCGTGAGGGAATGCTCGACAATACGCTGATCTGGTTTATGAGCGATAA
>VMDB01000228.1 GCA_008081075.1 Halieaceae bacterium
CCGACGCGCCACGAGGCAATTTCTAGGCCGTCGCACTCGACGTCGGCAATCTCGATTAAGGTATCAGCGCTCATTGGCAAATGCTGTCCTCGGCGGTTTTTAATAATTTCACGCTAACAGGCACCTCGACCTCTCGGCACAGTCATTGAGATCGCTATTTATCATGTCAGTTTGTCGCTAGACTGCTCGCCCCTGACCGCAGAGGTAAGCCACGGATGACAGACACTGCAGCACGGATCGAATCTTTAAACGCCAGAGCACCCGGCTTCATCAAATTACTGGGCGGCAAGATCACTGCGCTCGATGTTGAGGCCCAGCAAGCGGTATTCGAGTTCACCGTGCCCCTGGACTTTTGCCACTCGGTCGATGTGGTACAAGGGGGTTTCGTCACAGCCATGCTGGACGCTGCCATGTCCCACGCGCTGTTTGGCACTGAAGATAGCGTCAGCAATGTTGCCTCGCTGGATATCACCACCCAGTTCATCAGTGCTTGTCGCGGGAACCAGCCCCTGACCGCAATAGGTAGAGTCAAAAAAGCCACGTTTCGCACTGCATTTCTAGAGGCGGAAATCCAAGACGCGACGGGGGCAGTCGTCGCGACGGCTCAATCGGTTGCCAAACTGAGCCGTCACCCCGCCTAGATCACTCACAAACTCCGCGTTAGCGCAGTCGCGGTAGCACCTTTTCGGCAATGTAAGCCATTCTGCGATCCCCCGCGGCGACGCTTTCGCCAGGGAACTGGGCCCAGAAATGGATATCCGAGATCTGGGGATACTGCTCGATCAGGGCACTGAGGTTGGCCACCGCCTGATCCGCATCCCAAAGCTCATAGAGGCCATTTTCTATTGCTGTGCGCGCATCGGGGAACAATGGCGTTTGATCAGGGGGGCCAAAGGCGCCCCAGCGAATGTATTCGTTTGATTGATAAAGCACGTGCTCACCCACACGCTCGGCCTCCGCCTCGGGATCCTCGGCAATGATCGCCCAGCAGCCCAGAATGATATTGCCCTCCTCCGGCGACTTGCCGTTTGCCTTGAGACACTCCACGTAGGTATCCATGCCGATACCGCCGGTGCAGAGAAAGCCATCGGCAATGCGCGCGGCGCGATCAATCGCCGGCGGCGCCATGCCGCCCAACAGCACTTTGGGTGCTCGATTGGGCTTGGGCGTAATCTTGAGATCACCCACGGTAAAACGCTTACCTTCAAAGTTAACGGCTTCTCCCGACCAAGCGCGCCGCAAAATTTCTATGCCTTCCTCAACCAAGCTCGGACGATGGGAAATTTTTCTATCGAACTGGTCGAATTCCAGCGCCCGATAACCGATGCCTACGCCGAGATCGAATCGACCGCCCGATATCAGCGACAGCGTGGCGGCGTCTTCTGCCATGCGAACCGGGTCCGCGAGCGGTAGAAGCATCAGGTTGGTACCGAGTCTCATCCGTTGCGTGCGAGCTGCAATCGCGGCGTGAATCACCATGGGCGAGGGCGTATAGCCGTCATCACAAAAGTGGTGTTCCGTCAGCCAGACCGAATCGAATCCCATGCCCTCGGCGCGGACAATTTGATCAAGACGCTCCGCATAGAATTGCTCAAAGTCGATCTGCCACGGCTCCGGATTACGAAAGTCGTACCAGAGGCCAAAGTCCACATTAGACGCCATACTTCTCTCCTTTTCAGAGCCCGCTGACAAATTGATTGAGGGCCTCGAGATACCCTTCTCGTTCTTCGATGAACGGAGCATGACCACTCTCTGGGAACTCTACGCCTGTTGCACGCGGGTGGTTCTCTGCCACCCAACGTGAAATATCCGGCGCCACAAATCCGTCCTGACCACAAATAAATGACAGGACCGGGATATCCAACGCCATCATCATCTCGCGCTGATCGAGATGGGCCAGCTCTGCCAAGGTCGCTGAAGCACGAGCACTCGAGTTGATAAAGGCACCGGCCATCCATGCCAAAACGGCATCTGTCGGCGGTTTTGCGCAGATGGCGGTGGCCAGCATCGTCAAGAAATTCACCCGGTCATCGTTCATGGCAGCCACGTTACCCATGACGTCCTCCGGCATACCGCCGATAGAAAGATCGGGCTTTTGCGTGTAAATCGGGCTCGCACCTGCCGTCAGTACTAAGGCGCTGCAGCGATCTCCAAGCAAGCTCGCCGCGTGTGTCGCAACCGCTCCACCCAAAGACCACCCGTTCACCACAACGTCGGTCAGACCCAAATGGGCCACGAGCTTGGCGACGTCGCCTGCGATAGCGGCGATACCCAAATCGGCGAAATCGTGATCAGAGCGCCCGCAGCCCCGATGATCCAGCGTGATCACGCGATGTCCTGCTGCCTGGAGCGGCAGAATGACGCCATCCCAACACCGGTTATCCATGCCCCAGCCATGAATCAGGATCATGGCCCGCCCTGAGCCCCCCAAATCCTCGAAATAAATACTCTTACTGCCATCGACTTCTAATCTAGCCATGATCAACCCTCCGGTTGGGTAATCGCCGCCAAAGTGGTGGCAGCAAAAGAATCAAAAAACGTGTTGATATCGATGGCATCGGGGGCCACCACCCATTGATAAATCGTGCCAAACATCGTCGAGCAGTAACCCACCGCAAAGTGCTCAGCATCGACCTCTGGTTTTACCTCACCAGACGCTTGCGCCTGCTCTATCCACTGGCGAACGTCTCTTCGATAGATCACATGATGTCGGGCCAGGCTGGCACGAATATCGGACTCTCTCCCGAGAGATTCGTACCACAGGATATACATCGCCCGAAGATAACCCGACTCCCGGGTGAAGATGTCACGCTGCGCCTGCATCGCCGCGCGCAAGGCCGCAAGGCCGGACTGACCCGCTAGGTACTGCGATAAATGCGCCTTCCAGATGTCGTCGAACCGGGCAAAAAGCTCCATCCAGAGCCCATCTTTCGAACCAAAGCGATAGCTGGCCAAACCCCGACTGTAACCGGCGCGCTCGCCGATATCCTTCAAAGTTGTTTTGGCAGTGCCCCGCTCGTTGACCAGCTCGATCGCCACCTCGAACATCCTCTGGTCCGACAAGGCACTGCGTTCCGCCTGTGTCGTCACCTGCGCGGGCGGCGGCATCACAGACACTTGCTCTGTCACGTCATCCATTTCCCCCTCCCTTGTTGTCGTAATGCGTGATCGTGAGCTGGTTATTCTCAAGCATGGCCCGCAATACTTTTTTATCCATCTTACCCACACTGGTTTTGGGTATCTCGCTGGTGAAGCACCAGTACTCGGGCACCCAAAACTTCGCGACCTTATCACCCAAAAAGTGCCGCAGCCGCTCCATCGCAGCGATTTCGTCATCCCCGGACGCCAGAACGATCACGGCCAATGGACGCTCCTGCCAACGCGCGTCGGGGATTGCAATCACGGCGACTTCAGCAACATCTGCGGATTTGAGCAACACATCTTCGAGATCGACTGACGAGATCCATTCCCCACCGGATTTAATGACGTCCTTGGTGCGATCAGTCAGTTGCACGTAACCCTTGGCGTCGATCATGCCGACATCGCCCGTGCGCAACCACCCGTCATCGGCGAAGGCATCGCTGTCAGTGTTCAAATAGCTGCCAGTAACCCAAGCACCACGCAACTGCAATTCGCCGACCGTCTTACCATCTTCAGGCAAGCAGGCACCAGACTCGTCCACCACCCGCACCTCGATTCCGGGTACAGGCCGGCCGCTCTTAAGGCGCCAATAAGTTTCTGATTCGCCACCCAAGGCCTTCGGGGGGTGTGATAGCACACACATGGGGCTGGTCTCGGTCATGCCCCACCCCTGAATTACGGGGACGCTCCAGCGATCACGAACCGCCTCAATCATGGATGAGGGCACCGCCGAGCCACCGGACACAATCGCTCGAAAACAGGAAAGATCGAGCGGCGTCTCGGCATCCGCCCGCAGCAAATCTCCCAGAATCGTCGGCACCATCGCCGTCAGCGTTGGTCGCGTCGCCTCTATCATGGCGCGCAAATGCGGGCCTTGGAGATGAGGGCCCGGCATCACCATATCGGCGCCCGACATCCAGCCGCTGTAGGGAAACCCCCAGGCGTTGGCATGAAACATAGAGGGCAACATCAGGATCGTATCGCGCTCCTGCACCGCAAAACTGTCCACCGCGCGCGAAGCCAATGCATGCAAGTAGGTGGTGCGCTGACTGTATGCCACACCCTTGGGATTCCCGGTGGTACCACTGGTGTAACAGATGCCCGCCGCCGCGTTTTCCTCCGTCTCTGGCCAGGCATACTCTTTCGCGCCCTCGGCCACCAACGCGTCATAGGAAATCACGCGCTCATCATCGAGCACGGCGGGATCACCCACCACCAACAAAACCTCAACAGTAGTCAGCAATGGCAGCACCGGGTCAAGCAGTTCGGCGAGACGGCCATCCACCACCAAAAAACGATCCTCCGCATGATTGATGATGTAAGCAATATGCTCGGGAGACAGGCGGCAGTTAACGGTGTGGAGCACGCCGCCCATGGACGGCACGGCCAGATAAACCTCCAGATGCTGGGTGCTGTTCCACATGAAGGTGCCAACCCGATCACCGCGATTCAGCCCCAATCGCTTCAGACCGTGCGCGAGGCTCGCGCTGCTGCAATCGATGTCTTGATAGGTGCGCCAGTGAACGTTCTGGCCATCGTAATCACCTACACGACTGTCACCGAAATGGCGCGCGCCGAAGCGGTGTAACGTTGCAACACCGAGGGGGGTATTCATCATTGTGCTGAGCATTGGGCCTACCAATCCCCAGCGGCGGCACGTTCAGCCTCCGCGAGCAATGCCGGCACGTCATACTCGAGTCCGCGCGCGTAGGCCGTGTCCAATTTTCCAGCCACGTATAGGCCGTAGGCGCCCTCAATAATGGCCGCCAGCCGCCAAAACGAGAGCGCCATGTAAAAGTTCATATGATGCAAAGGGCGCCCTAGCCCCTCTGCCCATCGGCCCGCCAATTCTCTGCGACTAATCACGCCGGATCGCCGCGAGACCGCCTGCAAGGCACTGAAAGCCGGTGGCTCCTGAGTGCGATAGTCACCCCAGAACATCAGCATAAGAGCGACGTCCATATAAGGATCCCCCACTGTGGCCAATTCCCAATCAATAATCGCCAAAATTTTGGGCTTGTCGCGCGCAGCCAGCGTGTTGTCGAGATGGTAATCCCCGTGAATCACGGCAGGCGACGTGCCCGCTGGGACATGCCGCTGCAGCCACTCACCTAAGGCAAACAATTGCGGTAGCTCTCGAACCGCATGCTCTCGCCGCACACCCAGCCAGCGGTCAATCTGCCGCTCCACAAATTGCTCCGGGCGCCCTAACTTGGCCAGCGCTGGCAGGTCAGTCGGCACGCTGTGCAAAGCGACAAGCTGATCAATCAAGTCCCGGCCCAGCGCATTGACGCTGTCGGCGGTGTCGGGATATTGCTCTGGCATCGCGTCGGTCAGCGCAACCCCGTCGATCCACTCCTGTACCAAGAAAGGCCTGCCAATAACCGACACATCATCGCACCAGGCCAACACCCCGGGCGCACGCACGGGATACACCGCAATCGCCTGCAGAATCTCCGCCTCTCGCTGAATCCCGCGGGCGGAGGTTGGAGAGATGTCGTTAGCCGGCGGGGTCCTTACGACGCAAGCACGATCACCATCGCGAAACAGCCACGTGAGATTGGAGTTGCCCCCGCTTAGCGCAGTCACGAATTCGGGCTGTTGCCAATCCAGCGTCGCTTTCAACCACTTAGCGACCGCATCGGTGACGTCCTCTGCCATCAGACGACTCCAAAGCTAGACAGCAAACCGCCATCAACCGGCACACAGGCGCCCGTCATATAACGGCTCTGACTGACCCAATAAACGACCTCGGCGATTTCCCGCTCCTCGGCAAAGCGACGCATGGGGATCTGACCATTCATTTTTTCGAGCGCCGCTTCACTCAGACCTGAGGTCATCTCGGTCAGCACAAGGCCCGGTATAACAAGATTCGCGGTAATCGCCTTGGGGGCTAACTCAATTGCCAATGCTTTGGTCAGACCCGATAAACCCGCTTTAGATGAGGCATAGGCGGCATCTCCTGGAAAGCCGCGGAAGCCCACGACTGCGCCCACATTGACAATTGCAGCGCCCGCATCCATGTGCGCGAGGGCGGCACGGGTCATAGTCATCGCCCCCGTTAGATTCACTTGCAGCACCTCTTGCCACGCTTCGTCGCTCAGCCTGGGGAGCTTGCCCCCCCGGTGCACACCGGCATTGTTGACCAAGGTGTCTATGCGACCGTAGGCCGCCACTACGGCTGCAATCGTGGCGTCTATGGACTCGCGGTTGGCCACATCGCACTGGAATCCCGTGGCACGATCGCCCAGTGACTCCGCCAGCGCCAATACCGCCTCCCCGCGGGCCAGCAGCGCGACCTGATGCCCTGCCTCTATCGCCACACGCGCCACCGACGCGCCAATACCCCGCGACGCCCCGGTCACGACCCAGACTTGACTGCCAGACATACGTTACTTCTCCTAAAATGCCCCCGACAGGCGCCGCAAACGGGCAGTTTTCTTATCGGTCGCGTTGCTTGTTTGCGTCTAGCAAGTCTAAACTAGCGCCCTGATTTGGCAACCCTGCGTTGGCCGCGCGACGCAATCGTGCACCCGCTGCGCACCACGGCACCTAGGAGGTATTGGCTGTGTGGTCCTTTGAGACAGACCCTGAATTTCAAGCTTCTTTGAACTGGATCGACCAGTTCACGAGAGAGGAAATCGAGCCACTGGATCTGGTATTCAGAGAGCCAGGCGACCCCTGGGACCCCCAGTCCCCAGCCTTTGCAGCGATGGCGCCCCTGCGCGAAATCGTCAAAGAACGCCGACTCTGGGCTTGTCACCTCGAGCCCAAGTTGGGCGGACAGGGATACGGCCAAGTGAGCCTTGGGTTAATGAACGAGATTCTGGGACGAAGTCGCTTTGGGCCCAGCGTTTTCGGATGTCAGGCACCCGACTCGGGGAACGCCGAAATCCTCGCTAAATTCGGCACACCAGAACAGAAAGAGAAATACCTTAAGCCCCTACTGAACGCAGAAATCGCCTCCTGCTACTCCATGACAGAACCGCAGGCGGGCGCCGATCCCGGAGAATTCCTGTGTACCGCGACACGCGACGGGGACGACTGGGTGATCAATGGCGAAAAATGGTTCGCCTCGCACGCGCGTTTCTCCGCCTTCTTGCTCGTCATGGTGGTGACTAACCCGGACGTCCCCATCCATCAGGGCGCCTCCATCTTCCTGGTGGAGCAAGGCACGCCGGGAATGGAAATCATCAGAAATTCCGCCGTCGGCCCCTATGTCGAGCAGGGAGACGGGGTTCACGCCTACATCTCATTTAAAGATTGCCGCGTGCCTACTGAGAACTTGCTCGGCAGCGAAGGCCAGGGCTTCCATGTTGCTCAGACACGTCTGGGCGGCGGACGCGTGCACCACGCCATGAGGACGGTGGGTGTGATTCGCAAGGCGCTGGATATGATGTGTGAGCGCGCCTTGAGTCGACGCACTAAGGGCGAACTGCTGGCCGACAAGCAGATGACGCAGGAGAAAATTGCCGACGCCT
>VMDB01000110.1 GCA_008081075.1 Halieaceae bacterium
CGGATTATGAGTCCCTCGCAGACAATCAACCACAACTCACCACAACAGCCTGCGTTACTTTCCCTACTATAACACCTGACTTTATCAGTTGCCTGCTATTGTGGTCAGTTGTGGTCAGTTGGGTCTCAGTGGTCCAAACCTACTGTTCGTTTGAGATCTGCTGGAAGCAGAGTTTTACTCAATGACCAGTTTATGGGAGAGACGCATCTTGCCTCGCGCATAAAATTAGGTGGCTTCTAAGCTTGAATTTCGCTTGGCAACCGATTTGCCTCGAGGGAAACCTAAATAAATTGCACGCGACTTCAGGCCAATTTAGCTTCTCAAGAAATTACCCGCCAAGGAATACAACGGTTTTATTCCCGTCAAGAAAAACTCGACGCTCAACATGGTAGGTGATCGCTCGGGCTAGGGCTATTGACTCATTTTCTCTGCCAATGCGCTCGAGTTGCTCAGGCTTTGAATTATGATCAACTCGCGTTACGAGTTGTTCAATTATTGGGCCTTCATCAAGGTCCGAGGTGACATAATGAGCAGTTGCTCCGATGACCTTTACGCCTCGATTGAATGCCTGCTTGTAAGGGCTTGCTCCCTTGAAACTTGGTAAAAATGAATGATGGATGTTTATACATTTTCCTTCCAAGCGATCTACTAGCCTCTCCGAGAGAATTTGCATGTATCTCGCAAGGATTACGAACTCTGTTTTCGTTTCCTCGATAATTTTCTCGATCTGCATCTCTTGCTCGATTTTGGTCTCTCGCGTTACAGGCAGGTAGATGAACGGTAGATCATAGCGTTCAACTATATGCTGAAGGTCTACGTGGTTAGAGATGACTGCAGTTATTTCTATATTAAATTCGTCTTTCCTTAAGCGATAGAGGATATCTTCTAAGCAATGATCATATTTTGACACTAATATGACTGTTTTCACTGCCTTGTTCGGGTCGTAAATCTGCCAATCCATGGAAAAATTCTTCGCTATAATATCGAAGTCTCCTCGTAAGGTATCAACCGGAGGCGAGCCATCTTGCAATCGAAAAACCGCTCTCATGAAGAATTTGCCGGTAGACTCGTCATCAAATTGCTCGAGGGCGCAAATATAGCAATTGTGTTTGGCTAGATATCCGGTGATTGCAGCAACAACACCGGTACCTGCATTGCAGGTACCGGTAAATATTAGATAATCCTGTTCTGTTTTCTTCATAAGAATTACGCGCTAACGCCTTTGGCCTCGCTCTCTCGTTTCCATTTGTATGGTTCATCACCAGCTAACTTGAAATATAGAATTAGATTTCCAATATGGATACCCAGCAAAATTAATGCTGCTATTAATGACCAGCCAATTGCTGTGTGCTGGGCGAGTATCCCCGAAAAATACAAACCTGCGCCCGCAGATATTGTCCATGTGATCATTGCAAAAAAGGCGAGATTATTTTTCATTGCTAATTTCCTTTGTTGAGGAGGTTTACAGTTACTTTTAGATCTGTTTTTGGCGTTGACTGACAAGCGAGAATATATCCAGCTCTGACTTCAGCAGGCGTCAAGACGTAGTTGAAATCAATCTCCGGTCTTATAGCGCCGTCGAGAATTTTGCATTTGCATCTCCCACAACTACCAACTTGGCACTTGTGAGGCCAATTCAGGCCGGCTTTCAGCGCTCCAGCCAATAGAGTCTCTTTCCGGTCGAGCGCAAAATGATGATTGCCAGGTGAGACGTTCACAGAGAAGGATTTTTTTCTATTTAACAGTCGCTGGAGCATTGCTATGCGCCCAATAAACTTGTCTTATTCGGGAAATATTCTTCGATAATTTTCTTTTCACCTTCCGTTGCGAAGTTGTTATCCCAATTATCAAGATGCTTCTGAACAAACGCCCGAAAAAGGCCTGGTATGAGGGTTAAGACGAATAGAGAGAAATATCCAATCCCGTAATTTGGCCCTTGGACATCATCCAGCTCCCAAAAAAATGTTTCACCTCTCACATGATGATCACACTGCCGACCTATTTCGATGAAAAACCAGCTCGTGAATAAATTATCGTTATCCCAAGAATGCCTGTGCTCAACAGGTTTACTTTGTTCCCGGATTAGACCGTAATGGCCCATGAAATTGAGCGCCTCTAAAAGGAAATTTGATATTGACCAGACGGCCAAAAGGGCAGCCACGCCGACGATGCCTCCACTCCAAACGAAAAGCACGACAGTAGGAAGGCTATAGAGATAGCCGCGCAACCACATATTTCGAGTAGACAGAAATCTACTATTAGCTTGCTGAAGTTTTTTCCGCTCTAAATCATAGGAAAATTTCGACTGACCCATATGCGACAGCCAGGCATGCGCATATACATTTCTCCCCCTGGGGGCTGTCGCCGGGTCTTTTTCATGTCCCAAATCTAAGTGATGATTGAACACATGAGCATAGGTAAAGTGTGAGGCCCCACTGAGAGCCATTATTGCCCTGGAAACAGCAAAGCCTTCTTTTTTGTTGTGCGAGAGTTCATGCCCGTAGATTATGCCAAGCCCCGCCCACAATCCGCATGACAGGATAGATCCTATGATCTCGCTTGTTTCCAACACACCGAGGGACACAAACTTATACAGATTGTTTGCAAGCGCTGTCTGCAGGACAATAAAAATTGGAAGCATCAGATACATAACAGAGTATTGAAAGCCCTTAACTCCAAAAGAGTTTCCTGAATCATCAAAATCTGCCCGGAGATGTATATCTTTCGTAAGAGTATCCAGGATGGTATTTACCCCAAAAAGCACGACTCCAAGCCATACGTAAAATCCTCCCAAATATAGTCCAATGATTGTTGCGATCGTCATCGCAGGCACTAATAAATAACGCGCGTTAACATACAGTTTTCGCATAGAAAAACTCCATCTAGTCAATGTTGGATCCTGGGAAAGATTCCGTTTTAGCGCTTTCTTTTTTGTCGCGGCAATAGGATCAAATCACGACATGACACTTGCTTTCTGTAGACGGGTCGTTTCATGGCCACCCCGTAAGTGAGATGTATGGGCTAACCATAGGCTGAAACGAAAAAACCCGACCCAGCGGCGCTAGATCGGGTTCCAAAAAGTGGGTCCGATTTAGCTGGTATTTGTAACGCACCCCGCAATCTGGATCAAATCGGTGCGGCGAAAGATAATACAGAAATAAAAAAGTGAGTCAAGCTTCTTGAAGATTTTCTAGCTGTGAAACTCGGGACAGATGTCTAAATGGTAACCTCTAACGTCTAGACAAGAGGAAAGCTTCCTCATTATGACATTTGATGGAAGGCAGTTCATTGCGCTGAGCGTTAGGGGGCCACGGGCTCTAAACTCAATAGCTTTTGCCTTTCCAGATTGGAAATCAAGGGATAGCAGCGAATTCCCTAATGGTAAGGACTTAAGGCCGCGTTTTCTTTGAAGAATTTGGTCCAAACTGCTCCACGAACCCAGATATAGCCCCCATTTGGTCGGGTCTTTGCGACGAAAAGCAACGAAATTAGGTTGAGCCCTACGTGACTGGCTACAAGCATGGGTGTAGACTATTTCGAAATCACGCAGTGACATAACAATACGCGATCTATTCAAGTGGCTCTAACACGCTATCCGGTCCGAGAAATGGACATAAAAGAACTGAGAAAAGAGAAAGGATGGTCGCAATCGGATCTGTCCGACCTGACCGGATTGAGTGTCAGGACTATTCACCGCATTGAGAACGGGCAAGTCCAGCCTTCCGTAGAAAGCGCTAAAGCGTTAGCAGCTCTATTCGAGCTACCCTTCTCCGATTTCATGTCTTCATCTAGAGAGTCGTCTCCACAGAAGAAGAGGCCCCGAAAAGGAAGCTTATCGGCATGGTTAGGCTCAACTCTCCCTCCCTCAAGGGTAGGTTGGCTATCTTACCTAACAGCTTCTTTCATCGCAGTCTCAGCCTATCTCATCAACGATCTTTACTCTCAGATCGGGCAACTTTCTGCTGAACATAACCAACTTGCGGTGGCACAGGCGCCGACTTCTGATTCAAATTTCAATTGGTCAGAACCCTATAAACAAGCACGGTCTAGCCTGGAGGAAGTAGTAAATGAGTACGTTGGCTATTTTGGAGAACGACCAATACCTTCGTTGCTCAGAATGCAGGAAGATGTGACATCGCAAAACGCTAGCGTTACTTTGCTAGAAGTAAGCACCTTGAGGTTTATTGCCAGGATTCTCTCAATGTCGGGAGGTGAGCTTCAGCGAAATTCTGATATAACAATAGATTTTATCCTTGATGATTTTCTATCCTGTTATGCAAATCAAAGAAAACCCATTACCGTGCAATCTGAGACCGATAATTTCGTCAGTATGTTTTCTTGCGTTGACGAAATTACATCTACCAATGGATGGGTGCTCGCGGACGAGCAATTTGATGCTTTAAGCAATTTGTCGCGCTCGCTGGAAGACGCAGAGACTTCTGCAGTGCGGAGATTGCTCGGCGGTTCTAACTGACGGCGCCACTGTCAAACGCAAAGCATCGAAATCAAGCTTCGATATTTATTAAAGCCTCTCTGAATTCTGCCTCATATCTTTAAATTTTTCTCATGCCCTACATGACGTGACATGTCATTGACATGTCTGATACTACTTGCCCCTCTTTTCTTGCTCTTCTGTCAGTATAAAAGAGCCCCGCGCGTTAGGGATGGTTATCTACTGGATCATCCGACATCGCGATTATCAATGAGGAAGGCCCTATGCGCTATATATTAAAACCAGTGCTTGCAGTTGTAGCTCTACTAGTTTTCTTTCCAGCGATGGCACAGGAATATGTGACCATCGATATGGAGATCGACATCAACAAACCTGCCGCAGAAGTTTGGGAAAAGGTCGGCAATTACTGCGCCATTAGTGAGTGGTTGAGGCTGCCTTGTGAGATTACTTCCGGCGATGGCGGTATGGGATCAGTGCGCTCACTTATGGGTGGGCGTGTAATCGAAATCATGGTGGCGCAAACTGCGCTTTCCTATGGGTATACGCAACCTGCGGTGGAAGGGGAGTTCTATGATCTTTACCACGGGTTTATGGAAGCAAGACCTGTGACCGACAGCACTTCAAAGATGCTGTATACATTAACTTATGATGTATCAAACCTAACAGATCAGGCTGCGAAAGATGCAGATATTGAGCGGCGTCGTGGCATGTTTACTAATGCACTGAGAGCGATGAAAGCATTGGCTGAAGCTGATTGACTTGTATCAGGTGTAAGGGTGGTACAAAAGCTATCTTGGGACCAAGTTGCTGCCCCCTTTTTCGAACAGAGATTCAAAGCTCAATTGCCTCAGCGGTTTCAAGTGGAGACATAGCAGGTCGGTTCAGGGGCTACAGTGACGAGCCCTGATTCACTGGTTCTTTGAGTGCCGGCACTGCCGTGCAAAGTATGGAGATAGATAATGAAACTATTCACAACAATACCCATTCTCTGTTTTTTCGTTGTGGCGAGTGCACAGGAGAATGTAAGGGAAAGTGAGAATGAGATTCGCATTCTGTCTGCGTATCACGGGCTTGATCCATTGCCTCCACTAGCAACTCGATTATGTGGATTGCCTCCGGCTCGCGATCAGGATGGAATGCCTGTTGCCTTTTCTGTGCAGATAAACAGTGCATCAATTTCTGCCGCAGCCTTTGCTGTTGAAACGACCTCGGGTGAAATTGTGACTCCACTGTGTGCGACATTGCGACCCGCGATAGAGACTCTCGAACAGCGTACCGTGCTACTTATAGGGCCCTTTAGTGTTGGCGATTCACTGCCGCTCAGCGTTGAGATAGTTGGACAGCTTGAAGATGTCGACGGAAATTCACTGGTGGGCTTGAAAATTGAAAAGGTAACGCCCCTCGCAGCTGGGCCCAGCCTAGTATTTGCCGAGCGCTTCGCTCCCGATACTTCAGGGCTTGAAACGGAGTGCCCGGCCGATACCGCACAAGCCATCCAGCTAACCTGGGAAGGTGGGGTTACCGGGCCTGCGGGTGCCGATCTCGACGAAGCCCAGCGCACTGCTATGTCGATCCTTCTTGATAACGGTAATATCGTGCACCCGATTTTCCTTGCGGATGATGACCCGGACAATCATGTCATTGCCTGTGTCGCTGAGACCAGTCCAGCTGTTTCGGTCAGCGTAGCGGCGGGCTTCTTTCATGACCCGGGTGATGATGCCAATCCCGAGACCAGAATAGGTGTGATTTCAAGAATGAATGAGTAATCTTTTTTGAGATTGGCACACTACACTTGAATAACTGGCACCGGAAATCTGCCAAATATCCTATTGGTTTTCCTCTTAATTAAGGTAAGTTCTAAATGAAGTTAACATCTACAATCAGGTTTGTTTTTGTCTGCATACTGGCCTTCGGCTTTGTGGGTCAACTGGTAGCACAAACCCTTTCGCTGGAAGCCTTGGGGCGTCAGGGGCCCTATCAGGTGGCATCGTTTACGCAGCTCCCGACTGTACCGGAGTTCGGTGATGCCACACTCTATTTTCCTGCCAACAAGGCGCAGGGTTTCGGTGGTGTGCTTATCTCTCCGGGATTCTTTGAGAGACAAGAGAACATCAGTTGGTGGGGTAATTATCTGGCTTCCCATGGATTTGCGGTAATCATATTTGACACCAATGAATTACGTGACCTACCACCGCTGCGGGCGGATGCTCTGCTGGCTGCAATTGGTCTGTTGCGCGATGAAAATTCGCGCCAGGGTAGCGCTGTACGCGGAAAAATCCTGGAGGGCAGCATGGCGGTCATGGGCCATTCGATGGGCGGGGCAGCAGCCTTGTTGTTGGCCAATGAAAACGGCAACGAGATCAAAGCGGCGATTCCATTTACTGCGGGTGGGCTGCCGAATGCCAATTTCAGTGCTGTCACTGTGCCAACATTGGTTATTGCAGGCGAAATAGACCGGCTAGCTCCAGTCAATGAGCATGCGTGGTCACATTTTCAAACCTTAACCAACGCAGCACCTCGAATGTATGTAGAAGTAGAGGGTGGCAATCATTTCATCGCTAACACCGCTGAGGTCGAGAATGAAAGATTACGACCCAATATCGACGCGCATGAACTGGTCGGTGGTATGGCAGTGGCGTGGTTGAAGTTGTTCCTGGATGGAGAAGAAGAATATCGCGAATTGCTTTTCGGTGAGATTCCTTCCGAGATTACAGAACAATTATCACGCTTCGAGTATCAAAAATAAAAAATGGAGAAACTTAATTAGTTATGAAGGCCTTACTGCGGAAGAAAGTGGTCGGAGTTTGGTACTACCTGAGTACGGCTGGAGATGTGTACGAGCTGAAGGTGAAGTAAAGATACCAGGGTTAACACTCAGGCCCGTTTTGATTTTATCTGCAAGGTAATGGCTGTCTTGATTGTGCAGCGACAAATTAGGTATGACTGATTATCTGATCGCCTCGACTCAACGCCGCATTGCATGTCTTGGTCTGCTGTTGGTTGTGACAACCTTGTTTGCTAACGCTGAAGCGGCGATGCCACCGCAGTTGGCAGTTGCTAATGTCTCGGTGATCGATCCGATCACAGCAGAG
>VMDB01000040.1 GCA_008081075.1 Halieaceae bacterium
GAGGTTGGTTTCGCTGCAGATTGCCTCTGGCAAACTCCAGCCGGCAAAAAACCGCGGCGCAATTCGCGGCCCGCTGGTTGCGAAGGTCTCCCGCCTCTTCAGTGCCGCAAAAATTGACTCTCGATTGTTGGCCTCAGCCCAAACCCCTGCCAATCCGCCAGGGTTTTGAAACGCGACTGCACGTGGTTTGCCTGCAACCGTGAGGGCCTGAGTAGGGGTGGCGCCGTATTTGTAGGGGCGTTGATATTCGCTTACGGCACCTGGAGCCGCAGTATGCGAATCTGTGCTGCCAATAAAGCCAAATTGGTAGGGGTTTACACCGAGGCGCTGACGCTCGCGGATACCGTCGATCAGGGCGTAACGCACATAATCATTACGACTAGTGCAGCCTTTTCCAGCCTGTGCCCCTTTGCCCGTTTTATCCAAACAGTCTGAGAGCTCGGGTTGACCGAAGTCGCGAATTTTTTCAAACCCGCAGAGTTCGTCGGGTGAGCCCACGACTTGGAACATGCCCGATCTGCACTCGCTTTCGCCCTTGATCTGCATCATCTCAACCACAGGCTCGAGTCGCGCCCTGACCGCGGCTTGATGTTGCTGCTCGGCCTCGGGGAGCCCAGCGTACTCGGCTCGGAATAACTGACCATTAGACAAGTTGGGGTTATGGGGGATGGCGATAGCCTCGCAACCCGATCCCGAATCATTGCATTGTTCGAGTAATTCCCGCCGGAAGTCCATCTCCACGGGGGTTTCAAGTGAAGAAATGGGTAGTTCAGGGACGATTTCGTTGCGCAAAATGACGTTGCGGTGAATTTTTGTGGACTGGGGTGAGCGGCTGTATTCCCACGCGTGAAAGGTGGTAAACGAGCAATCCGCCGAGCGGTCGTACCACGCCTCAGCCGCTGCCTGTATCGATTGCCATGTAGTTTCTAATGCTCTGCGGCACGCGCTGTCTGCATCTCCACAAACATCGCTACGCCGCCCCCCCAATGTGATGAAGCCGCCCAATCTCGCTCTGAAGCCCTCAGCCCCGAGTATTGTCGCCAACAGCGACTCATCCTCTCCGCGATAAATGGCGCATCCCACGCTGTGGTAGGAGGAGGATTCTGGATTGGTGCACAGTGCCACTTCTGCCATCCATTCTGCGTGATCCGTTACGGCAGCGAAATCCAGAGGGCGATCAATGCTGATGATGAGCGGTGGAGCGTCAGGACTTCCACCATAGAGCGAAATGGGATTGCCTTTGGCGAAGGCATAGGCGTCGTTTGGTAGCGTCTTTGTGCCGAGCGCGTTGGCGTCCATCGACAGTGCGGTGTGAAGATGCAGATCCCCGAAAAGCGCCTGGCGTTCGCTGACGTATTGATCGCAAGCCTCTCGCGGGAGTGGGTCACGTTTCGTCGCTGGCGCGGGAGCGGGCTGCCATGGCTCGGTGTTAAGAAACAATTTACCGATGTCGCATCCGCCAAGTGAGAGGCTCACCGCGGTCAGGAGCAATGCCAGCAATCTTAGGGTCACAGCGGGCCGCTCAAAAATGGGATACCCCCAGCCCAATGCCGCCATCCACCTCTAGGGCAACACCGGTTACCCATTCAGCTCTGATCAAATATTCCACCCCTTCGGCGACTTCAGTCCCAGTGCCGATGCGTCCAAGCGCGTGAAGGCCAGCCACGGCGTCGTAGCGTGCACTTGCTTCCTCGGCAGAAAATAGGCCTGCACGCAGGTTCAGTTCGGTCGATACAGCGCCGGGCAGTATGCATCCCACGCGGATTTGCCGTGGACCCAATTCGGCCGCCATGACTTTAGTCAGTCCCTCTAGAGCCGCCTTCGTGGTTGCATAGGGCGAAGCTCCGGGAAAGGCTCTTTTGGTATGCGTTGAACCGATAAATACGATCGCCCCTGTTGTCTCCTGAAGGTGAGGTATCGCCGCACTGGAGAGCATCATCGCGGATATGACGTTTGTCTCAAAGGCATCTCTGAGAAATGCTTCCGTGTACTGATCCACTGGCTGGCGGTACATGTTCGCCGCGTTGTTAACCAGTGCATCGAGTTTGCCTCCGCCGTGCGCCAAGCAGGTATCTAGCATGCGCTGACGATCCTCAGCGAGGGTAACGTCACCCTGCACTATGCAACAGCGCTCACCGATTTGCGCCTGTACCTGCTCCAATTTTTCCAGTCGTCGACCACTGATAGTGACCTTGGCGCCTAGGTCGCAAAAGCGACTCGCGCAGTCAGCCCCAATCCCCGATCCACCACCGGTCACTAAAATCGACATGTCTTCCATCGATCTCATGTTCGAAGTCCCGCCTGTTGCATCATGGGTAGCAGTGTCTCCTGAAATTGCAGGAGCCCTTCCTCATAATTGACCCAGCTCAGCGTAATGCCATCAAGACCCGCGTCGGCAAACGCCAGCATGCCGTCGACAATTTGCTCAGGTGTTCCCACCAGAGGAATCGCGCCGTAGCCGGCAATCAGGTTCGCGGCCATTGCCTCCCATCCGTCCCCTAACGCACTTTGCGAGTTAGGTACGAGTACATCCAGCAAGTTGCGCACGCCCTCCCAGTCGCCGCGGTCGTACACATACTCCCGCACGAAATCCTGCGCTTCTTTTTCAGTGTCTCTGCAAACAATGTAGGCTTGCCCAAAGATTTGCATTTCCCGGCCGAGATCTCTTGCTAATTTTCTGCCGTTGGCCGCGACCTCGCCGGCAGCTTTGACATCCTTAGCCACCACAAAATTGAAGTCGGCGTGGGCGGCCGCGAACGCTTGCCCTCGTGGGCTGTTGCCGGCACTCATCAGAGCCGGCCAGGGACGCTGCAATGGCTTGGGTTCCGAGTAACAGCCGGGTGACTGAAAATGGGGTCCGGTGTAGTCGAACTCGCCTTCGACTGTCCACAGTTCCTTGCAGAGGGTAATCCAGTCGTCCGCCACGTCGTAACGCACGTCGTGTTCTTTTTGCGGCACACCGAACATGGCAATCTCTCGCTCATTCCAGCCGGCCACTATATTGAGGCCAAAGCGGCCACCGGAAATATGATCGATAGTGGCGACTTCCTTGGCAGCTCTCACGGGATGCACGGTTGGTACATGAAACGTTGCAAATACTCCGATTTCTTCGGTTTTCGCCGCGAGCCCGGCAGCCCAAGTAAATGTCTCGAAGTTGCGATGATTAAAATTGACGGCGCCCCCCATACCTTTCCAACGGGCCACGGGAATGACGGCCTCAATGCCTGCCCGCTCAGCCAGTTGGGCGACCCGAACAGACTCTTCCCACTCCACTTTGAGCGTGTCAGGACGGTCGGTCATAGCGCAACCACTACTGACATTCAGACCAAAAACCCCGAGTTTCAGTCGGTGTGGGCTACGTTTTAAAGGATGTGTTGGGTGACTTGGCGTCATTTTGCAGAACCGAGGGTTGCTTCAGCGGGCAGTGTCGCAGACTGTTACTGGTTTTAATAGTCGAGGCATAAATATAATAAAGTCATTATAAACAAATATTTATATAAATAAAAACATGTATTTTATGAAAATCGGCGTGCCTTGGTGCGCCCCAATGATCGGCGGCACGACTTTATGTGAAACCATTCAGCGCGTCATGGCGTACACGACACATGGGTGAGTTGGAGTAGCCAATGTCTGATTTGAGATACCTTGAGAATGTCATTCCTGCAGATCTATGCAGCCGCAGTCAGTTCAGGGAGCAGTGCGAGAAGCTGGAGACCATGCTGCGAGCAGCGCATCAGAGCGCCGACAAGTCGGCCGATTCTCCGATAGCGGGGCGTCGACAAGAGCCCGAGATTGAACAAATCCTGCAGCGCGTTATCGTGCGGGCCAAGGGGATGGTGTCTGAGGAGATGCTGGTAAGGCACCAGCGGGAAATTCCTGTGGACGAGATTCCCGACTACGCCGTGACGCATTTGTTAGCCGAGCTGGGTGAACAGGAATTGCGAGGTTTCAGGGGTTAATTCGTTAGTTGGCCGCTCACTGTAGTGCCCCCGTATGACCTTGGGCTTGGGCCTGTTTGCGAGTTCTTACCACGAGTGACTGTCGCTTTTGGCGATTGACCGATGAGGCGGCCGCCCAAATCATAACCTAGGTCTCTCGCTCGGGCAGGACAAACGGTGTATCTAGGTCTGGCGTGTTTTGCCGCTTTGGTGTTCCTCTACAGCTTGGTCTCGAATAAGGTCGAGCGTCTCTCGTTATCTGGCCCAATCGTATTTGTGGCCGCCGGGGTGCTACTGGGGCCCTATGGCCTTAACTGGTTTAGCCCTGCGTCGGGTTCCTTCAACGGCAAGGCGCTAATCGATATAACGCTTGCGCTTTTCTTGTTTGTCGATGCTGCCAGCGCAAACTTAGATGTGCTCCGCAAAAATTGGCGGATCCCGGGCAGGATGCTTTTATTGGGATTGCCCCTGAACATCTGCCTGGGTAGCCTTGCCGCGTTATGGCTATTCCCCTCGCTATCGCTATACGAAGCAGCGATATTAGGCTCGATGCTGGCAGCAACCGACGCGGCCCTGGGCAAAGCCGTGGTGACCAATCCCTCTGTTCCTCAACATTTGCGAGAAGGCCTGAGCGCGGAAAGTGGCTTAAACGACGGGCTTTGCGTGCCTTTCATATTGCTTTTCATCGCCCTCGAGCAGGGTTCCGCGGTTTTAGGTAAGGGTTTTGGGTTGGAGCTCCTGCTTGAGGAGCTGGGGATAGGTTTTGCGGTCGGGGCGGGGATAGCCTTTGTCGCGGCCAAGGCGATTTTGCGGGTGCGCGAATTAGGTTGGTTGGGGCATGTATGGCAACGGATGAGCGTACCTGCGCTGGTGGTGCTGATATTCGCGATTGCGCAGTCGCTGCATGGCAGCGGCTATATCGCAGCGTTTGTCGGTGGTCTGTGTTTTAGAGTGGCGATGAGAGAAGACGTGCATAGCTTGATCGTCTCCGCCGAGAGTGTTGGTGAGGTGATGGCGATGTTAGCTTGGGTGCTGTTTGGCCTGATGCTGGTGCCTCTAGCGATGCCATTTATTGGGGGGAGCGAAGTGCTATATGCAGTCCTGAGTCTGACGGTGATACGCGTGCTGCCTATTTTATTATCCCTCCAGGGCACCCGAGAGCGTCTCCAGAGTAAGCTGTTTCTCGCCTGGTTTGGGCCAAGGGGTTTGGCGAGTTTAGCCTTTGCGACATTGGTGTGGGCGGAGCAGATTCCAGAGGCTGGAACGTTGGTTTCGGTGACTGTGCTTACAGTGGCTATCAGCCTCGTGGTTCATGGTGTTACCTCTGCACCGTTTGCCCGGCGATTTGCCACTTCCCCGTAGCGCCATCTAATTCATTAGTACCTGCCGGGGATGATCCAGTCAGCCCTCATTCGTTGGTATGATGGGGGACCTACGTCACCGACTCGATCAGGTGCGTCACGCGACCGGAGGCCACTTGCAGCAACACATAGCGGATTATATTGGCAGGCATCAATCGGCCGTCGCGCAGCTTGCGTCTTGTAGTGCTGATATCGAGGATCTCGCGCAACGTTGCATTGCGGCACTGCAGCGGGGCAATAAGCTGCTGATCTGCGGCAACGGCGGTTCAGCGGCGGACGCTCAGCATATGGCCGCGGAGCTAGTTGGTCGTTTCATATCCGATCGCGCGGCGATTCCGGCGGTAGCGCTCACCACCGATACCTCAGCACTAACCGCCATCGCCAATGATTATGGCTATGATGCGGTATTCAGTCGGCAGGTCGCGGCGCTGGCCAACGCGGGCGATGTGCTGCTGGCCATCTCAACGTCGGGTAATAGCAAGAGCGTTATTGCGGCATGCGATGAGGCGCGCAGGCTTGGGTGTGAAGCGGTCGGTTTAAGCGGTCGCGACGGCGGTTTACTCAGGAACCACTGTGATGCGCTGGTGGTTGCGCCCTCTGACGAAACGGCCCACATACAGGAGTGTCATATCGTGGTGATTCATTTGCTCTGCGGCCTGATCGAGTCGGGTCTGGGGCTGGTCTGAATTAGCGAGTTGGACCGTTAGATGGACTCGCCTCGCAAGGCGGCTTTTCTTGATCGTGATGGCGTGATTAATGTCGATCACGGGTACGTGAGCACGTGGGAAGCGTTTGAATTTCTACCAGGTGCCGAGAGGGCAATGCAGTCGCTATATCGCGCTGGGTATCAGCTGGTCATTATTTCTAATCAATCGGGGATCGGTCGCGGGTTCTATACCGAGGACGATCTGTTCGCCCTTAATGGTTGCCTTGCGACGCATATGCAGAGCGAGTTCGATATCCCCGTCACCGGGTTCTACCACTGTCCCCATCATCCAACCGAGGCGATAGGGCCGTTAAGGACGGCATGTGACTGTCGTAAGCCGGCGCCGGGGATGATCCTGCAAGCAGCGCAGGACCTTGACTTGCTCTTGACTGAGTCTCTTTTGGTGGGCGACAAGACGTCGGATATTCTGGCTGGTGAGGCCGCGGGGGTGGGCAGGTTGTTCAAAGTGGGTGAGCTGTCGAGTGAGCTTGATGGCATAGAGAATGCCGAGTGGGTGCCGGCATTGAGCGAGGTGCCGGCGAGACTGATGAGTCGAGCGGACTGATGCCGAGGGCTCAACAGGAGGCTTCGTCTGGAGATCGGCAGCGCGAATCAATACACTGTTGGTCGGGTAGTAGCGAGGCGCCGATGAGAGGTCATTCGGGGCGGATGCCATAATGCAGAAATTCTCTGATATTTCTCCCGCGATTATTTGGGTTTTTCTGTTTTTTACCCTGTCGCTATCTTCTGCCACTCGACAGTTCATCTGGCTGATGTCACTCGTGGGTATGGCGATGTGTGCCCGCGATCCCAGCGCGTTCTTCGGCACCGACGGCATACGTCGTTTCTGGGTTGTCCTGAGTTGCTTTCTTGTGCCGGCGATCTTTTCTCTTTTTGACGCTATTAATCTTGAGCGGGCGGCCTCCGGCGTGGTGCGCTTTTTGGCTTACGGTTTTGCCGTTTGGGTCATGCTACAGATAAAGTTTGATCGTCAGGAAACCCATCGCATGATGTCTCTCCTGGGTGCTGTTCTGATGATCTGGGTTGTCGATGGGTTGGTGCAGTTGCTAACGGGTTTGAGTGTTTTTGGTAATCCGTTGATCGAGCTTGATTCCGGGCACACGCTCGTCACGGGGAGCTTCAGGACCGGATACGGCTCCACGCTCGCAATCTTGTCGCCGTTTTTTCTCGAGGCCCTCAGGCGAAGTCGGGGGGGTATCGCCGCCAGCGTTCTTTCCTTGCCACTGTTTGCGACGATCGTGATGAGCGGCAATGAGGCCTCCATACTGCACGCCTTGTTTGCGCTTTGTGGGTATGCATTGGTGCTGTATCGGGTGGAGCAGGGCGATGACATTGTTCCATGGCTGGCGTCTCTTGCGGGGTGCTTCTGCCTGGCAGTAGGCGCAGGTTCTTTGCTGACTGAAACATTCAGAGCTTCGGCATCCGGTCAAGCCGCTACCGATACCTACAGAGCGCTTGAGTACCTGCCTGATTTTTGGGCCTCGGCCTGGGCGGGATT
>VMDB01000148.1 GCA_008081075.1 Halieaceae bacterium
GGCCTGATATCGATACCTGGTCATGCCGCGGCCAATGGCCCAGTCTCGAGGAAGTGGTGACCCACGGACGCCCCACGATACTGATTGGGGTATCGGGACAACCAGGGCTGTTCACCGAAGCGATCATCAAAGGCATGACACAGCACAGCGATGCACCCATCATTTTTCCGTTGAGTAATCCCGTGAGTCGGGCAGAAGCCACGCCTGAGGATATTGTTCGCTGGACCAACGGCAAAGCCATCGTCGCCACGGGCAGTCCGTTCCAACCGGTAAACCACGAAGGCAAGCTGCATCGCATCGCGCAATGCAATAACAGCTACATTTTTCCTGGCATAGGACTCGGCGTGTTGGCGGTGCGCGCAAGTCGCGTCACGGATGAAATGCTGCTGGCAAGTAGTGAAGTGTTAGCGGCGGCTTCTCCCATGGCCTCGGGGGGAAGTGGCGACCTGCTGCCGCCCCTGCGGCAAATTGCAGAAGTGAGCAAATCGATCGCCTTTGCGGTAGCGAAGGTCGCGCAGGCGCAAGGCCACGCCTTGGAAATCTCAGATCCACAGTTACACGCCCGTATCGACCAGATTTTCTGGACACCCCACTATCGTGATTACAAACGGATCAGCCTATGACATGCGCCGATCGGTTCAGCGCACGGGAGAGGGACCCATCTCCAGATGGAGGGCGTCCTCGGTATAGGGATTTCCCCGCGCAACGGCCTCGTTCAGGGAAACGCCTAAACCCGGTTCTTCAGGGGGGATGACACAGCCCTCTTCCCATCGTATTCGCGTTTCCAACAAATCTGCGTGAAAACCTCCCCAGGTTTCGATGCCTTCCAGAATCAGGAAGTTCGGGGTGCAGGTGGCAAGCTGAATATTGGCTGCGCCAACAATCGGTCCGCAGTAAAGATGAGGCGCAATTTGCGCGTAATGCACCTCGGCCATAGATGCGATCTTTTTCGCCTCCAGCAACCCGCCCACGCGACCAAGATTCAGCTGCAGAATGGCCGCGGCGCGTTCATCCAATACCCTCGCAAACTCAAATTTGGTACACAGGCGCTCGCCTGTGGCCACGGGAATGGAGGTCGCTCGCGCCACACGTGCCATTTGCGCGGTATTGTCAGGCGGCACAGGTTCCTCGAACCAGAGCGGATCATACGGCTCAATCTGCCGCGCCAACCGGATCGCGCCCGCGGTCGAAAATTGCCCGTGGGTGCCAAACAGAAGATCGACTCGCCCTCCCACAGCCTCCCGAATAAGGCGCATAAACTCAACCGAGCGCTCCAACTCTTGCCCCGTGGGCATGCCGCCGTCGAACACGGTATAGGGACCTGCGGGGTCAAATTTAACGGCGCTAAAGCCCATCGCCACATAATCCAGCGCGCGCTCCGCCGCCCGGTACGGATTGACGTAAACGTGATCAGGGTCGTCACCCACAGGGTAGACGTCACCGGACTCGGGATAGATATAGGTATAGGTGCGCAATCGGTCATGGATTTTTCCGCCCAATAACTCGTAGGCGGGTTTGTCACAGGCTTTGCCCACGATATCCCAGCAGGCCATTTCAAGACCTGACAACACACTTACCAAAGAGACATCAGGACGCAGGTTGTAGCCCGACCCATAGACCCGCCGCCAGAGCGTCTCTATATGAAACGGATCGTGCCCGATGACGTATCGTTCCGCCGTATCTTTCAACATGGTTTCTACAGTGCCCGCGCTGAAGGTCGCGCAATACACCTCGCCATAACCCACAATCCCGGTATCGGTAACCAGCTTGATAAAAACAAAATAGCGTCCGCCAAATCGCGGCGGCGGATTGGCTACGACAAAAGTTTCAAAATCCTTGATTAGCATCAGAAAATCACCAGGTTACGCAGGGCCTCGCCCCGCTTTACCGAGGCAATCGCTTCGTTTATGTCTTCGAGCGTATAGCGACCACTGATCAATTCATCAAGCTTCAGCCTGCCGCTCTGATAAAGGTCAACTAAATGCGGAATATCTCGTTTTACTGAGCTTGAGCCCATTTTTGACCCAAGTAATGCCTGTCCCTTTGATGCCAGATCGCCGGGGTCATATTCGGCGAATACCCCTGAGGCGGGCATACCTACGATGACCGCCTTGCCTGCTCTAGCGAGGAGCGGCAGGGCCTGCTCCGCCGCGCTCTTGGCGCCGACAGTAACGAATACATAGTCCACTCCTCGTTGCTGCGTTATCGCCATGACTCGCCCCAAAACGTCTTGCTGTTGGCTGTTGACCACATGGGTGGCGCCGAACTTTGTCGCCAGCCCCAATTTCTCATCATGAATATCGATAGCGATGATGTGGTGGGCACCACTGATCATCGCGGCCTGAATACTATTCACGCCAACGCCACCACAACCAATTACGGCCACCGTGCTACCGGGACTCACCTTGGCGGTGTTGGCTACCGCACCAAATCCCGTCAGCACACCACATCCCAATATCGACGCCACGTCGAGCGGTACGGTTTTCGGTATCGCGCAAACCTGGCTCTGATCTACAACCACCCATTCGGCAAATGCCCCGGTGTTAAGCCCCTGAATAATCGAGCCACCTGAGCCATCCGAGAGCGGTGACTGCCCGGCTAACCGGAAAGCCCCTTCGCACTGGGTTTCGATGGAACGCGCGCAGTACCCGCACTGTCCGCAAGAGCGAATCAGAGTAACCACCACATGATCGCCCGCAACAACTTCATTCACACCCTCACCGACAGCATCGATAATTCCTGAAGCCTCATGCCCAAATACCGCAGGCAGATCGCCACCCCAGGCACCGTCGGCGAACATGATGTCGCTGTGACAGATTGCACAAGCCGATAGGCGCACTCGCACTTCACCGGCCTCGGGCGCCGCAATAGCAAGCTCCTCTATAGACAACGGCTCACCAAATGTTCGACAGACCGCGGCTCTCATGCGGGGCACCACAGCACATCAATTAACATCTCAAGATGCCTCCGGTTTCAACACGTCGATTTCAGGCGAATATAGCACCGGGCGCGACTCAAACCAGTTAATAAGAGCATGTAGTATGAGGGCGTAGACAGGCAGCGACAGCATGACAAACCAAGATGTACTACCTGCAGGTTGCCCCTGCGGCTCCCCGCAACCCCACCAAACGTGCTGTGGGCCATACCTCAGTGGCGAACGCAGGGCACAAACTGCCGAACAGTTAATGCGCTCACGCTACTGTGGTTTTGTTTATCGTAACGAGCGCTATCTCCTCGCCACCTGGCACCCCACAACGCGGCCCAAAAGCGTGCAATTTGATGAACGACAGCGTTGGCTGGGGTTGAGCATTCGAGAGAACCAAGCCGGCAATACCAGCGATCAGGAGGGACATGTTGAATTTGTCGCGCGCTTTAAAGTGAACGGCAAGGGTCATAGACTCCATGAGAAGAGTCGCTTTGCCAAAGTCGATGATGATTGGTACTACGTGAGTGGCGAGTTTCTCTAAACCGTCGCTGACCGACGATCCCAGAGGTAAGACATGCAATTTCTAATGGCACCAGAAATAATTTATGGAACCATGCTTTTGATGGGAATACTGATTTGCTGGTATGTCAGCCTGACCCAGCAACCCGTTGCCGATGAGGACCCTGATCGCCAGGCCACCTACGGTAAAATTCTCGAGCAGCAGGCCAATGCCATGGTGCTGCACAGCGAGGAGCGCTCCCGGGTAACCCGACTCGAGGAAGAAATCGCAGATTTGCGGAAGGCATTAGAAGACTTCGTTGTCGAGCTCGACCGAAAATAGTGGGCACCTTACTGCTGCAGAATGGCAGAAGCACAATATATCTAAGCACGTAATCAGGAGATGCTGCGCGTGAGCACAATTCAAGAATCTGAGCGCGAGGAGATTCGAGAGGCACTGGTTCGCTTTCTGCGCGCTGAGGCCGGAGAGGAGAGACTGCGTGAAGGCATGCAGCGTGATCACGGTTACGATGAGGCGCTGTGGCGGCAGCTGGCCGACATGGGTCTGCTTGGCATCACCGTCAGTGAAGCCTATGGGGGCATCGGTGGCAGTACGATTGATGCCGCCATGGTCGCTGAAGAGCTGGGCCGTTCACTGCTACCCGTTCCTTTTATAGAAACCTGCGTGATGGTGCCCTCGCTGCTCGAATCGGGCGATATAACTGAAGAAACGCAGGATATTCTCTCGGCCATCGTGCGCGGAACCGCCACCATCGCAATCGGCGGTAATACCGCTCTTGCTCCGTATCGGGACCCCAACAGCACCCTTAAGTTGAATAGTGATGGGTCGGTGTCGGGCGAGGTATCACTGGTCATGCATGGCGCCCACACCGACTTTTTATTGCTCACTTTTGGCTCAGATGCTCAAACGCGGTGTGTTCTGGTTTCGAGTGATTCGGGATATGACGTTGACAAACAAACCGCCAATGATCCTGCGCTCCGACCGGCAACAATCAAACTCAACAACACCCCCTGTACCGCGCTCACCGGGTTAAGAAAAGACGATCTTGAGCGGGCGAGGTTGCGGGGTGTGGCGGCACTATCGGCGTTGCAAGCTGGCGCAGCCCGCGCAATATTTGAGATTACGATTGACTACCTAAAGACGCGATACCAATTTGGCCGCCCCATTGGTTCGTTCCAAGCGCTCAAGCACATCGCAGCGGATCTCTTTCTCGAAGTTGAATCAGCCACCAGTGCGGCGCATGCGGCAGCCAACGCGCTGGCTTCAGCCGACAGCCTGGCAGCCCGGTCAGTGGCTCTGGCCGGATTTATCTGCAACGACGCCTTCCGCGATGTGTCGGCTCAGGCAATACAGTTACATGGCGGTATCGCCTATACGCGGGAACACGTTGCGCACCTCTACTGGCGTCGCGCCCGTGCCACTCTCTCTATGCTCGGTGACTCCAACACCCATCGCGAAGCCTACTTGAACACCTGGGAGGCTGCCGCATGAGCCAATTCGATTCAGATGCCTCACCCGAGGCGCTGCGCGTTGCTGTGCTCAGCTGGCTGGACACCCATTGGGACAGTGAAAATCGGCGTCCGCTGACTGAGCCCACCTACGACAGGAGACACTGGCGTCAGCAAGTGCTCGAAGCTGGGCTGGCGGTCCCCTCCTGGCCTCCAGAATGGTTCGGTCTCGGCATGACCGCTGCACAATGCAAAGTCATTGAGAAAGCCTTCGCAGAGCGCAATGCCTCAGGCACGAGCCTGGATCGATATCATCTTGGGGCCATCACTGTTTTCAGGGCCGGCAGCGATGCGCTGAAACGCGAGATGCTTCCCGAGTTACTAACCGGACCCATTTGCTGCCTCCTATACTCCGAACCCAATGCAGGCTCTGACCTGGCGGGCATTCGCACGAGAGCTGAGCGAGAGGGTGATAAGTACGTCATCAATGGGCAAAAGGTCTGGACATCCAACGCGCGCGAGGCGGACTACGGCATGCTGCTGGCACGCACCGATTGGGATGCTCCCAAACATCGCGGCATTACCTTTTTTCTGTTTCCGATGAGACAGGCCGGGGTAGAGATTCGTCCTATCAATCAGATCACTGGCGAATCCGAGTTCAACGAGATTTTCATCGAGAATGCCCTCGTTCCCGAACGCTTTATGATTGGCAACCTCAACGAGGGCTGGGGATCTTTTCAAACGGCTATCGCCTATGAGCGCCTGATTATGGGACAGGGCATCACGGGACGCCGACGCAATAGCGAAGCTCGAGGCCGCCCGCCTCTGCTCGAACTGGCCGAAAAAAACGATCGACTCAATGACCCCGTCGTCAGACAACGCCTGGCGCAAGCTCTCGCTTACCGGGAGGTGAACAGTCTGAACAATGAGCGCGCCATGACCCAAATGATGACGCCGGGCTCAATGTCACTCATGTCGCTAAGTAAATTAGCGATGTCACGTATTCAACATGGCGAGGCAGCCATCGCAACTGACATTCTAGGCCCCAAGGCACTGCTGGACGGCCCTGACAACAGTGACGCAGCCAACACTAACTTTGACGCTGCCAAGGCCTACATGAACTCGATTGGGGGTGGCACCGACCAAATCCAACGCAATATTATTGCCGAGAAAGTCCTCGGGCTGCCCAAAGAGCACGAGCCTGATAAGGGCATTGCGTTCCGAGAGGTGAAATCGGGCACAGGGCCTGGAACAACGGGGTGAAAAACGACACAGCGACGTGCGCTCACTGACCAGCATCACCCGATCCCATAGGTGCGTAGCCGGCAAGGGCTCACTTTTTACAGGCTAGCTTGAGAGGTATTAATGGCTGAACCAACAGAACACCAAATTCAAACTCTAATGTCTTTACCCGCCGACGCACCTCTCGGCGTCCTCAACTTATTCCAGTTTCGCGGAACTGCGCGCTACGCCCCCGAGGATCCGGAATTCGGCACGCTCGAAGCCGAGGTATCAGGCGCCACAGCCTTTGAACGATATGGTGAAGTCGCGGGTACCTTCATCGCACGATGCGGCGGGCGGGTGGTATTTAGCACCGCCGTAGCCCAGGTAATGATTGGCGACGAGCAGATTGAATGGGATATCGCCGCACTGATGTTTTTCCCCAGGCGCGCTGACTTCTCCAATATGCTCGCAGACCCTGAGTTTGCAGCAGTATCACGCCATCGCAAGGCAGCACTGGCCAACCACTACATGTTGCACTTGGCAGGCGACCCCTTCGATTTAAAAAAATAAAAAATGCAGGGAGCAGTAGCCGCTCCCGTAAGGCAGAGGAAAGCTTTCGAGCTGATCACAGCTCCCCGCTCAATCTGTGAAATCGTAGCTGGTCAGTGTGTCTGTAGTGGAATGCTTTTGGCCAAAAGAACACACCGACGCCCCCGGCAAGATTCATCGGAAGGCGCCGATTCAACCATCAGCAACCGCTAGAGATTACTGATTGTTCACGCTTAGTTTAATCAAGCATCGGGGTCATCGTCGTCGGGCTCATCATCCTCTGGCTCATCGTCCTCAGGCTCATCATCGTGAGGCTCGCCCCCGTGAGAATGTTGCACGACTTCACTGAGATCTGCAGCGCCCGCCGTCACAACGGGGTCGTAACGATACTCCCCGTAGACAACCATCGATAGCAGTAGCGCAATAACTGAAACGAATATTTTCATGGCTTTCTCCAAGCACTAAGTTGACAGGTGTATTAAGCACCCGAGGCAGACGCTACGCCCTCCCAGAGAAACGCGCCAAGACCTAATAAGCATTAAGCAAGTATCGGATAGATCTTAATGCTTGGTCACGCGGCATTCAGGCCTGGCGGCCCTCAGCCCCCGATCCCCGCAATTAGTGGATACGCCCCGTAATGCTCCGGCCTGTCTGATGATGCTTATATCGAGTAAATACCTATCTTCGGGCAAAAAAGGGCGCCTGTGACGCCCTATACGGTTGGTTTGGAGCGGGTGATGGGAATCGAACCCACGTTTAAAGCTTGGGAAGC
>VMDB01000203.1 GCA_008081075.1 Halieaceae bacterium
GCGATGCGCGAGGACGGTTATGAAACCATCATGGTCAACTGTAATCCCGAAACGGTATCAACGGACTATGACACCTCTGATCGACTCTATTTTGAGCCGGTAACCCTTGAGGATGTGTTGGAGATTGTTGCGCTGGAGCAACCCGTTGGCGTTATCGTGCAATTTGGCGGCCAGACGCCTCTGAAACTTGCACGCGCGCTCGAGGCGGCAGGGGTTCCCATTATCGGAACAACACCGGATCAGATTGATCGCGCCGAGGACCGCGAGCGCTTTCAGAAAATGATTCAGAGTCTGTCTCTGCGACAGCCGGCCAACACAACGGTACGCAGTGTCGAACAAGCGGTTGCCGCCGCTGAAGAGATCGGCTACCCCCTTGTGGTGAGGCCTTCTTATGTGTTGGGTGGTCGCGCCATGGAGATCGTGTACCGCAAAGAGGATCTTCTGCGCTACATGAACGATGCGGTCAAGGTGTCAGAGGACTCGCCGGTACTGCTCGACCGTTTTCTGAGTGCCGCCATCGAAGTCGACATCGATGCGGTGAGCGACGGCGAGCAAGTGGTCATCGGCGCCATCATGCAACACATCGAGCAGGCGGGCGTGCATTCTGGCGATTCTGCCTGCTCGCTACCGCCTTACAGCTTGCCTGCCGATGTTCAGGAAGCGATGCGTGACGTGGTCCGGAAGATGGCGCTGGAGCTGGGTGTTTGTGGGCTAATGAATGTGCAGCTTGCCTGGCAGGATGGAGAGATTTTCGTTATCGAAGTGAATCCGCGTGCATCACGCACTGTGCCGTTTGTTTCCAAGGCGGTGGGTGTCTCTTTGGCAAAGGTGGCGGCGCGCTGCATGGCGGGTCAGAGCCTGGCCAGCCAGGGGGTTACGCGAGAGATTGTGCCTCCCTACTACAGCGTCAAGGAGGCGGTGTTGCCCTTTAATAAATTTCCTGGCACCGACCCCATTTTGGGACCAGAGATGAAGTCGACGGGAGAGGTCATGGGAACCGGTGAGACCTTCGCGGCGGCATTTGCCCGAGCGCAGCTGGGGGCGGGCGATGATCCGCCGACCTCAGGTTTGTGTCTGATTAGTGTCCGCGATGCGGACAAGGCCGCGGCCATTGCCGTGGCGCGGCGACTGGTAGCCCGTGGCTTTGATCTGGCCGCGACGGGCGGCACTGCTAACGCGCTGGAGGACGCAGGCCTTTCGGTCCGCAGGGTCAATAAAGTGGCAGAAGGGCGACCGCATATTGTGGATTTGATCAAGAACGACGAAGCGGCCATGATTATCAACACGACGGAAGGCCGCCGTGCCATCATGGACTCGGCATCGATTCGGGCGAGTGCCGAGCAACATAGGGTGTTCTACACCACGACGTTGGCCGCGGCCGAAGCGGTGTGTATGGCGTTGGAACAGGAGACGGACATCACCGTTCGTCGCCTGCAGGATTTACATGAGAGCATTGCGGTATGAACCGAGTTCCGATGACAGTTCAGGGAGAGCGATCGCTTCGAGAGGAATTGGAGCGGCTTAAAAAAGTAGAGCGTCCGCGCATTACACAGGCTATTGCCGAGGCGCGGGAACACGGCGATCTCAAAGAAAATGCCGAGTACCACGCGGCTCGTGAGCAGCAAAGTTTTGCCGAGGGGAGAATTAAAGAGCTCGAGCACAAACTGTCCCATGCGCAGGTGATCGACATTGCGACCATTCCGGCAACGGGTAAAGTCATATTCGGCGCGACGGTCACGCTGATCGATGTTGATAACGATAGGACAGTGCAATATCGGATCGTCGGTGAGGACGAAGCCGATGCCAAAGCCAATCTGATTTCGGTGAATTCGCCTATTGCGCGCGCGTTGGTAGGCAAATCTGAGGGCGACGAGGTTGTCGTCAATGCGCCCGGTGGTGATGTGGTTTACGAGATAGACACTGTCGAGCACCTCTAGACTTACTGAAAATCATTCTCATTGAACGTATGATCCGCTTTTTTCGCGGGAATTCCCTGTGGTTGCTGAAAGCCAAACGATGAATTTGTGGGAGCTACCGACCCGCACCGAGGCGGTGCTGGTCGGCTTTGCCCCCGCGCTGGCGGAGCGCTATCGCGGCCGATTGCTGGAATTCGGCTTTCACACGGGGGAGAGGATTGTTTGTCAGCATCAACCCGGATTCGGAGCGCCGCGGGTTTATCGTGTGAGCAATGCCACCTATTCACTGGATCGCGAGCTCGCACTTCAGGTGCTAGTTAGCGTGGCGAGAGAGTAGCTTCATGTCGCGAGTACTCTTGGTCGGAACGCCGAACTCGGGCAAAACTGCGTTGTTCAATCGACTCACGGGGTTAAATCACCGCGTTGCCAACTATCCGGGCATCACCGTCGATCTCTCCATGGGTCGCCTGTCAACACTGCCCGAGCACGAGTTGGTCGACTTCCCGGGTACCTACTCCCTCAGACCCATTTCTGAGGAGGAGCGTATCGCGGTTGATCATTTCGCCAAGGCGTTGGACGCCCCTGATGTGGCGCACGTCTTGTGCGTCGTAGACGCGACGCGTCTGGAGAAGAGTTTGTTCTTTTGCTTGCAGGTAGTGCGCGAGTGCCGCCAACGCGGTAAGGCGGTCACAGTGCTGGCCAACATGGGGGACATACTGGCACGACACAACCTCGCCATCGATGCGCGGGGACTTGCAGCAGGCATTGGTGCCCCAGTGTTGGTGGTATCGGCACGGACAGGTGAGGGCCTGCCTGAGGTGTTGCAGCGTCTGGCTTCAGGCATCACCAGCGAGGCTTCAGCCGACCCGATTCCAGAGCCCGCCCTGCTGGCTCAGGACGACGAATCCGCTGATCAAGCGCTGTATGCGGAGGCGCATCAGTTGGCAGAGCGCTTCGGTGCGCCCGCGGATCAACTGTTACTGATCCAATCACGCCTGGATCGATTTTTTTTGGGGTCACTCTCGGGTGGTCTCTCCTTCAGCCTTATTATGCTGGTTTTGTTTCAGTCAATCTTCACATGGTCGGCCCCGGCAATGGATGCCGTGGAGGCGGCGATCGCGGGGCTCGGCAGTTGGATGCTCCCGTTCCTCAGCGAGGGCATTGTTCGTGATTTCACAGCGGACGCCATTTTCAGTGGGATCGGTGCTTTTTTGGTTTTTGTGCCGCAAATCTTTGTACTGACCTTTGTCATTGGTTTACTGGAGGACTCGGGTTACCTCGCGCGCGCTGCTCTCATCTGTCACAAGCCACTCCGGTTTTTTGGCCTCAGTGGAAAAAGTTTTATCCCCATGCTGTCTGGGGTCGCCTGCGCCATTCCCGCGATTTACGCTGCGCGCTCGATCGAGTCTCCACGCGCCCGATTCCTGACCTACCTCGCGATTCCTTTGATGCCATGTTCAGCACGATTGCCGGTTTACACATTGTTGATCGCAATTTTTATCCCCAGAGAGACCGCATTGGGCGGTTTGGTCGGTTGGCAGGGTCTGACGCTTTTCTGTGTCTACGGTTTGGGTATCGTTTGTGGCCTAGTGGTTGCCGGCGTGGTGAATCGGGTGAGCGCCGGCGAAGCGCAGATGCCTTTTATGATGGAGTTGCCGGCCTACCGACTGCCAGCCCTGATACCGATTGCCCGTAAATCGGTGCAGCGAGCCCAACATTTTGTCACCAAGGCCGGATTGGTGATTTTGAGCGTTACGGTGATTGTATGGGTGCTGGGTTATTTTCCCAATCAGGGCGCGGATCTGGGTGCCTCATGGCTGGGGACGATTGGCAAGTGGATAGAACCCGTTTTCCAGCCGTTGGGACTGGACTGGCGTTACGGCGTTGCGATCGTCAGCGCCTTTCTCGCGCGGGAGGTGTTTGTTGGCACCTTGGGCACGATCATGGGCATCGAGGGGGCGGAGGACAACATCTTGCCGTTGGTGGAGCAGGTTCAGGCCAGCGCGCTGCCTCTGGGTTCGGGATTAGCGCTCCTCGTTTTTTTCGCAATCGCGTTGCAGTGTATTTCCACCGTCGCTATTTTGGCGCGGGAGGCCAATTCCTGGCGTTTGGCGGTGCGCATGGTGGTGGCCTATCTATGTCTGGCTTGGCTTGCGGCATGGCTTACCTTCCAAATTGCCGCCGCAGTGTGATGCTCAATCTGTGCGCTCGTGCTGAAACAGCCGCAGCTCTGTGAGCACCAACCGCGCTGCCAGCTTTAAAGTCAGATCATGATGTTCCCGCCTGAGCTTTTCTATTCCTGCGGTGATGTCTTCTCTCAGTTGAAGTGCTTCCGGCTCACTCAGGTTTTGGGGTAAGCGAACTTCAAACTGACAGTCCGAGTTGCGCACCAGTTCATCGTAGACTTCAGTCAGGGTCGTGGTAGCGAACTCGATCAGCGCCTCATCAGCGCCTTTGGACTGCAACAACGCGGCGAGTTCCCGCTCGAGAAAATCAAAAGCCTGTCTCTGTCGAGTCGGAAATTGAACGATTTCGGCCATGAATGCTCGAACGTTACCTAGGACTGGGCTCTTTGCAGATTGGACTTTCTTGGATCCGCTGCAGGATTACGGCGCACTAATGTCGCGATATTGCCAATGCGCTGTACCAGTTGGGCACCGCTTTGCTCGCACAGTGCCGCCACTACCGCCTCTCGCTGAACGCGGTCACCCACGGCAATCTTCACTTTGATTAATTCGTGGTCCAAGAGCGCGCGTTCGAGCTCTTGGAGTACGGAGGCAGAGAGCCCATTGCCGGCAACTGTGACCACCGGGCGTAAGGGGTGTGCTAGCGCTCGGAGCTGGCGTAATTCTTTACTGCTGGAGGGGTTCATAAGCGGCCCAGACGCGTCTCGCGTTACACTGTCGGTTTCAGCGCAAGTGTAATGGCGTCGGACGAGATTGTGGCGAGAGTGGCGAAATAGTGGGCAAAAAAAAATCATCCAGCCGCGCTTGGTTAAAAGAGCACCACGACGACCCTTATGTGCAGCGCGCCCAGCGTGAGGGCTATCGCTCGCGGGCGGTATACAAACTGCTCGAAATTAATGACAAGGATCGATTAATTCAGTCAGGTATGTCGGTGCTCGATCTGGGTAGTGCCCCAGGGGGTTGGTCTCAGGTAGCGGGTAGCTTGGTGGGCGATCGGGGGCGAGTGCTGGCGAGCGATATTTTGCCGATGGACCATCTTCCCAACGTGACGTTTGTGCAGGGTGACTTTACAGAGCAGGAAACCTATGACCAGTTGATGCAGGCGCTGGCGGGACGCCCACTGAATGTGGTGCTGTCAGATATGGCGCCCAACATGAGTGGACTGACAGCGGTGGACCAGCCCAGAGCCATGTATTTGGTGGAACTGGCAACTGATCTGGCGCTCCGTGCACTCTCGCCGGGCGGTGCTCTGCTGACGAAGGTTTTTCAAGGTGAGGGGTTCGAGGCATGGTTTCACCAGATCCGCGATCGTTTTGAGCGCGTAGTCACTCGTAAGCCAGCTGCGTCGCGCCCCCGCTCGCGGGAGGTGTATGTGGTGGCAACGGGTCTCAAAGCGGCCAAACCGGACGCCTGAGAAGTTTTTAATCGACGTCCCTGTGGCGAAATTCGGGAAAATTCAGGGTAAATGTCTTGAAATGGGCCGGATTTGCCCCATTTACAACCAAGAGGCGGCAATAAGCGCCGCCAAAGGCTGGTACAGCGTCCCAGCGCTAACCGTTATACTGTGCTGCCGGGCCCAGTGCGCGCGTCGAAACCGAGAGGAACTCTTGTGAACAATATGGCCAAAAACCTGTTGCTGTGGTTGCTGATAGCTGCGGTGCTACTCTCGGTATTCAATAACTTTAATCTGCGGACTGGGACCGAACAGATAGGTTATTCGGAATTTATCCGCGAAGTGCAAACGGATCGCCTGTCGAAAGTCCTGGTGGACGGGCTGACCATCAGTGCACAGCGAAAAGACGGAACCAGCTTCGAAACCATCAGACCGATGGTGGAAGACCCCAAGCTGATGGACGACCTGCTCGCCCACAACGTGACGGTGGAGGGCAAGCAGCCTGAGCAGCAGTCGGTGTGGACCCAACTCCTGATTGCCAGCTTCCCTATTTTGCTCATTATTGCCGTGTTCATGTTTTTCATGCGACAGATGCAAGGGGGTGGGGGCGGACGCGGCGGCCCGATGAGTTTTGGTAAGAGCAAAGCCAAACTCCTAGGCGAAGATCAAATTACTACCACGTTCGCTGACGTCGCGGGGGTGGAAGAGGCGAAGGAAGATGTGCAGGAATTGGTCGAGTTTCTGCGTGATCCGGGCCGGTTCCAAAAGCTGGGTGGGCGCATTCCCAGAGGTGTTCTCATGGTGGGCCAACCCGGTACGGGTAAAACCCTGTTGGCTAAGGCGATTGCCGGTGAAGCCAAGGTGCCGTTCTTCTCGATTTCCGGCTCTGACTTTGTCGAGATGTTCGTCGGCGTAGGCGCCTCCCGGGTGCGCGATATGTTCGAGCAGGCCAAGAAGCAGTCGCCGTGTATTATCTTCATTGATGAGATTGACGCTGTGGGTCGCCATCGGGGAGCCGGTTTGGGCGGTGGGCATGACGAGCGTGAGCAGACCCTGAACCAGCTGCTGGTCGAAATGGACGGTTTCGAGATGAACGATGGCGTGATTGTCATCGCGGCCACTAACCGCCCCGACGTCTTAGACCCTGCGCTGTTGCGTCCCGGGCGATTTGATCGCCAGGTTGTTGTGGGTCTGCCCGATATCCGAGGGCGCGAGCAGATTCTGAAAGTGCACATGCGAAAAGTGCCCCTGTCTGAAGATGTTGATTCTTCGAAAATTGCGCGGGGCACCCCTGGCTTTTCAGGCGCTGATTTGGCAAATCTGGTGAATGAGGCCGCACTCTTCGCTGCCCGTGGTGGATTGCGCCTCGTGGGTATGGATCAGTTTGAGCTGGCGAAGGATAAGATCATGATGGGCGCAGAGCGGCGCTCCATGGTGATGTCCGAATCCGAGAAACGGAACACGGCCTATCACGAGGCGGGGCATGCCATTGTGGGCAGGCTGATGCCCGAGCATGACCCGGTTTACAAAGTGTCAATTATTCCGCGTGGGCGCGCCCTCGGGGTCACGATGTTCCTTCCGGAGGAAGATCGATACAGTCATAGTCGTCGGCACATTATCTCCCAGATCACCAGCTTGTTCGGTGGGCGGGTTGCTGAGGAGATGACGCTGGGTAAAGACGGTATTACCACGGGTGCCTCCAACGATATTCAACGTGCCACTGAAGTCGCCCGCAACATGGTGACGAAGTGGGGATTGTCAGAGACCATGGGTCCCTTGATGTACGACGAGGG
>VMDB01000159.1 GCA_008081075.1 Halieaceae bacterium
GTTCGCGGCGGGAATCGTATTAAAGCGCCACAGAAGCTCGCCCGTATTGGCATCGTAAGCCGTGATCTTTGCTTTGAGCGCCTGCGGTGACTCGGGTGCGCCGCTAAAAGCGAACGCCGCGCCAACAATCACCACATCACCGACAACCATCGGCGGTGAACTGGCACCAATAGGGGCGGTGACAGGATCGAGATCAACTCCCAACTGCGACTTGAGGTCTACTAATCCCCCATCGCCAAATGCCGTCCGCGGTCGACCGGTCGCGGCATCCAACGCCACCAATCGATATCCGGGGGAGATCACAAAAATGGTCTCTTGGTCTTCGGTGCGATGAAATGCCACCCCCCTACCCGGCCCCTTACGGGGTGCGTAGCCTCCGCGTTCCCCCTCGTCGAGACGATACATCCACAAAGTCTCTCCGGTGACTGCGTCAATGGCCAACACCGAGCGCTGTGCGCCGGCTGTGGCGTATAGCACGCCATTGGCCATCAGCGGCGTCACTTGATAGTTAGGCCAGGGAGCGGGCCCAAAATTATCCGACTTCCAGCGCCACGCGATACGGAGATCGGCCGCGTTACCTGCATTAATTTGGTCGAGTGGAGAGTAATTTTGCCCATAAGGAGTGCCGCGATGATGAAGCCACTCGGTAACTGAGTGCATCTCTGTCTGAGCGCCAGAAACTGTTAGCGGCGGCTGGTTACCCAGTTTTTGAAGCATCTCGCGACTCCGCAACGACGCTCCCAGGCGAATAGGGTCTTGCCCTACGGGATATCCGTTTTGACTGAGCAAAAAGGCGATCACAGTCTCGTATGCGGCATCCGAGAGCCCTCCGGGGTTAGACGTTGGCATCGTTAAATTGACGCGGGTAAATGCACCGAGGTCTTGCTCGCGCCATACATCCAAAAAACGCTGCCCCACCAAGCCCGGCGCCGCCTCGCTACCGCCCAGCCTCGGCCCGTGACAGCTCGCGCAGTCGTTTTGATAAACAACCTCACCTGCGATCGCCTGGTCAAGGCTATAGCTTATGGAACCCGACTGCGCCGACGCCGAGCCTGTAAAAAGGGCGGCTAGGGTCGTAAACACCGGTAGCAAAATTGTCCAAAGACGAGTCATAACCAGGAGTGTAAACCGTTTTATACCCATAACCGCGTCATCGCTATGCTTCACTTAGTCTAGATAGAGCGCCCAATCGCGGCCGGAGCGGTACACCGTGATTTAGACTTATCGGTCACTTTAGCGGCGTACCAAAATGCAAGCGCATGGGTTCTAGCGGCGGCACAACACATATCTATCGGATCGGTCTCGCAATAAAGAAACCAAAAATAAGCCCAGCGACTTTAGCGTCGCACTTCTATAACACCACATTAAAAGTGATCAGTTCCGGGGCTTTCGCCGGCATACTCGCCGCTGTTAGAGTTAGTCACATTTGACGAAATGGAGATGTTAAATGAGAGCACAAGTAATGGTGGTAATGACCGTTGCGGCGCTGTTCACCCTGACCGCTCGAGCCGATTGGCAGTGGGTCGAAGTCGGTACCGTGGAGAACGATATTTCTCAAGATGAGACGCAGGCAACATGGGCTGCAGATGACTGCGAACTGATCAGTGACGCCGCCGGTGCTTATCTCTATCACTCGGGGGAAATCATCAAAAAATCGAAAGATACGGATGAGAAAGAGCAGAAGGCCGCCTTATTCAAGGCGGGCGTCGCGCTGAGTCAGTTATCGGTAAATCACGCCGACGTTTATCAGGTTTTTTGTAAACCCTAAGTCGCGGACAAGGGCGCCTTGAGCAGGTGGCATCAGCCTAGTCTAGAGCGCAGGTAACACCTAGTATTTCGCCTATTTCGCGTTGAGGGTATCTTTTCTGTGTAGTCAGTCACTTCAAGCGGCCAAAACACCAGAAAAGCAAAAACCCGCTAAATAGCGGGCTTACCGGTCATTATGCGGTCAGCCTCTGGAAAGAGGCTCCAACGCGCAGACTGTATGGCGGAGAAGGAGGGATTCGAACCCTCGATACGCTATTAACGTATACTCCCTTAGCAGGGGAGCGCCTTCAGCCACTCGGCCACTTCTCCAAATGCTCGTTGTCTCTTACTCTTTTTCTTGCTCCATTGGCGCTCCCGGGTCGCGCGTTACTCGGTGCGTTGCACCTCGCCCTTCGGGTCGCCGTCGTACCTCCGGCGCTCCTTCGCAGTCTTTGACTGCTCGGTCAGCCACTCGGCCACTTCTCCAAATGCTCGTTGTTTCTTAATCTATTGAGGTCTCATTTTAGCTCAGTCGTCAGCCACCTCTCGGGGCGCCGACTCTTCGATGCGGTTGAGTATTTCCTCGCGATGAACCGCCACGTCTTTGGGTGCATTGACACCCACCCGCACTTGGTTCCCTTTAACGCCCAGCACCGTGATGGTGACATCGTCACCAACCATGAGTGATTCACCTACACGCCGTGTCAAAATCAGCATAACTCACTTCCTTGTAATGCTGGTCCGGCGTTCTCTTACCGGCCGGATCCTGGTTCTTCACCGCAACTGGTGACTAAGCCGTTGTTTCGACTGTATCAAGTCCGAAAGCAGAATGCAGGCTCCGCACCGCCAGTTCAAGATATTTTTCTTCGATGATTACCGAGATTTTGATTTCAGAGGTGCTGATCATCTGAATGTTCACCCCGACATCGGCCAGCGCCTTAAACATGGTCGCCGCCACGCCCGAGTGAGATCGCATGCCGACTCCAACAACAGAGACCTTAGCGATGTGATCGTCCGTCAGTACCTCGCCAGCACCTAATTCCGCCACCACAGGCGTCAAGAGCTGCGCGGCCTTGTCCATATCACTGCGCGCTACGGTGAAGGTGAAATCGGTCTCATTTTCGCCGCGACTGTTCTGCAGGATGACATCGACCTCAATATTCGCCTCCCCCACAGGGCCCAGGATGCGGTACGCCATTCCCGGATTATCCGGGACTCCTATTACCGTGAGCTTTGCTTCGTCGCGGTTAAACGCAATGCCTGCAATAACTGGGGCTTCCATAGAGGTATCCTCCTCGGTAGAAATCAATGTGCCCGGCCCTTCCTCAAAGCTACTCAGCACCCGGAGCGGGACTTTGTATTTGCCCGCGAACTCCACTGAGCGAATCTGCAAAACCTTCGAGCCCATGCTCGACATCTCAAGCATTTCTTCAAAGGTTATGTGGTCAAGCCGCCTCGCGCCGTCCACCATGCGTGGGTCGGTCGTGTAGACGCCATCCACATCGGTATAGATCTGACACTCATCTGCCTTCAGCGCCGCGGCCAACGCCACCGCCGTAGTGTCAGACCCGCCGCGCCCCAAGGTGGTGACATTCCCCTGCACGTCGACCCCCTGAAAACCGGCAACTACGGGTACACCGCCCGCGTCTAGCTCGGATTTGAGCGTATCAAGCTTGATATCCTGAATACGCGCCTTGTTGTGGGCGCTGTCAGTGAGGATCCCCACCTGATTACCGCTGTAGGAGCGGGCGCGCACGTCGCGCTCGTGCAGCGCCATGCTGAGCAGCGCAGTGGTGACTTTCTCGCCAGTGCTGAGCAACGCATCCAGCTCCCGTGGCGCCGGGTTTGCCTGAATTTCCTTGGCGAGCGCGAGCAAACGGTTGGTCTCTCCGGACATAGCGGATACAACCACAACCACGTCGTGGCCCTCGCTTTTGAAACGAGCCACCCGATCCGCGACCGCACCAATCCGCTCCACCGAGCCGACCGATGTTCCGCCGTACTTTTGAACTATCAGCGCCATGCGTGAAATAGCTTGCAACTGCGAGGGCGCGTATTTAACACGATTCATCGCTCGGTGAGAACCGGGTTTGGTGATAGTGGCAAGCTTTACGCTCATCCTCTAGGCTAGCGGTACCATCAAAAAAAGCGCCGATCGACCATGACCCCAGCCGACCCGCTCTACAACGATTGGCTCCATCAGCAGATTAGGGTGCAGCCCGATCGTCTCGCCGTGTACGATCTGACCGCCAACCGCTCGTTCTCTTGGCGCGAGTTCAATCGTCGTGTCGACGCGCTGGCCCACTGGTTGCATGCCGCGGGCGTCTGTTCGGGAGATCGCGTTGCCTACCTCGGGCTCAATAGCTCAGACGTGGTAGAGATGTTTTTCGCCACGCTGCGCATTGGCGCCGTCTATGTCCCGTTGAATTTTCGACTCACCCCACCCGAGCTGAGTTTTATTGTCGGAGATTGCACGCCGTCAGCCATTTTCTATGACCGGAATTTCAGTGCAGTGATCGATGCCATTGACGCCAACGTGAAGCCCTCAATCCTTATCGAGAGCGCTCTCGATGGATCAGAAAGTGCTTACGAGGCCTGTTTTTCGCCCGACCCTATCGCTTTCGAACCTGAAGCCGCCAATGCCGACACGCTGTCAATGATCATGTACTCGTCAGGCACCACAGGTAAACCCAAAGGCGTGATGTATACCCGTCGCATGATGTTGGCATCCGCCCTCAACCTCCTTCAACCCAGCGAAGCCAGTCCGGACAGCCGGGTACTCAATGTCATGCCGCTTTTCCATATTGGCGGGATGCAATTTGTCTTGATGGCGGTGAAATTTGGCATCCCTCACCTCATGATGCGCGGCTTTGATCCCGCCACCATGTTGAGCGCAATCGGCGATCCTGATCTCGGGATCACCAATATCGGCGGCGTCCCTGCCATGTGGGGTGCGATGTCGCTGATGCCCAACATTGATAGCGTGGACTTTAGCCGGATCAGAGTCGCCGCCACGGGAGCAGAGTCGGTACCAGCGCCCATGCTTGAGGAATGGCGAAAACGCGGTATTTTGCTGCAGGAGGTCTACGGAATGACTGAGACCTCAGGGGTCATTTGCATGGCGCAAAAATCCGACCTCCCCCAACACATGGGCTATGCCGGCCGCGCACTACCCTACGGCGACGTCAAAGTCATGAAATCAGAAACGGAGGAAGCCGCCGCGGGCGAAGTCGGGGAAATCTGGATGCGCGGCGCATCCGTCACCCCGGGATATTGGAACCGACCCGAAGCCACTGAAGAAACGTTTGTTGGCGACTGGTTGAAATCGGGTGATATCGGACGCCGCGACGAAACCGGACGCCTTTCAGTGGAAGACCGGATCAAGGATATGTACATATCCGGCGGCGAGAACGTTTACCCCGCAGAAATCGAGTCAGTGTTGATGGCCCACCCTGATATTAGGGAGGTCGCCGTCATCGGTGTTACTGATGACAAATGGGGAGAGGTAGGCTGTGCAGTTATCGCCAGCATCAGCGGCGCGGCCCTCACACTTGAATCGGTGCAAGCGCAATGCGAGGGGCATCTGGCTCGATTCAAGTGGCCCAAGCGAGTCGAGCACACCGACGCCCTACCCCGCAACAGCACCGGCAAAGTTCAGAAGTTTGTGCTCAGGCAACAGTACACCTGACAAATGCGGTTTAGCCGAGCTGGGTAGAGACCCATTCGGGTAGGGTAGCAAGCACTGAGGGTAAGGCCGCAACATCGGACCCACCGCCTTGCGCCATGTCGGGTCGACCCCCGCCTTTGCCACCCAGTAGCCCCGCAAAATGTTTGATCACATCCCCCGCTTTGACACGATCAGTTGCGTCCGGAGTAACCCCTGCTACTAATGCGATCTTGCCTTCTTCCACCGCTGCCAACAGGATCACACCACTACCGAGTTTGTTCTTACACTGATCGAGGGTATCTCGGAGTGTCGCGGCAGTGGCGCCATCGACCTGCGCTGCAAGCACTTTAATCCCCGCGATTTCGACCGCACTCTGGGTGAGATCCCCGCCCGACGAAGTCGCCAGTTTTTGGCGCAGGCGCGTCGATTCTTTCTCCAGATCCCGCAACTCCGAACGCAAAGCCTCGACTTTGCTCAACGCCGTCTCGGGAGAGGCTTTCAAGGCGCCGCAGACTGACTGCATATCAGAAGACAAGCGAGACACATGGGCCAACGCCGCCTCTCCAGTGAGTGCCTCAATGCGTCTGACGCCACTGGCAATACCCGATTCACCGGTAATCCAGAACAGGCCAATATCTCCAGTGCGCGAAACATGAGTCCCGCCACACAGTTCCACCGAGAATCGATCGGCACCCATGGTCAGCACACGCACTTCTTCACCGTACTTCTCGCCAAATAGCGCCATTGCGCCCGCCTCAATCGCCGCCTCCATGTTCATGAGCTCGGTGGTTACCGCGGCATTGGCGCGAACTTGTTCGTTGACCATATCGGTAATCTTCGCCAGAGCGTGCGCCGATACCGGTTCACCATGAGAAAAGTCAAAGCGAAGCCGCTGAGAGTCGACCAGAGATCCTTTTTGCAAAATATGATCGCCCAGCTCGCGCCGCAAAGCCTCGTGCAAGAGATGCGTCGCAGAATGGTTGAGCCGGGTTCGGTTGCGGACAGTCGCGTCGATCCGAGCGTCAACCTCATCACCGACCTTGAGGCTGCCAGAGGTCACTGTCACATGATGGAGATGATGCCCCTGGCTCTTGGTGGTATCTGTAACGTCCGCAGCAGCATCCGCGGCCACTAACTGACCGCAATCCCCCACCTGTCCACCGCTCTCACCATAAAAAGGCGTGCGGTCGAGAATCACAACACCCGATTGATCCGCCTCGAGGCACTTGACCGATACGCCATCGACGAGGATCGCTACCACGGCACCCGCCGCCTGATCCGTCTCGTAACCTAAAAATTCAGTCTCTCCCTCAACATTAAGCGTCTGGCTATAGTCGACTTTGAAGCCAGCATGATCTTGAGAGCGCTGTCGTTGCGCCGCCATCGCCGCCTCGTAACCCTCGAGATCCAAACTCAACCCGCGCTCACGCGCGATATCGTTGGTCAGGTCGACGGGAAATCCATAGGTGTCGTAGAGCTTAAAGATCACCTCGCCGGGGATCACCGTATCGGAGATGCCTGCGAGCGCCTCCTCTAGAATGGCCATGCCATTGTCCAGCGTGCGGGCAAACTGCTCCTCCTCGCTCTGCAGGGCATTGACGATCGCGGCGGCGCGCTCGTTCAACTGCGGATACGCCTCACCCATTTGGCCCAGCAACGACGGCACCAGTGCTGCAAAGAACGGGGCATCGGCGCCCAGCTTGTTACCGTGACGAATGGCGCGTCGAATGATGCGACGTAATACATAGCCCCGCCCTTCATTGCCCGGCAGCACGCCGTCGGCGATCAGGAAAGCGCTGGAGCGCAAATGATCCGCAATAA
>VMDB01000100.1 GCA_008081075.1 Halieaceae bacterium
GGCAGTGAGTTTTCCAGAAGGACGATTAGTCGACCCCAATGGAGATCTAAATCCCTATACAACAGTCAAGATCAGTACCAGCGGGCGTTAGCACCTTAAATATGATTCAAAGTGGTTACGCCAATGAACAATAGGGAAAGACGATTTACCTATGAACTTGAGGCGGAAAACACCTACAGACCCACTCCACACGCTCGCAGTCCCTGGTCAGAAACGATGCAACACGGAGGGCCAGTCATGGGACTCTTCGGCCGTGAAATCGAGAAGACTGCTGCCCAGACCGGTATGCGCGTGGTCCGCCTCACCATAGACTTGTTCAAGGCTGTGCCCATGAGGACACTTGTGGCCGAAACCCGCTTCGAGCGCCAGGGCAGTCGTATCGCCGCCATTGTGAGCATGCTCCGACCTGTCGATAGTGACGCTCCCGTAGCGCGCGCAAGCGGTCTGCTGCTCCGAGCTCAGCAACACGATAACCCCTACAGGGGAAACACCGAGTATCCTCTGCCATGCCCTAGCGGGACCGAGCCGCTCAGGCCGGTCGGAGCGAAAAAACGACGCAAGCCTCCTGCCTTTTTCCACGAACGGTTAGATACTCGCCACGGCGCGGACGATGCGGGAAGGTATCTATGGGCGAGGATGAAACAGGACCTCGTCGCCGGCGAGGCCACCTCGCCATTCCAAATGGCAGCGGCCATGATGGACGTGATGTATGGCTGGGGGGTCCGCATGGACGTTGAACGAATCCGAGCGCTCGCGTCAGGTGAGAATGATATGCCCGCCTTGAGCATCAACGTGGATTCGACCTCGTACTGGGAGCGGCCATTCACCGGAGAGTGGCTAGGCATGCGGCCGTCCGTGATCAGCCAGCGAGATGGGATCGCAACCGTATCGAACGTACTCTATGACGCGTCAGGCCGTGTCGGCACATCAACATCCAGCGCGCTCATCCAGGGCAAGTTCAGAACACCCTGACCGTACAGAGCGGTCCGGTGCTCGTTTAATCCATCACTTCTATAACGGTGGAGATGCCCATACCGGCGCCGATGCACTGCGTACCAAGACCAATTTTGTTACCGCTGCGCCGCAGCTCGTGGGCCACTGCCAGCACCAGTCGCGCGCCGGTAGCACCCAGCGGGTGCCCAAGGGCGATGGAGCCACCATTCACGTTGACCTTGTCCTCCGCGATGCCAAGTTCACGAATCGAGGGCAACACCTGTGCCGCAAAGGCTTCATTGAACTCCACACGATCTATGTCGCCAACTTCAAGTCCCGCGTGTTTGAGAGCCTTCTTGGTGGCAACCACTGGGCCCAGGCCCATCACCTGAGGCTTTACGCCGCCAACGCCGATGCCGCGAATTCGGGCCAAGGGCTCTAGACCAAGCTGGACAGCCTTCTTCTCGCTCATAAGCAACGCTGCCGAAATGCCGTCGTTGGTTGGGCAGGAGTTGCCCGCAGTGATACGCACTTCCTTCTGGCCATAGCTCTGGACTCCCTTGATGGGATTGAGGCTGGCCAAGGTAGCTGCGTCAGTGTCGGGACGGATACACTCGTCCTTGTCAAAGAGTATCTCGTCGCCATGCTCCTCCTCCACCCATTCCCGGTCTTCGTTGAAAACAGGGTTCTCCACAGTGAGCGGGATAATCTCGTCTTTGTAGATGCCACGCTCGGTGGCCGCGGCTGCGAGCTGGTGACTCCTCACGGCGAAGGCGTCCATCTCCTCTCTACTCAGGTCGAACATGTCGACCACATTTTGTGCAGTCTGTGTCATCGGCATCATTGGTGGCGCGCCAAGAATATAGTCTGGGATTGGCGTCTTGAAATAGTCATGGTGATCGTGTGCCATTGCTTTCTGAGTGTCGTTTTGCTGTAACCATCGCTCGTTGAAGCCGCTTACGCGCGTCTTCTTGCTGCCGCCCATTCCGCCCAAGCCTCGCCCCATGCGCTCGATGCCCAGTGCCACACCACACTCGGTGGCCCCAACCATGATCGACATCACAATCCGATGCAGGGTTTCCATGCTAGACCCGCACTGGCGATTACTACTGAAGGAGCACGACTCCAGCGGCAGACCCGCAAGGCGCGCCACAGCGCCCAACATAACAAACTCCCCCTTGCCACTCACATTACCAAGACCCACGTCCTCGATCATGGTGTCCTTGACCTTGGGATTGCGATCGAGCAATGCGCGAACTACCTGCGCACCCGCGGTGTCGAGCCGTGTTGCGACCAGCTTGCCACGCCCTCCACGTGCAAATGCTGAGCGTGCACCATCCACCAATACAACGTTTTTTAGTTCCATAATTTTCCAACTCCCAGAAACAAGCAGTTTCAATTCTGGTGGTCTATTGTTTTTAAAACATCCAAATAGAAGCCGCGAGTGAGTGTTTAGTCGTTGACCTTGGCATCCCGTTGTTTCTCCACTGTCTTGGCCACTCGCGGATGTGTCTGATTAGGAAGAAGTCAACCAGAAAAATCTGAATCACATGTGCCAGTTAGGTGACAGAAAAACGAAAAGCAGCAACGCGCAACTCTAAGACTTAGCTAATCTTCGCGCTTGTCATTTAGGTGACAAGCGCCTCGTTTTCTCCGCTGACAAAATGTCAGCGGTTTTTGACTCGGCATTTGGAAAACGTGAGCCAGGTTAACTTCGCTACCAAGCTAGCATACGGTTTTGGGAGCGTGACATACGCAGTAAAAGAAGCGGCTTTTTCTACGTTCGTTCTATTCTTTTACACGCAGGTGTTAGGGCTGTCTGGCTCCTTAACTGGCCTGGCGATTTTCCTATCAGTTGTCTGGGACGCGATTTCCGATCCGTTAGTGGGCGCTTGGTCCGATCGGCTTAAAACACAATGGGGACGGCGACACCCAGCGATGATCCTCGCCGCTCTGCCGCTTGCCGCCTCCTTCGTCATGATATTTAGTCCCGCCGAATTTGTTCAGAATACGCAGGGCCCCCTGTTTGGCTGGCTCCTATTCTGTGTATTGATGATGCGGACCTTCCTAACCATTTTCTACATTCCGCATAAAGCCATGGGTGCTGAGATCAGCGACGACTACCTTGAACGTTCTTCGATCGTCAATTTCCGAACAAACCTAGGCTACATTGCAGGACTGGGGCTGCCTGCATTCGCGCTTACCATGCTATTCATCGACGTCGACACTACCGATGGTCGCTTGATTTATTCGAATTATCAGCAGTATGGCTGGCTATCCTTCGCGCTAGTTATCGTAGCCAGCGCTATTTGCATTATCGGGTCGTGGAAATTCATCCCTCGACTGATATCGGTTGCGCAGCGCAGCGTGGATGAGTCTCCTGGCGTTCTAGGTATGTTTCGCGACACTTTGGAGACTCTGAAGAACTCCAGTTTCCGACGTATTTTTGTGCTCGAAATTGCAGTTGGTGGCACCATGGGAATTATGGGCGCGCTGCAAATGATTACCTGGACCTATTTTTGGGAGTTGACCAGTGCAGATATTGCGGTACTGATGCTCGCGTCACTCCTCGCCGTGGCATTCGTGTTTCCTGGACTGGGCTTGATGAGCAAGCATCTGGAAAAACAAACAATACTGAAGCTCGCCGTGATGGGCCTATTTCTAAATTCGCTGTGGCTCGTACCAGGACGGCTACTGGGAATATTGCCGGAAAACGGGACAACTCTCGTGTTTGTACTCGTCTTTGTTAACGCCGCTTTTTCTACTGGACTCGGTATCTTGCGAACGGTTTCAGTTTACTCAATCCTCGCTGATATCGCTGATGAAAACGAACTCGCCACTGGGCGACGTCAAGAGGGTGTATTTTTCGCTGCTACAACATTTGCACTCAAGTTCGTGATGGGGTTTGGCTACATGGTCGGTGGCCCCTTGTTAGATCTTGTTGGTTTACATGGCGGCATTGCCCCAGGAGAGGCTTCTAAGTCTGCGCTGTTCGGGATAGGCATCGTCGTGGGGCCAGTCGTAACCGTTTTGTTACTCATTCCGTGGCGGATGGCGGCGCGCCTTGATGTAAGTAAAAAAAGACTAAACGAAGTTCAGGCTGCGTTGCATGAACGTGAAGTCAGCCAACGATCACGTTAGCGTGCCGATAACAACTCTCCAGAATCGATTTTTTAACTAGGAAAAGCAAGCATGGCTATCACTCTCGCTGATGTAGAAGCGGCATTATCAAAGGAACGTACGTATGTTCCCGGTCATTACAACGATAGGGATACGCTGCTATATAACGTTGCAGTCGGCATGGGAAGAGATCCATTGGATGAAAATGAGCTGCCCTATGTGTGTGAGTCCATTGGGGATAAGGTTCTTCCTACCGCTGCAACCACCATTACAAAGCCCGTCAAGACAGGGGATGCGCCAGCACCCACTGCAGGGCAATTGCTGATGGCGAAAATGAACTTTGCTATGTTGCTGCATGGCGAGCAAAGGCTACAAATCCACCAGCCAATACCGCAAGCGGCCGAGACCTTGATTAGCAATGCCGTGACGGGTGTCTACGATAAAGGCGATAACAAAGGCGCTCTGGTTATTAATGAGACTTCGGTAAAGCTTTCCGATGGCGCTCCACTTTACACAACCAGTTCGACGCTATTTTTCAGGGCCGATGGTGGGTTTGGAGGTAGTTCGGAAGGCGCCCCCGTGCCGCACGTTTTACCTGAACGAGAGCCGGATGCAGTGTGCGAAATGCCAGGGCGTGTAGACCAAGCGGTGATTTATGCCCTTTGCGGCGATAGAAACCCATTGCACAGAGACCCGAACTTTGCGAAGGCGGCGGGTTTCGACGTGCCTATTCTGCACGGACTGTGCTCTTACGGGATTGCTTGTCACGCTGTTGTAAAGGCTATGCTGGATTACGACCAAACACAGATAACCGGGTTTGACGTGCGATTTTCAGCCCCTGTGTTTCCGGGGGAAACGCAAATCATAGAGATGTGGAAGGACGATAAGGTCATTAGTTTCCGTGCTCGTGTTAAAGAGCGTGACGTCATCGCAATTAACAATGGTAGATGCACAATCAAAAAATAGCTTGTTCAGAATCTTAGCCCATAAGCAACCAAGGTTTGATGAAAAAGCCCTACGGCGCCTATAAGCGTAATCGACCGAGCAGACTCTTCGCCACCAAGTTACAGCTGTTCAAGGAATAAGAAGCCCTATGCCTGAGCTACAAGTCGATTTTTATTTTTCTTTCCGAAGCCCCTGGTCCTACTATGCCGCGGTGCAGATGGATGAATTACAACAGAAATACGCCCTGCGCGTGAATCTTCGAGTGGTTAACCCCATCTATATTCGCTACCACGAATTTTTCGACAACTCACACGAAAAATGGGGTAGTTACTTCCTGACGGACCTGATGCGATATTCTGAATACCGGGCCTTACCGATAGGTATGCCGCGGCCAGATCCGATCAATGAGACTTTGGCGGCCGACGATCCCGGTCACTTGGTACACAAGTTAAGTCCGCTGGGCCTCGCAGCCGCTGCCGCAGGGCGTGGCATTGAGTTTGCGCGGGAGGTTTCAACCATTGTGTGGGACGGCAAAGTCGATGGTTGGGACCAAGGCAATCATCTAAAACTGGCCGCACAGCGCGCTGGTCTTGAGCTGTCAGCTCTCCAACAGTGGGTGACGGAAAACGGCGCTCTCTGGCGGGAGCAACTGCTCGCCAATGACAGCGCTCTGGAAGAGCATCATTGGGGGGTGCCGACCATGGTGTTCCAGGGCGAACCCTTTTTCGGTCAAGACAAGATAGAGCTCTTACTGTGGCGCATGGAACAAAAAGGCCTTGAGAGATTAGGAAGAACTTGTTTCTAGGAGCGCGTGCATCTCTTCTTCTACCAAAGATCAAAAAACCTTGGATCCCGGCGCGCTTGCGATATTTTCTGAGCAGCAGTTTCGGTGGTTATTGCTGAGCACTACCTGCTTCTTTTTTGCCATGCAGGGTCAGATGCTAACGCGCTCTATCCTTGCCTGGCGGTTGACGGAGCAAGCTACCGCACTAGCTACTATCAATCTGGTGGTTGCTGTACCCATGTTACTCGTGTCTATGCTGGGCGGCACCATTACAGACCGCGTAGAGCGCAAGCAACTAGTTGTTTTCGGACAGTGTTTCCTTCTAGGAAATGAAGCACTCATCCTTACGCTATTACTGACTGAACAACTACAGTTCTGGCACATAATGTGTGCTGGCTTTATAACCGGGTGCGTACTCCCCTTCATTATGCCCGCTAGGACGGCGATCACTGCCGACGTTGTTGGGCCCGAGGAATTACAAAGCGCTATTGCGTATACCAGTAGCCTTATAAATTTGAGCAGGATTTCCGGGCCGGCTCTCATGGGACTCGTGATTTCCGGATTCGAAATTATTGGCGCCTATACCCTGTCTCTTATGCTCTACTCGGTCGCCGTGGCTTGCATGTTAGGCGTAGATCGAAATCGTCCTCACCATTCCAAAAAAAGCGAGCAAACTCTCATGAGCGATATGGTTTCGGGTTTCCGATATCTGGGAAAAAATCGGCCAGTATTGATATGCCTCTTATTCGGGTTGCTGCCCATGTTGCTGGCCATGCCGTTCAAGAACCTTCTAGTCATGCTAGCTGAACAGGTCTGGGCCTTGGGGGAAGCAGGTGTTGGAACCTTGATGGCTGTTAGTGGGGTTGGTGGCGTGCTGGGGTCCATATGGATCATACGCCGAGGGAATTCCCCTAACCGGTTAACGTTGATGTTTTACAGCACATTGGCTTTTGGCATATGCCTCGCCGTTTTTTCCCGCACTGAAAGTTTTTACCTTGCTCTGCCGCCGTTACTCGCAGCGACCACTTTCGCCAGCGCAGCACAAACTATCAATAACGCCTCTATTCAGTTGTTGGTCGATGATGAATTCAGAGGCCGAATGAGTAGCTTAATGATGATGTCGTTTGGATTGACGCCAATTGGCGTCTTCCCGATGGCCCTGGTGGCAGACCAAATCGGTTCTGCTAACGCCATCTTTGGTGCCTGCATTATCTTGGTTATCGCGACTGTTGGGTTCTATCTCTTGAGTCCAACCTTGCGTCGTCTTGATCAGTCTATAGAGATGAGGCTGGCGAAGGCTTCGAAATAGATACTGCAATTTTTGCTCTGTTCATTGGAAGTACATATTTCAAGATTACAGGCCAGCCAATGTACGTCGACCGGGTTTGGTAGAGTGCCCATGGCGTTGCTGTATCAAAAGGAGTTGGCAG
>VMDB01000079.1 GCA_008081075.1 Halieaceae bacterium
GTTTTTAAACTGCATACTATCTCTCCAGTTTTTCTTATTTAAGAAGCTTCTTTTTGATATCAGGCGCAAATACAGTTAGTTAGAACTATCAGCATTAGCCCACACAGGAGAATAGACCGACGGCAAATGAAGTCAAGCCCCAGTTGATTAGTTTTATAAATATTTAAAGACAGGAATACGAATGTATCCAGAACCCGGATATTCTTCAAATTACTGTTTTAATTATATTTTTTTAAAGAATCTTTCAGCAATTATAGAATCAGCCTTTAAGAGGATCATTTTTACTTAGATTACGAAATGTCTAATCGGATGTACTTGCGATGTCTGCTACTGCATTTATCTCGTCCAGAGCGCCAATAACGCATATTTTTCTAAGCATCAGCCGGATACGGCCACGATCTCTGCAGTCAATCAGACACTGAGGCCACTCCACGCGGCGCATAGGAGATCAGGAGCAAACGGTGGGAGAAATATTGAGAATCTAAGCAACATCGAAGCAACAAAGAGCCAGCGGAAAAACGACCGTTTCAGTCAACCAGACTGCTGGCAGGAAAATGCATCCAGCCGGTGACGATGTATTTGACACCAGAGCCGAGCGTGTTGGCCTTGTGGGCATGCGTCCACTCAGCCGGCCAGATAAGGGTATGCCCACGGCGCGGCTGCACTTTCAGATCCTGGTGAATGAATTCGGTAGACCCTCCGTCTGGCACATCATTCAGATAGGTCATCCAGGCCAGCACCCGGTGGGAGCTGGCTAGGGTCGTCCGCTCAGAATGCACCTTGAGGAAATGCCCGCCCGGCTCGTAGCGCTGGATATTGAACGAGCCGATATGGGCTTGCGGCAAAATGCCCTGCAAGAACGGCCACTGCCTCAGATAATCCTGATGACAGGCAAACAGAGCATCCAGATAGGCTCGCACGGGACGGTGATCGGCTTGCTGTAGCTCTCTCGGCCGAATGGTCAGGTCCAGTGATTTTTTGGATGCCGGGTTCAGACCGCCCGCGATTTTTCCCTGAGCGTGGTTCTCCGGATGGGCTTCGAAAAATGCCACCAGATCATCGCACAGAGAAGTCGGCGCAATCATCCAGCTACCGATAAAATGCGGCGCCTCAACTGAGGAAGCCAGATTGAATCGCTCCATCTGCACTGCCGCTGAATCCGAGTTACCCAAAACGCACCCCTTGCTCACTGTCGAAGATCACGACACCGAAACCCTGCCGTTCTTTCAACAAACCTTCTTCTGCCTCGCCCAAGGCCAGAAGCACAGATCCAACTGACCCTGCCACCTCTCTGTTGTCCGGGTCCAGCTTGAGGGCTTCCCGATAATGCTTGAGGGCTTCCGTGAGTCGCCCCTGCAGCTCCAGCGCACTGCCCAGACCGCTGCAGTAAGCCGAATTGTCGGCCTCCAGTGCCAGCGCAGCGCGATAGCTTTGCTCAGCCTCTGTCAGCGAGCCCGCTCGCTGCAGCAATAGTCCGAGGCTATGGTGAGCCGCCGCCAGATCAGGCTGCAGGGCAATCGCCTGATGCAGCGCTGAGATACCCGCCTGAAGCTGCCCGGTCTGTCTGAAAGCCGCCGCCAGATTACACAAAACGCCCGGCGACCTCGGCCGCAGCGCCAGCGCTTTTTCGAAACAGCTGACCGCTTCTTGAGCGCGGTCGCTCTGGCAGAGCAGACTGCCCAGATTATTCAGCGTGTCAAACAGATCAGGTTTCAATTCCAGCGCTTGTCGGTAACTGGCTTCTGCCGCAGCGGCCTCTTTCAGGCCCACTTGAACCAGCCCCAGATTGCCGATTGCCTCAGCGTAATCTGCCTTAAGCGCAATAGCCCGCTGATAGGCTGCTCCTGCAGCTTCAAGATCGCCCAGATCACGAAGCACATTGCCCAGATTATTGTGCGCCGCAACATAGTCAGGAGCCTGGTGAATGGCCGCGCGGATCAACTCCAGAGCCATCTCGCTTTGACCGGCCATGTGAGCCAGCACACCCAGCAGATGCAGGGCAATCGGCTGGCCGGGCTCCACTGCCAGCACCTCGCGATACAGCCGTTCGGCCTGCGCATACTCACCGCGGCTCTGATGCGCCATGGCGGCCTTCAGTGTCTGCTCGATACCGGGAATACCACGATTTTCGACAGATTCAGGCTGTGGAGGCAATTCACTCATCCGAATTCAATCATGCAGGCCCTTGTCTGCCCGCCAGCACATTAAAAGCGATGCTGATACGATCTTCATCGCTCTGGTTTTCTTCCACCCCATGCTCCAGCCACCCGGGAAACACATACATCCGTCCTGCTTCGGGCTTCATCCTGACTTCCTCGGTGGTGAAGTCGGTGGCCTGTGTCGCCGGATAGGTCAGCATTCTCGAAGCGACCCTGGGGTCCCGAAAAAAGATACTCCCGCATTCAGGCGCTTTCAGACTGACGTAATAAATACCGCTGAAGTGGCAGTTCGCGTGGTAGTGAATTTTGTTCGACGCACCCGGCGGATTGATGTTGACCCAGGCCTGCAGATTGAACCCCAGATCAGGCATGAAGTGCTGAGATTCACCGATTCTCTGGCAGACCTGCACAATACGCAGGCAGAGATCCTCGAATTCAGGCAGGGTCTGAATATTATTCGGGCTCTGCCAGCCCTTGACGTTGGTGTTGGCGACCCCTTCGGGGTTCTGATCCCGCAGACGATAGATCTGCTCTAACAGCGCCGCATTGAATGTGCCGCGATCGTCAAACAGCGTGCTCCATACGGCAGTCGGGAAGATAAAATTTGGCACGATTTCCAAGTGCGCGATCCTCTGTGACGGGGCGGGTGGAGAAAACCTAAACCATACTGGATTTTTGGGGAGTCCCCAAGTCTTCACTGCCGACGGGCACACCAGGGCCGGTAGGTTTTCGATCCAATTTAACGGCGAGACCCACCTCCGATGCATCAATTGCCAGACAAAAGCAGATCCTGCCGATGGAAGGCCATGCTGACTCTGCATCAGGGCATTCGCCTCGGGCTATGCTCCTGCCAGCTGAGTCTCTCCACAGGTCTGTTCAAGCGCTGTCCGGATGGTACTCAAGGCCGATTTCTTGTATTTTTCACCTGACTCACTAACGCGCTTGCTTTGCCAACGGGCCCGCGCCCGGCGCGAAACAGAAACCGCAGTCACTCGCATTAACTCATGGCAACTCACAGCTTACAGGTATTTCTATGCTTTTTACCCGTACCATTCGATCAGTCATACGCTCCTGTCTCAGCCTGACGGCTCTGACCACCCTTGGCCTGTCGACCACTTTTGCCCAAGCTCAGCAGGAGGCAACAGAAGACTGGATAAACGCCACAATGTGCGCTGTCAATGATCGGGCGGTGGATCTGAGCCAGGCGCCCTCTTTTACCTATACCGGCGCCGATGGCAACAATCCGCGCTATCTCAGCGCGGCGCAGTCCGGACTCGTGACGGGGGATTTCGCGAATCTCGAACTGGCCTGGGCGGTCGCCTTTCCCGCCACGTCCAGCATGCGGGCAGCACCCGTGATTGTCGGCTCTACGGTGTTTTACTCCGCGACAGATTCAGGGCGGGTATTTGCACTGGATGCAGCATCGGGCTGTGCCAAGTGGGTCTATGAGCCGGGCACACGCCTGCGCTCGTCTCTCGCCTACGACGTAGTCGATGATGAAGGCATTCTGGTATTCAGCGATCAGGCCGGCATGATTCACTCAATCAAGGCCGCCTCGGGAGAAGCGAATTGGGTAGCCAGTGGACAGGCTTCAGGCAACCAGGGCATGCTGACTGGCACACCGGTCATCCACGAAGATCACATCATCGTGCCGGTATCCGGCTCCGGCGTCATCACCGGCGGCAACCCCAATTATGAGTGCTGCGAGAATCATGGCGCGGTTACAGCACTGAACGTGCGCACTGGCGAGAAGATCTGGGAGTATCACACTATGCCGGCTGCCGACTACACTGGCATGGTGAGTGCGACCGGCGTGAAGCAGCGCGGCCCGTCCGGCGCGCCGATCTGGACCACTCCGACAATCGACGCGCAGCGCAGCCAGATCTACGTCACGACGGGGGAAAACACCTCGCACCCGACCACCGGCACCAGTGACGCGGTGATAGCCCTTGATCTGGAAACGGGCGAGGAGCTCTGGGTGTTTCAGGCACTCGCCAACGACATGTGGAACTTCGGCTGCAGCGCAGGCGGCCCCAACTGCATAATTCTCGACGACACCAACTCTGTCGATTTCGACTTCGGCGGACCTGCCATTCTGGTTGATGCGGGAGAGCGTGAGCTTCTGGTTGCGGGTCAGAAGTCTGGAGATCTCTGGGCGCTGGATCCGGACACAGGTGCCCTGGTCTGGAACCAGCGAGTTGGCGAAGGCACGGCCTTGGGTGGCAACCACTGGGGCATTACCACGAACTCTGAGCGGGCATTCATGACCATCAATGATCCGGGCGGCATGAATGGCAACAGCCGCCCTGGCCTCTATTCCTATTTTCTCGGCACCGGAGAGCCCAGCTGGTTTTATGAGGTTACCCCGGATTGCGAGGGACGCAGTGACCGCCTCCGCCGCTGCGAGGGCCTTTACGGTTTTTCCGCGGCACCGCTTACCGTTGACGGTGCTGTAATCACCGCGGGCCTGGACGGGCGCTTATTCGTATTTGACGCCGAATCCGGTGACACCTTGTTCCAGTATGACACAGCGGTGGATTTTGAGACCGTCAACGGCGTTGAGGGATACGGCGGCTCGATCGACAGTCACGCCATCGCCGCCGGTTCCGGCATGGTGTTCGTCGGTTCCGGCTACGGATCCTTCAGCCAGGTATCCGGTAACGTGCTGCTCGCTTTCAGACCGGCGGACTGAGCGGACTAAACAGGCGGGACCGGGAAACCGGTTCCGCGGCCTTCTGACCCGACTCCTAGCCTGCGCGACAGAATTGCCAAGCGGCTGCCTGCGGTTGCCGTTGGGCTGCTGATTGCCTGATCACAGAATTCTCAAGCAATCTGTCCCGGACAATCACAACGAGACCGTATCGGGTCGGACTTCAACCGGCTGCAATCTGTCAGACAGTGGTGTCATGCACTTTCTCAGGCCAATCCGGGCCAGGAGTACCGCTAAGGGTATCTGCTGAACCAGGCGAGGATGTTTTCCACTTTACCAATCAGGCGTGAAGGCCGACCTGCAATGCCGTGAGGCGAACCCGGAATGCGCACCATCACCACCTCGACCCCCTGGATTTTCAGCGCCTGATACATTTGCTCCGTTTCCGAGATGGGCGTTCGCCGATCCGCCTCTCCGGTCATCAACAGGGTTGGCGTTGTCATATTCGGAATCAGAGACAGCGGCGAGCGGCGCCAGTAGTCGTCGATATTCTCCCAGGGCAGACCCGGAAACTGATTGGCAATCTGACCAATACCGCTGTCAGCGGTGAGGACCTTAGAGACCCAGTTAACCACCGGTTTGGCCACCACCGCCGCCTTGAAACGGTCGGTCAGCCCGATCGCATAGGCAGCCGCAATACCGCCCGCCGACCCACCGGTAATGTAAAGACGATCCGGATCCGCAATGCCTTGCGCAATCAGCGCATCGATCCCGGACATGTGATCTGAAAAATCGTATTCCGAGGAATACTTGTTCTGCAGCAGCAGTGCGAATCGCTCCCCGTAGCTGGTACTGCCGCGATGGTTGTTGAAGAAAACCACGTAGCCGGCTGCCGCCATACGCTGCAGTTCAGCCGAAAAGTGCGGCCCGTAGGCCGAATGAGGACCACCGTGAATTTCCAGGATCAGAGGATAGCGGCGGGCAGGGTCGTAATCCGGTGGCGTGAGATACCAGCCCTGTATCTCCTCACCATCAATCGCGGAATCGTAGATGATCTCATGCACCTGGCCGAGGACTTTGTGACCCAGCAGGTCTTCATTGAGCGTCGTCAGCTGTATCTCGGTGCCGTCACGCAGAGCAACCAAATCCGCCGGTCGCGTCGCTGAGCCACGCGTGATGACAAGCAAACCGGACTCAACGCTGAAAGAGCCACTGGCATACGGTCTGCCCAACGACTCGCCGCCAAGGCCAGTGGCTAACGCGCGGTGGCCCCCGTCCAGATTTACCCGACCCACCTCGGTAATTCCGCGGCGCGTCAGCTGATAGTGCAGACCCTCATTACCGTCCCAGACCCAGCCAGACAGGGAATTGTCGATGCCGGCAGAAAGGTTCCGGTCATTCTCTCCGTCGATCCCGATCACATGCAGATAGCGGTTTCTGTACGCGAGCTTTTCGTTATCTGTCTTGCCATAGGCAATAAGTGTCCCATCCGGCGACACACGGGGCCCGGTTTCAACACCCGGCATAGCCGTAAGCTGACGGAGCTCTCCGGCCGTACTGACAGCGAAAATGTCCGACTCCCTGGATTGCAACGCCCAATTCTCATTGCGGTTGGCGGAGAACAAAATTTCACGGCTGTCCGGTGTCCAGCTCAGACTGCTGCGGTGGTTGTAGTTCCCGGTGGTCAGCTGGCGCGGCGTGCCGCCCTCAGCAGGGACGACAAAAATGTGTGAATAGGCGGGCTCGAGTATGCCACTGCCGTCGGCCTGATAGCGTGTCTCGGTAACGTATTCAAAGGCTGGCGACCATTCCGCGCCCTCGGGCTTCTCCGGCATGTTCACGGAGAACGGTCTGGCATCGAACGACACATTCATCGTAAATGCTATCGACTTACCGTCGGGCGACCAGGCGATGTTGGAAGCCGATTCCTGAATATTGGTAACCAGTGCGGTCTGCCCCGTGTCCATCCAGCGCACATACAGCTGCGACCCCCGCTCAGCGGTGGAGAGATAGGCCAGCCTTGTCCCATCGGGTGACCAGCGCGGTGAGCTGAAATTGGCAGTGCCGGACAGCAGAGGCCGATGATCAGAACCATCTGGCGCCACCAGCCAGATATTTGAGCGTGTACGATCGGTCATGATGTCATTGCTGCGTCGCACATAAGCAACTTGCTCACCGCCCGGCCTGATTTGCGGATCAGTCGCATACTCCAGTTCAAAGACATCCCGCGAAGTGAAGAGCTCAGCGTTATCTGAGACCGCCTGCACAGACGTCAGCATGGAACAGACGCCGAGAAGCGCAAGAGACACCCTGCTAAAAGTTTCTGACATGATTACACTCCTACACCTTTCGATTGTCGTTCCACAACGTCACGATCGCACTCTTACCAACATGCCGAAGCCG
>VMDB01000234.1 GCA_008081075.1 Halieaceae bacterium
CCCGAGCAATTTATGCGCGCTCAGCGGGATAAGCGAGAAGAAAATAAATACCGATCGCGGACGTTTTCACACGTTGATGAATTTGTCGCGGCCCGGCGCAAGTTGGGATTTTCTGACGAGAGCGCACGCCTATTGGCACCGAGAGCACTTCGTGCCGGTGCTGACGATTCTTTGCTCGAACTGACCCATGATCCGCGTCTGAACCATGCCTCTGCCATCAAGCTGACCTCCGCTATGTGCGATGCGCTATACGCTAGCGTGAAGGCCAAGGTGCTTGTGCTGGTTGCCGAGGAGGGGTTGTTTCTCCGTCTTGGCAGTGAGGCCGCGGATAAGGCAGTAAGTACCATGGCGGATGCCGAGCTAAAGCGCGTGCCTGGCGGCCACCATACCCACATGGAAGCGGGGAGTGGGGCGGTGGCTGGGTATATCAATCAGTTTTTTGCATGAAGGCCTTCGCCACGGGGTGGTGGCGGTGCTGCCATCGTGGCGTCAGGCGGTCCGCTCTTCGGCGATCTCTCGGTTGGAGTTCGCTAGCTCAGAAATTCGGCTCTTGATGCGGGGTCGCTCTTGAATACCCCTCCCAAGGAGGTGGTTCGCGTACTGCTGTTGCCGTCCCTTACCCCTCTTGCCTTAACGCAGTAGTGAACCGCGTTAATGGTCACTGCGACGTCTTCTGTGCCCAGTAGTGTCTGCATCGCCACAAGCACCTGTTGCGTCAGCCTCTCCTGGACTTGTGGCCGTTGGGAGAAGAACTGCACGAGGCGGTTTATCTTGCTCAAGCCGATGACAGTCGTTTTGGGGATGTAAGCGACTTTGGCGGAGCCGTCGATTGTCACGAAGTGGTGCTCGCAGGTGCTAGTCAGGTCGATGTCTTCAACGCAGACCATCTCCTCTACGTTCATTTTGTTCTCAATGAGCGTGATCTTGGGGAACTGCGCGTAGTTCAGGCCGCTGAATATCTCGTCCACGTACATTTTGGCGATACGGTGGGGTGTTTCTTCAAGACTGTCATCCCGGAGATCAAGGCCCAGAGATTCCATTATCTCGGTGAAGGCATCCTTAATCTTTGAGTAACGCTGGTCCCGGGATAATTCATTTGTGGTCATCGGGGTTTCCAGTCCGCGCTCCAACAATGCGCCCCGGACGGCGATGGCTTCGGGCGTCAGAGAGCCCGGTAGGGTGGTGGGAGCTCTTGTCTGTAATGGATTGATCGACATAGATACCTCGTTTGGTTTCAGCGCGTTTATTGAGTTTCTACTGCGTCCACGCTCACTTAGATTGCACCTGGGCCCGAATTACCGGCGGTTATTCAGTGGTGAGGCGCGTCTTGCCGAGTCCTAGGCACTCATTCACCGGTTTGGCTCAGGTCATTCGGGTGCTCAAATTTAGCCGCGCTGCGCTTTCCTTTAGTCCCATGATTGGTAGTTGGCGCGGACCAGCTTGTGCCTGCCAATACCACTGTACATAATTGAGGGTATCATGAAGCGTCAAATATTCTAGACACTTTTATGGAAACTTTCGGTGCTGCGTTAAGCGAAGCTGAGTCATGTCTGACCCGAGCTGGAGTTTTCTGCGGTCATGGATATGAATCGATTTACGACGAGGCCGTTGCGTTGGTACTGGGGGCCGCGGGGCTTCCTCCAGCGCAGACCCGAGCGATTTTGGCGGAACCCTTCCCCGTTGAGGCCTCGGCTCGCTTGAGAGATTTATTGCGAGGGCGTTGTGAAGCACGCCAGCCTGTGGCGTATCTATTGGGTGAGGCTTGGCTGGCGGGGCTCTGCTTTACATGCGATACGCGAGCTCTGGTGCCGCGTTCGCCCATAGCGCAGGTAGTGGCGGAGGGGTGCCAGCCCTGGTGGGGCGAGCTTGCGTCGCCAAATACCATCGTGGATTTGTGCTGTGGCGGCGGTAGCCTCGGGATTATCGCGTCCCACGTCTTTCCGTCAGCCACCGTGTTGCTCAGCGACATCGACTCTGCCGCCCTGTCTTTGGCGCAGGAAAATATTCAGCGTTGTGCGCCCCTCGGCAGGGTTCACTGCGTTCAGGGTCACCTCCTGACATTGCTCGCCTCGAACAGTGCCGATTTGATCCTTGCCAATCCGCCTTACGTGTCGATCTCCGAAATGGCGCATCTGCCCCCCGAGTATCTTCATGAACCCCGGGGTGCCTTGCAGGCTGATGAGGAAGGTGTTGCGTTGGCGATCGCGCTTTTGCAGGATGCCGCGAGGGTGTTGTCAAACGTGGGGCTGTTGCTTCTGGAGGTGGGGGAGAGTGTTGCGACCCTAGAAACACGCCTGCCGAGGGTGCCATTTACCTGGATCGACTTGCCAGAAGGTGGGGCCGGCGTTGCGGCGGTAAGTGCGCAGGAATTACGGGACTGGATCGCTGCCGGCGCCCTATAATGGAAGCGGGAGGCGCGCATGTCTGGTAACACGTTTGGCAAACTTTTTACGGTAACGACCTTTGGCGAAAGCCACGGTCCGGCGCTGGGCTGCGTTATTGATGGTTGTCCCCCGGGGATGACCTTACAGGCAGTTGACCTGCAGCGCGATATGAATCGTCGTAAGCCGGGGCAGTCGCGCTACACCACGCAGCGAAAGGAAGACGACGCGGTACAGATCTTGTCGGGTGTGTTCGAGGGTGTCACTACCGGTACGCCCATTGGACTTCTGGTTTATAACGAGGACCAAAAATCTAAAGATTACAGTAAAATCAGGGATTTATATAGGCCAGCTCACGCTGACTATACCTATGACGCCAAATATGGTTTGCGCGACTATCGGGGCGGCGGCCGCTCCTCAGCCCGCGAGACCACGATGCGCGTTGCCGCGGGAGCCATTGCGAAAAAATGGCTGGCGGAGCGCTACGGCGTGCAAATTCGTGGGTACCTGAGCGCCCTGGGGCCTTTGGTTGCCCAGAAGCACGATTGGGATCTGGTAGAGCAAAATCCCTTTTTCTGTGGCGACGCGGATCTTGTCCCGCGGCTCGAGACCTACATGCAGGACCTCATCAAGCAAGGGGATTCTGTGGGTGCTCGCATCACTATCGTTGCTGATAATGTTCCTGCCGGCTGGGGCGAGCCGGTTTTTGACCGCCTTGATGCGGATATTGCTCATGCCATGATGGGTATTAACGCGGTAAAAGGTGTTGAGATTGGGGATGGCTTCGACTCTATTTCGCAATTGGGCAGTGAGCACAGAGATGAGATCAGCCCCGACGGCTTTTTGAGTAACCACTCAGGCGGGACCCTTGGCGGGATATCATCGGGTCAGCCACTTCGCGTCAGTATTGCGCTGAAACCGACTTCGAGTATCCGTATCCCGGGCCAGACCATCACAGCGACGGGCGACGCGGCGGAGGTTGTTACCACCGGTCGTCACGATCCCTGTGTCGGTATTAGGGCCACTCCTATCGCCGAGGCAATGCTTGCGCTGGTGTTGATAGATCACGCGCTGCGGCATCGAGGTCAGAATGTGGATGTCGTCCCTCCGCTTTCCCGGGCCGCGCATCCCACCGCCACTTGATGCTTCGCAGAGGTCGAACCCGCTCGGTTTTGCTGGCTACGGCAGCCTGCGCTGCCTTGTTCTGGGGCGCGGTCGATATTGTTGGTGTGTCGCCCGAGCGTTTGTGGATTCAGTTGTTCTGGGTCAGCCTCGGTATTGTAGCCGTCGTGGCCACTGCAGCGCTGGCCGGTTGGTGTTTGAGTCGTACAAAAGGTCGCCGCTAAACACTATGGCGTAGGCATCAGGCGCTTAAAAAGCGGTTATAGTCAGCGGGGGTGACCCTTATCAGGAGTATCAGAATGAACAGAATTACTTGGACACTGGCAGCTATTTTGCTGCTCATCAGCGTGGTAGCGCGAGCTGAGTTCGATTGGGACGCGGCCTTGGCTGGTGAGCACCGTTCCGAGCAAAACAAGGCAAGAGACGTCTATCGTCACCCCAAAGAGACCTTGACTTTTTTCGGTCTTGACGCGGGCATGACGGTGATGGAGGTTTCTCCGGGCGGTGGTTGGTATACCGAGATTCTCGGCCCGTTAATGAAGGGCAACGGTAAACTGATAGCCGCGCATTCCAGTCCAAATGGCGGAAACTACGCGCGTCGCTCTCTTGGTGGTTTCCTGCGGAAATTGGGAGAGAACGGAGAGGTACTGGGGGAAGTGGAAGTGACCGTTTTACAGCCTCCCAGCGCCACCACCCCCGCGCCTGCCGGTAGCGTCGACTTGGCACTGGCATTTCGCAATGTGCATTCCTGGTTGCGGGCAGATCAAGCCGAAATGATGTTCTCAGCCATCGCGGAAACCCTCAAACCGGGCGGTGTGCTGGGCATTGTTCAGCATCGGGGCGATGAAGGCCTGTCACTTGATGCGATGAAACAAAGCGCCTATGTCACCGAAGCGAAGGTTATCGAGTTGGCCGAACTGGCGGGCCTTGAGCTGGACGCTCGCAGTGAGATCAATGCGAACGCCAAGGACACCAAGGATTATCCCAAGGGCGTTTGGACACTGCCGCCGACCCTGACGGAGGGGAAGGCTGATCGCGCGCGGTATATATCCATCGGTGAGAGCGACCGCATGACGCTGAGATTCGTCAAGCCTGCGGAGTAAAGGGGTGGGCGACGCAGAGCCGCAGGAAGTGATCGATGCGGTGGGGCTCAAGTGCCCAGAGCCAGTGATGCTGTTGCACGCGGCGATGCGGCGGCTTGGGCCCGGCCAAGAGCTGGTGTTGCACGCGACAGACCCCTCTACCGAGCGAGATATCCCCAATTTCTGCGAGTTTTTGGGACATTCTCTGCTTCTTTCGCGCCGTGATGGCGGGCAATTCTTGTATCGAATTCGTAAGGCAGCTGGTTAGCGCTCCCATGAATGCATCCGATCCCGCAATCAGCGCGGATGTCGTTGCTGATGTGTTCAAAGATTGCTTCCTTTCGACCGAGGCAACGCTATTGGTGGGCGGTGCGGTTGAGCCTTTCTTTGAACCCGGATCGCCCGCTCAGATCCACTTCCGAGAGGATTTTGTGCGCAGTGCGCTGCACGAGGTAGCGCATTGGTGTGTGGCAGGAGCGCGCAGGCGTCGGCTACCCGATTACGGGTATTGGTATGCGCCCGACGAACGCACGGGTGCACAGCAAGCCGCTTTTTTCTCCGTCGAGGCGCGCCCTCAGGCAATCGAATCAATATTCTGCGACGCCTGTGGTGTCGATTTTTCTCCGAGCGTCGATAACGTCGAGGGCAATGTTTCAGAGCTCATGCTCAAGTCTTTTTCGACGCGCATTGCGCAGTGGCGAGCGCACTTTCACGATCGTGGCTTGCCAGTCCGCGCCGCCCTTTTTTGCCAGTACCTGAATCGGGCGTGCGTTCAGAGAGAGGGCCGGCGGGTGACGCACAGGCCGTGAAGCCGCGACTCAGAGACGCACGCTGGGTGATCGATGACGGCATTCCGATTACCCCTGCGCTCGAGTACCTCATGGGTGAGCCTCGGGTGTTAAGCGGACGCGATATCGACGCCAAGGCAGTAGCCGATGCTGAGGTGTTGTTAGTGAGATCCATTACTCGCGTAGATCCACAATTGCTAGAGGGGAGCAGGGTGCGTTTCGTGGGGTCGGCGACAGCAGGAACGGACCACATTGATATCGGGGCGCTGGCGCAAATGGGTATTGCCTGGGCTGCCGCACCCGGCTCCAACGCGCTCGCCGTGGTCGAATACGTGCTGTCAGCGATCGCGCTGAGTGGATTTTTGCCGAGGGTATTGAATGGCTTACCCGTGGGGATTGTGGGCCTTGGTATGGTCGGTAAGCGATTAGCCGTGCGGCTCCAACAGCTAGGGTGTGTGGTGCGAGCCCATGACCCTTTGGTCAGGGACTGGCCTGACAACGTAACGCGAGCGAGCCTAGATGACGTGCTATCTCAGCCGGTGGTGTCGCTGCACGCCAATTTACATTGCGAAGCGCCCCATCCCTCCCAGAGTTTTCTGGACCTCTCACAAGCCGAATCGATGGCTCAGGCCGCGGAACAGCGGGGTATGGGGCTATTCCTTAACGCCGCGCGTGGTGAATTGTTAACGCCAGAGGCGCTGAGTCGATTGTTGGCGAGTCCGTTGACCGTGATTTTAGATGCCTGGCCCGGAGAGCCCGTATTATCAGATGCGTGTTTGTCACAGGTGGATTGGGTGTCTCCGCATATTGCCGGACATTCGTTGGACGCCAAGATGCGAGGGAGCAATATGCTGGCGCAAGCGTTAGTAAGGTGGGCTGGCGAAGACAGTCATTCGCTGCCAACTGATTTTTCTGTGATGTCCGCAGGGGAGAATACATTGCACGCTCGATGTAGTGGCGCCGACGCCACACACTGGGCAGCCGACTTTTTAGTCAGTCAGGGCACCTTGGCGCGCGAGGACGCGCGCATTCGTGCGATGGGGTCGCGGGGAGTCTCGCCAGACACCTTCGACGCGTTGCGAAAAACCTATCAGCAGCCTTCTGAATGGTCAGGCCAAGCGATTACAATGCCCGACGGCACCCCTGAGCTTCGTAACATGGCGAAGCGGTTGGGTCTGAGCGTGGTGGAATAGGGGAGAGCGTATGACGGATCGAGAGAAGGATGAGGCGGCGTGGCGAAAGCAACTGTCCCCCGATGAGTACTACGTATTGCGCGAAAAAGGCACCGAACGTGCGTTTACGGGGGAGTACTGGAATGTCTGGGAGGAAGGTACCTATCGCTGTCGCGGCTGCGGTGAGACGCTTTTTACCTCAGAGACAAAGTTCGACGCGGGTTGCGGTTGGCCAAGCTTTGACCGGCCTGCAACCGATGGCGTAATCGCTGAAAGTCGGGACACCAGCCATGGCATGATTCGCACCGAGGTACTGTGTCAGCGCTGCGGCGGCCACCTCGGTCACGTGTTCCCAGATGGCCCTACCGAGACTGGCCAGCGCTATTGCATTAACAGCCTGTCTATCAAGCTCGACGCAAAAGGTAACGAGGCGGATTAGGGCGAACGCAGGCAGCAGACCGTGCGGTATCTGGAGTGAGAATAATGGAGCGGGAAACGAGGTTCGAACTCGCGACCTCAACCTTGGCAAGGTTGCG
>VMDB01000013.1 GCA_008081075.1 Halieaceae bacterium
CCTTCGACTCCGCATGCGCGTCCCACCATTTTTTGTGCCAGCGTGAAGCCTTTGTCCGAGGCTTCGGGCTGGTCCGGTTTGCGAAACAAGGTGCTTTCCTCAAGACCCAGCGCCTCTCGCGCCTTTGCCGTGAGCCCGCGACCGATAATGAGATTGATGCGTCCGCCAGCTCTGACTTCGTCGAGCAAAACCTCAGAGCGGAGCTCGAATTCCGACAGAACCTCACCGGACTCAGACAAGATCAAGCCATCGTAAGGTTTGATCTCGATGACATCGCCCATCTTCAGTTGGTCCACCGGCGCCTCGAATACTAAGGCGCCCGCGTCCTCCATGGTGTTATAGAAGATGGGGGCGACTTTGCCGCCTATACAGACGCCGCCAGCGCGCTTGTTAGGTATTCCCGGGGTGTCTTCACCGAAATACCACAGCACCGAGTTGGTGGCTGATTTGCGCGAGGATCCTGTTCCAACAACATCTCCGACAAAAGCCACGGGTAAGCCGCTCGCTTTGACAGCTTCGATTTGTCGTAGCGGACCGGTGGCGCCGGGCTCGTCTGGCTCGATTCCTTCTCTGGCCATCTTGAACATCGCCAGCGCATGAAGTGGGATATCCGGGCGCGACCAGGCGTCAGGTGCGGGCGAGAGGTCGTCAGTATTGGTCTCACCTGTGACCTTGAATACCACCATTTTGATGGAGTCAGGCACAGTCTCTCTCGCAGTGAACCACTCGCCATCTGCCCAGCTTTGAAGCACGGATTGCGCGTTTGCGGATCCCTTGCCGGCTAATTCAACGACGTCGTGAAAAGCGTCAAATACGAGGAGCGTCTTTTTGAGCTGAGTGGCTGCGTGCTCTCCGAGCTCGGCATCGTCGATCAGAGCAATCAGAGTGCCAATGTTGTATCCGCCATGCATGTCGCCCAGCAAGGTGATCGCGCTGGCCCGATCAATGAGAGGGCATTGACTCTCGCCGGAGGCGATCGCCGAGAGAAAGCCCGCCTTGACGTAGGCTGCCTCGTCAACGCCCGGCGGCACACGCTGGGTTATCAATTCGAGAAGGAATTCAGCTTCGCCCTCGGGCGGTGCGTTCAAAAGCTCGATAAGATCGGCGACCTGTGCCGGTGACAGTGGGGCGGGTGGAATGCCCAACGCCGCGCGTTCAGCGACGTGTTGTCGATAGGCATCAAGCATGGCGGGTTCCTTATACAAAAGAGGTTGATTGGGGGCGCTAAATAACGGCGCGCAGTATACCTCGGCATTCGTCTTCAGCGTTACCGGCTGGGCAAATAACCGGTATTCGCGACGGTTTCGGAGCGATGGGTCAAAAACTCAAGAGTCACCAAGATTTCCGCTACAAACTGCTAAACTGGCGGCCCAGGAGGTTGCGTGTCGCACTTAGTCCCCATAAGAACACCCTGCATCGGTGTCTGTTCAACCGGCGTGGGCGACGTTGTCTGTCGTGGCTGTAAACGTTTCGCCCATGAAGTCATCGATTGGAATGGATACTCTCCAGAGCAAAAGCAGGCCATTGATCAACGGCTGGATACGTTTTTGGCTCAATGTGTCGCGAATAAGTTTCGCATCGTCGACTTGCCGCTCTTGCAATGGCAGTTAGAGGTGCAGCAAATTCGCATACAGGCTCATCATGACCCCTATTGTCACATTTTTGCGCTTCTCAAAGCCGGAGCAAATCAAATCACGTTACCAGAGCGTTATGGCTTCGAAATTAGGCCCCCTCATCTCGATAAGCCGCTTCCAGTCTTGCGAGATGAGATCGACGAGGAGTTCTGGATTCTGTCTTCCGCGCATTACGATCGCTATATTGCAACGGGTGATCTGTTCTCCAGCGGTTCTGCCTCGGGAGCGATGGGGTGACGTTGCGAGCCGACTTGCAACGGGTTGAGTCATTCCTTCCTTGTGCGACGCCCGACCAGTGGCTCGAAGCTGCCCTGAGTCCTGAGCGTGAGGTGCTGTTGCTGACCGATCATGCTAATTGCGAAAAGAAGGCGGCTTCGACAGCACTGAGTTTGATGCATCGCTATGCGAACCACCTTCCTCTGCTGAATAAAATGTCTCGGCTGGCACGGGAGGAACTGAGACACTTTGAACAGGTCTTGGACATGCTGGCAAAGCGGGGGTTGGAATACCAGCCGCTAAGCGCGTCGCGGTATGCCCAGGGATTGCATGCCGGTGTCAGAAAGAGTGAGCCCGGGCGGTTGGTAGACGTATTGATTGTTGGGGCGCTTATTGAGGCAAGGTCTTGTGAGCGCTTTGCGAGGCTCGCCCCCGAGCTGGACCCTGCACTAGGAGTTTTTTACAGTAAATTGCTTAAGAGTGAGGCGAGACACTTTACAGATTATTTAAAGTTAGCGGAGTACTACTGCGACGCCACGGAGATGTCCCGCAGGCTCGATCACTTCAAGGCGCTTGAAGCTTCCTTGATAGAGGGTGTTGACGAAGAATTTCGCTTCCACAGTGGTCCCCTCGCCGAGCTCCACTAGTGGATGATGAATTGCTCCAGCGTTAGCGTTTCTCCCTGTTCTCTGAGTAGCCAACCGCTGGTGTCAGTCCAGTCGCCAAGTACGATGCGTTCCCCCTCGGGTAGCCGATGTCTGTCCGGTCGATGGGTGTGGCCATGAATCATCAGTGTTGCGCCCGACGCCGCCATCAGATCCGTCACTGCTTCAGCGTTCACGTCCATGATGTCTTCAGGCTTGTTGCTAGCGGCATCGATACTCAGGGCGCGTAGCTGTCGGGCTAGCTCCCGCCGCTCTGTTAACGGTTTCTTCATCATCTCTTCCTGCCAGCCAGCATCGTGGACCATGGTTCGGAAGCGCTGATAATCTTGATCGTCAGTGCACAGCGTATCGCCGTGCAACAAAATCGCAGGCTGCCCGGCGATAGTCAGCAGTGTTTCATCTTCGAGCAACGATGCGCCAATGTCGGCCGCAAATCGCTCGCCCAGCATAAAATCCCGGTTACCTCTCGCAATTGAAATGTCACATCCGCGTCGCGATGTTTCGCACAGCAATTCGCGTACCCTGTTAGCGATCGGCGCGTCATCGTCATCTCCCACCCAGACCTCGAAGAAATCGCCAAGGATGATGAGCGAGTCAGGAAGGCTGCTATCTAGCAGCAACTGAGCCAGCGCCGCCTCAATTTTGGGCGTCGTGTCGCTTAAATGAAGGTCGCTAATAAAGAGCCTATTCAACCGAGCAGCCGTCTATTCGTCGATGAGCGTAACGCTCTCAATGATGATAGGTTCGACCGGTACGTCTTGATGACCGCCCTGACCGCCTGTTTGTACGCAGCGGATCTTGTCCAGAACGTCTTCGCCATCGGTGACTTTGCCAAACACGGCGTAACCCCAACCCTGGATGTTCTCTCCAGTGTGGTTGAGAAAATCATTGTCTTGCACGTTGATAAAAAACTGTGCGGTGGCGGAATGCGGGTCCTGAGTTCTTGCCATAGCGATGGTGCCACGGTTGTTTCGCAACCCATTATTAGCTTCGTTTTCCACTGGCGCTTTGGTGTCCTTTTGTTCCATGTCGGCGGTAAATCCGCCACCTTGAATCATAAAGTTGTCGATGACGCGGTGAAAAATAGTGCCGTCATAGAAGCCGTCTGCTACGTAAGAGAGGAAGTTATCAACTGTCTTCGGCGCGTTGTCCGTATCGAGCTCGAGCGTTATGGGCCCGACGGTGGTCGTCATCAATACTTGTGCTGTTGGCATGGAAACCTCAGGTAACTATGGGAAAGCGCGCATCCTACTAGAGTCGGCGACCCCTGACGATCCCGAATTTTTTTGATGTTACTAAACACGACGATCTGCCACGTGACAGATCCAGTTGGTATAGTACCGCGCTCTCCGATTGCGATTCAGGGTTCAGGGTTCAGCATGTCCGCGGAACTGCGCAGTAATTTTTTACGCACACAAATTGAAAAAGATCTGGCTGAAGGGCGGGTCAGCGAACTTGTCACGCGATTCCCGCCAGAGCCGAATGGCTTTTTGCATATTGGCCACGCCAAGTCGATTACGGTCAACTTTGGGCTGGCGGCGCAGTTTGGGGGCCGATGCCACCTACGGTTTGACGACACCAATCCCGAAAAAGAGAGTCAGGAATTTATTGATTCAATTCAAGAGGATGTGCGTTGGCTGGGTTTTGAGTGGTCGGGGGAGGTGCGTTATGCCTCCGCCTATTTTGATCAGCTTTACGAGTGGGCGCTATACCTTATCGAGCAGGGTTTGGCCTACGTGTGCGACTTATCTCCGACTGAGGCGAGAGACTATCGAGGCACGCTGACTGAGCCCGGCAAAAACAGTCCTTATCGCGACCGCACCAAAGAGGAGAACCATTCTCTTTTTCTGCGGATGCGCGACGGGGAGTTCGCAGACGGCGAGCGGGTATTGCGGGCAAAAATCGATATGGCATCGCCCAACATAAATCTTCGAGATCCGATTTTGTATCGAATCCGCCACGCCTCGCATCATCAGACGGGCGATCGGTGGCCGATCTATCCCACCTATGACTATGCCCACGGACAGGAAGACGCGATTGAGGGCGTTACCCACTCAATTTGCACGCTGGAGTTTGAGGATCATCGCCCGCTCTATGATTGGTTTATCACTCATTTGCCTGTTCCTCACGTGCCGCGCCAAATTGAGTTTGCCCGCTTGAATACCAGCTACACAATCACCAGCAAGCGCAAGCTCAAGCAACTCGTTGATGAGGGGATTGTGGCTGGCTGGGATGATCCGCGCATGCCAACCATTGCGGGGCTGAGGCGTCGCGGGTATCCAGCACCGGCCATTCGCCACTTTTGTGAAGAGGTGGGTACTTCGCGTTCCGATAGCGTGGTTGATGTGGCGATGTTGGAGAGTGCCGTACGAGATCAGCTCAACAAAACTGCGCCGAGAGCCATGTGCGTGATGTCGCCTGTGAAAGTAGTGCTCAGCAATCTCTCTAACCGGCTTCAGTTATCTGTGCCCAATCATCCCTCCGATGCGAGTTTTGGCCAACGTGATCTATCGATGGGCGTGGAGCTATTCATCGACCGCGATGATTTTCGTGAGGAGGCCAATAAGCATTATAAGCGGTTGGTTTTGGGCAAACGTGTGCGTTTGCGTGGGTCGGTGGTTATTGAGGCGGAGTCATGTGACAAAGACGAGAAGGGCAATGTTGTGACGATCTACGCCCGTTGCGTGACGCTGGAGGCGGGAGTCGATCCTGAAGACGGCATTAAACCGAAGGGAGTGATTCACTGGGTCTGCGCAGCTCAGGCGGTTCCCGCAGTTGTGCGGCGATATGATCGATTGTTTCGTATTCCCGAACCGGGACGGTCAGAGAATATCATCGATGAGATCAATCCTGAGAGCCTCAGCATTGTCGAGGCAGCAATGATTGAGCCCGCACTCCGGGACGCAGAGCCAGAGCAGGTATTTCAATTTGAGCGCGAGGGTTATTTCGTAGCTGATCGTTTTGATCACACCAAAGAGCAGCCAGTGTTCAATTTGATCATTGGTCTTCGCGACACGTGGTCCGACACGCATGGGTGAATTGAGGCTTTACAACACGCTTACCCGGAGCAAAGAGCCGTTTGCGCCCAACGATCCAGAACGCATTACCATGTATGTCTGTGGCCCTACGGTTTATAACTATGCACATATTGGCAACGCCAGGCCGGTTGTTGTCTTCGACTGCCTCTATCGACTGCTGACTGCGCTCTATCCCACTGTAGTTTACGCCCGCAATATCACCGATATTGATGACAAAATTATTCAAGCGGCCGCCGCACGCGGCTGCTCGATAGATGTGATCAGCGAGGAATTCACAGAAAAGTATCGCGAGGACATGGGTTCTCTCAACGCCCTCGCGCCGACCCTTGAGCCCCGAGCAACGCAGCATCTCGCTGAGATGATTTCGCTGACTGAGCGCTTGATCAGTAGAGAGAGTGCTTACGTTTCCGAGGGGCATGTGCTCTTTGCCGTGGAGTCGATGGAAGGCTACGGCGCGCTGAGTGGGCGAAAGCTCGAGGATATGTTGGCGGGAGCAAGGGTGGAGGTCGCTGATTACAAGCGTCACCCTGGCGATTTTGTTTTATGGAAGCCCTCGAGTGATGCGGAGCCCGGTTGGGACAGCCCATGGGGTCGGGGCAGACCCGGTTGGCATCTGGAGTGCTCTGCGATGATTCATGCCCATCTGGGTGAGTCTATTGATATCCACGGCGGCGGGCGCGATCTTATCTTTCCCCATCACGAGAATGAGCGCGCCCAAAGTTGCTGCGGTTACGGCGGTGACTTTGTTAAATACTGGCTTCACAACGCCTACGTGGATATGGAAGGCGAAAAAATGTCCAAGTCACTCGGAAACGTGCGGACGGTGAGGGAGCTGTTGGCGAGCTATCCGGGTGAGGTGCTACGTTTTGCTCTACTGTCGGCACATTATCGCTCCCCCCTCGATTTTTCGGGTGACGGACTCGACGCGGCGAGGGCGCAACTGGACACTTTTTATGCTGCGCTACGCAAGCACGGAGAGTGTGAGCCCGAGGATGTTCCTGCCGAAGAAACCGAGGTCTTCAGCGCGTTGTTAGATGACATGAATACCCCAGAGGCGATTGCGAAGTTGCATGCGGCGGCGGGCAGACTCAATAAGGCATTGACTCCGGCGGATGCCGCGACTGCCAAAGGCGAGCTGTTGGCGGGAGGTCGGCTGCTCGGAATACTCGAGTCGGAACCTGAGGCGTGGTTTACTCAAGCGGTGTCTTCTGGAGCCTCCGCGCCGAGCGCCGACGAGATAGAAGATTTGATCCAAGAGAGGCTCTCGGCCCGTGAGCAGCGTGACTTTGCTCGCGCTGATGAGATACGGACACTGCTCGATACACAGGGTGTGGTGCTCGAGGACGGACCGGAGGGCACGATCTGGCGTCGCCGCCACTAAGTGCCGGCGGGCGGTCCCGACTTCTATGCTAGCGCTTTTTCCCCAGATTCAACCGTCTGCTGTATCAGCGTATTGATGGTCATGGGGCC
>VMDB01000139.1 GCA_008081075.1 Halieaceae bacterium
CCTTCAAGCAATGGGGGTGGTACTGGGAGATCTATTGGCAGACCGACTGGACATGACGTGGGTGGTTTACCGCGACCGAACGGGGCGATCGAGAGCACTCCGTTATCGGGAGACCGATGTCTACCTTTTTCCGATAACGATGATCTCACGCCGCCAGGAAGCGGGCAGCGACCGGGGGGTCCGATCGATCTACGATGAGGCGGTTAAAACAACACTACCGCGCATACCGGGAGGCAAGTGGTTACTGTAACCCCAGACAAGCGGCACACCCCCCCAAGTTAGCGGCGCCAAAAATTCAACCTAAGCGCCCTCTGATTTTGGCACGTACCTGAAGATACCCGCTGCGCCAGTCGTACGATGGACGCTACCCACTTGGTCGAGATCACCAGTGTCGTAGGCGGCATCTCCGGGATACAAAAAGACCATGCGGTCAGCCTCCCTCACCACCTTGGGAAAAAAACAGGGTGGCTCGCGATCACTGACGGCCGCGTCCAGAGACGCGCCCTTTGCCAATGTCTCGATGTCATGCAGCGACACCAGCGTAGGCGGGGTCATCGACAGCGCGCCATCATGATGCGCCGCAACTGCCTCATCGGGTCTCCACCACTGGTGGTCGACAATTTCCTGACCATCGACACTCACCGTCACCGTGTCGGAAACCCGTGCCAGAAAAAACCAGGTAGCGAAGCGGCGCTTAACAACGGTGGGCGTTAACCAGTGGGAGAACGGCGTCATGGCGGCTGGAGCTATAGAGATACCTGCTTCTTCCTCCAACTCCCGGCAAGCCGCCGCGCACGCACGCGTCATGTCATCAGCACCGCTATCGTCAGGCTCCACCTTGCCCCCGGGAAATACCCAAATGCCCGGCATATGTTCGAGGGTGTCATTACGCCGAAGTAGTAATACCTCTAAACCCGCGGATGCCTCTCGCACTAAAATGGCGGTCGCTGCAGGCGCCGCAGGCTGGACTTCTCCAGAGAACTCAAGCACCACGCTAGGGAACCGGCACGCAGTCCAAACACTGAACATAGACGTGCATGGGGTCTCGCAAGTCTGCCAAGCTTTTGACCGCGGGCTTGAAGCTCGCCGCCAAAAATTCTGTCCAGCCCCAGCTCTGTGGCAGGGCCGCGCTGAAGGAGCGGCTCAACTCTTCCAACAGCACGCTTTCAAATGATGGCGGCACAGTAGTGCGACCCGTTCTCCATTCTTCTATGCCCGCCAGCGCAGCAGCGGCAGCCACCGCTTGATCTAATCCCCCCAGGGCATCAACCAAACCAATTTCAGCGGCCTCGGCACCCGTCCAGACCAACCCGCCAGCGATCTCCTCGACTGCCTCGGGAGCCATTTCCCGGCCGCGGGACACCAATTCAATAAAATCGTCGTAGGCGCTGTAAGATAGCGCCTGAATAATCCGCGCCATTTCGGGGCTGACACCCCGATCGAAACTGGCTCCCCCAGCCAAGGAGGTCGTGCCCACGCCATCGACGGTCACACCGATATACTCGAGGATGCCCTCTACCGTAGGGAACGCGGAAAAAGCGCCAATGCTGCCCGTTATCGTGGTCGGGAGCGCCCAAATCTGGTCCGCTTCTGCCGAAATCCAGTAGCCGCCAGACGCGGCCATTGTGCCCATGGAGACCACGACGGGGATACCTGCCTCTCGCGCCTCCCCTAATTTTCGACGAATTAAATCGGACGCAAAAACGCTACCGCCGGGCGAGTTCACCCTGAGCACGATCGCGGCAATATCCTCTGCCCCCATAGCGGTATCGATATAACCATTGATGGTGTCGCTACCCGCCATGCCCTCTTCGCTCTCACCGGGGACCAGCGTGCCCTCAACCGGCACTATCGCAATCAGCGGCAAACCCTCTTCGGCGAGCATGCGCTGCTGCTTCATATCTTCAAAGTACCGCTCAAACTCAACGGTTTGTGGCAAGCCCTCTTCATCGGTAACACCGACGCGCTCGGCCAGTAGGGCGTTCATCTCAGTATGATCTGCGAGGACGTCGATCCAGCCACCCGCCACGAGCGTCTCTGCGAGGTCGTTATCCGACGCCGCCAATTGATCAGCGAAACTATCGATAAAGGCATTCAGAGCGCCCGGCGGTAGGTCCCTGCCCGCCTCGGCCAATTCGGCGTAAGCCGCCCAAAGACCGGATATCCATCGAGATACCACAACGCGCTCGCGCTCAGACATATCGTCACGGAGGTATGGCTCCACTGCAGATTTGTTATCTCCCGCGCGAAACACATGCATCGTCACACGAATCTTTTCGAGGAAACTGCGCAAATAAGAACGATAGACCGAGAAGCCCTCCAGAAACATGCCACCCTCGGGGTGAAGCAGCACCTGATCGGCCTGCGAGGCTAATAAATACTGGGCTTGCGAGTAATAATCCCCTACCGCGATAACCGGTTTATCGGCGCCTTTGAATTCCGCGATCGCCTCACTCAATTCCAGTGTCTGGCTGGTGGAAGGTCCGGCAAGATCCTCGAGATTGAGGATGAGCGCAGTAATGCGATCATCGCTGGCGGCCCATTGAATCGCTCTCACTAGATCATGAAGCAACACCGGTCGCTCGTAATCCTGATTCAAAAAGGCGGCAACGGGCTCCACCGGCGGATTGTCCTCTACCAATGACCCCGCAGGCGCGATCAGCAACGCCGCCTGCTCGGGTAGCGGTTCTGGCACCGATTCCTTCATTCCCAAACTGAAGGCGGTCACAAAAATAGCGACAAACACCAGCGGCAACAGCACCGATATGGCTCGGCTGATACCACTCAAAATTCGCCATAAGCCTTTCAATAAACGCATCATTACTCGACACTCTCCTCAGTGAGATTGGCGGCCTGACCACGGTGGGCATTAGCCATCAGTTGGACTCGCGCAGTTCACGACCGCGGTAACGGACATACAACATACAGCAGGTGAACTGGATTACCACCAGGCTCAAACCGGTGATCGACAGAGCATCGCCCCGATAGGCGAAAGCGGCCTCGACCGACGAAATAAAGTAAAACAGCAGAATTAAGTCATACCAAATAAATAGCCGCAGGCCATCTCTCATCGCTGCCCAGAGAAAAAACGTAAGTGGGGCACATCGCAATCCCGTTAACGCCCAAGTCCCGGAAAAGCGCTCAACATCTGCCGCCTGCTGCAGTAGCAGGGCTAACCAAGTCAGCCACATCATGATCCAAAGGCTTTGTGTGAGCCACAGTCGGGGACGTGTTGCACGCATCGGCAGATTCAGCCTTTGCCCGGCGCAGATAGCGCCCACTCGGCCACCCGTTTGCCCAACGCCCGACAAATTGTGGATTCATTGTCGTCCAAAGGACGATCGCCCTGCTCGGTCGACCAGTGACTGGCGCCGTAGGGTGTGCCTCCCGCAGCGGTGGCCCTGAGCGCAGGTATCGAGTAGGGCACTCCCACCAACACCATCCCGTGGTGCAATAACGGCACCATCATGCTCAGCAATGTCGCCTCCTGGCCACCATGCAATGAAGCGGTAGAGGTGAAAACCGCGGCCGGCCGATCAATCAGTGCCCCCTGAAGCCAGAGTGCGCTGCTTTCATCGAGAAACTGCTTCAGAGGCGCCGCCATGTTGCCAAAGCGGGTGGGGCTACCCAAGATCAGACCGGCGCAGCCCCGCAGATCCTCCTGGGTTGCGGGGAGCGGCATAGCGTCCGACTCGTTTTCCTCCGCAGAGAGCTCACGGACGGTTCTAAGCCTGGCCTCAATGCCCTTCACCACTTCAATACCGCGCGCAATCTGGCGCGCCATCGCCGCGGTCGCACCGTCCCGACTGTAGTACACGACAAGAATATAGGGCTGATCGCTCACAACATCTGGTCCATCAGTTCACTCGACGCCATATCTAGCCCCACGGTACAGTGGGACAACACCCATACACAATGAAACCCGCATGGTAACGCATCCACAACGCGCGAAGGTGTTGCGCGGTATCCACTATCTGGCAAGCCGCCTGCGTGAGGATCGGCTCACCACCAAAGCGGCCGCACTGACCTTTGTGAGCCTGTTTGCGCTTGTACCGCTTCTCACCGTGACACTCTCCATCGCGTCCGCACTCCCGGCTGCCGGCAATATTCAGGAGAAATTGAGTGAATTCTTGCTGCAGTTTCTGCTGCCGGAGAGCTCCAGTCAGGTAGTCCAGTACCTGTCGGCCTTTATTAGTCAGGCCCGCTCGCTGACGCTGTTCGGGGTGGCGATTCTGGTGGTGACGGCGGTGCTCATGCTGCGCAACGTCGAGGCGGCCCTCAATGAAATATGGCAAAACCGGGTCAATCGTAGACCTCTGCAGAGCGTATTGCTCTACTGGACGGTGTTGAGCCTTGGACCAATAGCCATCGGCCTTGGTCTAGGCGCTCGAGCCTATCTCTTTGCAGTCACCAATGAGTGGGCGGGGCTTGATCTATTAGGTCTTGGAACCGCGCTCATTGGGCTTCTGCCGTTTATCCTGAGCACGGTGGGGCTTACCTGTCTCTACGTGCTCGTCCCAAATTGTCAGGTGCCCTGGCGTCATGCGCTCGCGGGGGGCGTCTTTGCTGCCACTACCTTTACCATCGCCCGCGCACTGTTTACCACAGTAATGTCTAAATCGAGCTACACCCTGGTTTATGGCGCATTCGCAGCTGTGCCGCTGTTCCTTCTATGGATCTACGTGACGTGGATCATCGTTTTGGCAGGCGCCGTACTGACACACGGGCTCTCGGCGTATCAAAGTAGCGAACAGGAACGCACCCCACTGCTGATGAAAGCGCTGGATACGCTGTATCTTTTCTGGAGGGCGCAGCAGGAGGGTCGGGCCCTGTCAGATCTCGATGTAATTGGAACCAACGATTGGTCCTCTAACGCGCTTGACGCCGATAGCTGGCGGATGATCCGCGACCGGTTGAGCGAGGCCAATATGCTGAAAAGATCGGACCGGGGGCGCTACCTTCTCTGCAGAGACTTGCATTCGATCAGCCTCGCCGACCTAGCCAAGATCCTGCGCGCCGAACCCGCGTATCCCAAAACCGACACGGGACCGCTCTGGCGACAAACCGCGACCGGCATGCTGACGCGCCAGATGGAACAGGAAGCTCAGGGTCTGGCCACGCCACTGGCAGTTTTGTTTGCCTCGACCGATGCCTGATCGCGTTGCCATTTGGCTACTCCTGATCGCTCTGGGTGGTTGCGGCAGTGAACCCACCGACCTGCCTGACCCGGGTCAATGGCGCGTCATTAATTACTGGGCGATCTGGTGTGCCCCCTGCAGAGCTGAGATACCCGAACTGAACGCCTTACATAACGAAACGCCTCTGCGCGTCTTTGCAGTCAACTTCGAGGGCCAGACGGGCGAGGTATTGGCCTCTCAGGCCTCAGAATTGGGGATTGCCTTCCCACTTCTTGAGGCAGACCCAGGGCCGTTACTGGGTCAAGCCCGTCCCCGAGTGCTACCCACCACTTGGTTGGTCAATCCCGCAGGGGTGGTCACCGACACGCTGGTGGGGCCCCAGACACAGGAATCGATCCTTCGCGTGTGGGAGTCGCGGCGAGGTCAATACCTTGAGACGAACGGCCCCTGACCTTCGCCTGAGGCACTTTTGTGACTGAGTCGCCCCAGGATGGCAGCGGATGCAGCATAAAAAAGGCAAAAAAAAGCCGGCTGTTCAACAGCCGGCAATGAAGGAGCCACTCAAAACGGGGAGAGTCGCATCAATCGGACTCTCGCTGCTCAGACGTTTCCCTTGCGATGTCCCCGCGGGCATCACCATCTCAACAACTGACTCTATGACACGCGGGTTTCAGAAAAGTTCCGGGAAATGACAATTTTTTTAGGCAACCCAGCAAGCGGAGCTACTTTGGCCATCGCCGGAGGTGACAAAGATCTCCAACTCCACCACTTCGCCCATTAACCCCTCCGCCAGCACCTGATCGAGCAGATAGTGAGACAGTGCCTCCACGGTCACATTAACAATGGGCAAAAGTAGCGTCTCATCACAGGGGAAGCGCAGTGTCTTCCCGTTGAAGGTGGCGAAATACTCGCCATCGCGCTCGTCCACCTCAAGGAAGGGAGATTGCGCCGGCAGCAACAAATACTCGTCATGTGCATCGCAAAGCTTCTGCAGGCAGCGCTTGTACACGTTGTAGTCAGCCGAAAAACCATTTTCACCCATTTCAGCCACGATTCGGGCGGACACACCATAGTTATGGCCGTGCAACCGCTCTCTTTCGGTAGCGGAGAAAATCGTAAAGTGGGCCGCCGAGAACTTGTGTGCCTGCTTGTTGATGTGCAGCGTCGCCAACCGGGTCATCGAATTGCCTCAGGGGATAAAAACCTAATGGTGTTGGAAGTGGCCTCATTCGGCAACCGATTCCCGTTGGCCGGCACCGCGACCACCCCGTGACCTCGGGCATGACCTGAAGTACTCTGGTCGGCCATGAATTCTGGCGAACCCATATGCATCCGATTGCCATCTTAACCGGCGCGAGTTCCGGTATCGGCGCTGCTGCTGCAGAGCAATTCGTTGCAGCGCAGTTTACGGTGATCAATCTATCACGCCGGGCGTGTCCCGTGCCCGGCGTGGAAACGCTGACAACAGATCTGTCCAACGCCGAATCGCTGACGGATAGCTGTGTGGCACTGTCAAAGAGGGTGGCGGAGCATAGCGCTCCCTCTGTCTGTCTGGTTCACAACGCCTCTCTCATGCTCAAAGATCGTTGCGATACCACCGGGGACGACGCAATGCTGCAAGCACTTACGGTTAATGTGCTGGGCATCAACACCCTCAATCGCGCCCTGTTACCGCTATTACCCCGCTCCTCCAGCGTGCTGTATGTCGGCTCCACCCTGTCTGAAAAAGCTGTGGCGGGCGCCTACAGTTACATTGTGAGTAAACACGCCCAGCTCGGGATGATGCGCGCTACCTGCCAAGATTTAATGGGCCGGGGTATCCACAC
>VMDB01000188.1 GCA_008081075.1 Halieaceae bacterium
CGTCTTGGATTTCACCAGCGGTGACGAAATTCTCAACGGACTTGTCGAAGTACCCCACTGAAACGTAGCTCGCATCGCCGTAGTACCACTCAAGCGATAAATCGAAGTTCTCCGATTCATGCGGGAGTAGTCCTGGGTTACCAGCCGATGCCTGTGCCGTGTGCTCTCCTTCAACTACCCGGAGCACACTGGGTGCATTAAGCGTGCCGATCAAGGCACCATAGCCTGCGCGAGCGATCGTTTCACTGTAAGAGGCTCTAAAAATGACGTCATCCATGATCTCGATATCGAAATCGATATTGGGCAAGCCCACGTCGTAAGTGCCTGTTAGGCCAGAGGGCGTCGTGCCCGTAGCCGGTATCGCGGTGAACTCGTTGGTTGATGCCCACACAATACTCGAGAAAGACTGTGATTCTGCGCTCGAAGTGACGTCGGTCTCCTCGTATCGGTATCCCATACGAAAGTTAAAGGTACGGTCCAACACTGAGCCCGAGAAGTTCAGCTGCATAAAAGCGGCCCAGGTTTCCTCGCGGAACTGGTTGCCAAACCCAGCGTCCAGGTCGGCGCAAAAGGCAGTTCCGCAGCTCCCTGTGGGATTGCCTGCTGCGGGGGCGAGATACAGCGGGTTGTTGGGCGAAAGCGCCTCCAAAAATTCGGCGCGGGCCGCCATGTCGCTCATGCTGTACATGAAGAAGTTATTGGTGACCTGATCACCCCCTTCAAGCTCATCGTAAACACCCGCCAGCGAGGCTGGGACAAGGATGTCAGTAATTGATCCATAGGCGGAGGCTTGGTTTGCTCCCCAGGTGTTGCGTTGCACAATGGATCCCGCTTGGTAGTTGTCTAGGTCGATGAAAGACGCCCCTGCGACGATGGTGATGTTGTCATCGAGGTCAAAGGCGCCCGTGAACTGCGTCTGCTCAATGTTCATCTCTGCCCAGTCCGCAGCGAATACGCTACCCGTGATACGCATGTCATCGGGAGACAGGGGGTCATTCATGCCAATGGTCGTCACGGGAATTTCGGTGCTGTAATTCACGCTCGCCGAATTTCGACCGAACGCCGCGATACTGATGTTGCCTGAGCTACCGTAGACGCTGTTGGGTTCCCGCTCTGCCTTGGAGTCGTGGTAATCGAGCGCGACACGGAGACGATCCGTAATGTCCCACTCAAGATTGAAGCCAATCGATGAGCGGGTGTTTTTAGAGGCGTCTACGCCTGCCGCCATGGGTCTATCTGGCTGATTGTTGGTTTCCGTGTAGATAATCGGTGACGCAATAGGGCCGTCTGACCAAGTGGCAGATTGGTAAGTCGGGCTAAACCAGATTGACATGTCGTTGTATCGTCGGTCGAGTTCCAACTGCGCCATGGTGTAATCGAGCGTTGCCGTTACAGACTCGACAGGGCGCCACTGCAGCGTCACTTGTCCGTTGATGCGCTCTCGCTCGAACTCCTCTACGCGGTAGACCAACTGTTGAGGCGCCGCCGCAAGGTCGCCCTCGCCCGGTGCGTTGGTCTGCTGACCGTTATCAGGCACGGCGGCACCGTCTCGCTCGAAAAAGCGCGTGTTGAACGCAGACGCAACGCCTGAGTGGCGCTCTTGGAAGGTGCCTGACAGCGCAATACCCACGGTATCGTCAAAGAAGGTGTGTGAGGCAAAAGCCGAGACTTCAGGCGTCACCTCATCGCCGGAATAGGTGCTCTCGTCGTAAACTCCTTTGGCGCTAAAACTGAACTGCGGACCCGGCTTATCAAGGGGCTTAGCGGTAAGAACATTGATGGTCGCGCCGATGCCGCCGGAGGGGATGTTCGCTCTCGAGGTTTTGTAGACTTCTACGCCCGACACGCTCTCTGAAGCGATGTCCTGAAAATCGAAGGAACGTCCGAGGCCACTGTGCGTTGGCATTTGGCGACCATTGAGCGTGACCAGATTAAAGTCTGCTCCGAAACCCCTCACGGTTACGGTGGTGCCTTCGCCGCGCTGACGGTCGATCGCGACACCCGTGACACGCTGGAGGGCTTCCGCCAGGTTCGTGTCAGGGAAGTCACCGATGTCCTCAGCGGTAATCGCGTCGACTACCCCTTGGGAATCGCGCTTGGTGTCCATGGCCCGCTTCAAACTGGAGCGGATACCGGTGACCACCACCTCCTCCATCACGGCCTCATCAGCGACTGTTTCTTGCGCGGTCACGGAGGTGGAAAGTGCCACCCCCACCGCCAAAGAAACGGCCTGAGTAAGTCTATTTTTTGCGAAAGTCCGAGCGTCCATGGATAGCAGGCCCCTGAATTGGCATTGTTGGTTTATTAGCTGGCTAACATCCCACGCGCGGGTGCTTTAGTGAACGGCATTTCGATAAACGGGGGGCTGGGTGCGTTGAATCGGCATGGCATGCCCTCGCGAGGGTTGCGGAAGCGGCGAAGTGGCGACGATCGGCGCGGAAAATCGTCTATTTTCAGGAGTTCACCTCCAAATATTGAGAGCCTGGCTCCTCATCTACGGCCGCGGTTTCGAGCTGTTTAGGACGGTCCAGGCAGCCCAATCTGCACCGAGCTCACATACCCCGGACTCCCGTCCAACCTGAGTATACCCCGCATAATCGCTTTTCAATTGAGCGCTTCTCGAGACCACTTTACTTTGCGGGGCTGAGAATCACTGCCGGGCGCGCAGATGGTGATGGTGGACCTCGAGAGACCCATCGCTTAGGGCCGCGGGCACGGGTTGGAAACAGTCGGGATACATCGATGTTAAGAGAAGGTATGGAACGTATAAAATCGTCCGCTGGTCGGGTTACGGTATGGTTATCGATGTCACTTGCGCTGCTCTCGTGTTCCGACACGACTGAAAGAGAGATCGCGGAGCTCGTGGAAGCGCAATTGGCGGCTCTGACGCTCGAGCAAAAAGTGGCTCAGATGATTCAGGGTGAAATCAAGCACGTCACGCCCGATGATGTCAGAAAGTATGGCTTGGGCAGTGTGCTCAACGGTGGCGGCTCGTTTCCCTCTGATAATAAATACGCCTCAGTCGACGAGTGGGTCGCGCTCGCGGATGCCTACTACGACGCTTCCGTAGATCAATCTGAGGGCAATGCGGGTATCCCGATTATCTGGGGCACCGACGCGGTACACGGCCACAATAACGTCATAGGTGCCACGCTATTCCCTCATAACGTTGCGCTGGGCGCAGTCAGAGATTCTGATCTGATCGGGCGTATCGGTGCTGCTACCGCCAAAGAAGTGCGGGCTACAGGCATCGATTGGATGTTTGCCCCCACGATAGCGGTGGCCACAGACTTGCGGTGGGGCAGGGCCTATGAGTCCTTTGGTTCTGATCCGGAGGTAGTAGGCAGTTACGCCGGCCCCTACGTGTCAGCTGTTCAAGCTGAGGGAGTGATGGCTACCGCCAAGCACTACATTGGTGATGGCGGCACTCATCGGGGTACTGATCAGGGAGATACCCGGTTACCGCTTGACGCGTTACTGAGTCGTCACGGTAGGGGTTACGTCTCTGCAATCGATGCTGATGTAAAGACCGTGATGGCGTCTTTCAACAGCTGGAACGGCGACAAAATCCACGGCAATCGCGAGTTGCTGACCGATGTGTTGCGCGGTCAACTCGGGTTTGAAGGGTTCGTGGTTAGCGATTGGAACGGCATTGGTCAGGTTAGCGGGTGTGAGGATGACCGCTGTGCCAAAGCCATCAATGCCGGTATCGATATGATTATGGTGCCCGAGGATTGGGAGTCAATGCTCCACACCACGGTGGCACAGGTGAAGGCTGGGGAGATTTCCTTGGCGAGAATCGACGAGGCAGTGTCGCGGATTCTGAAGGTCAAGTATGAGATGGGATTGATGTCTCGCGGCAAGCCCTCTGCGACAGCAGCGAAGTATTCAGAGGCAATTGGCGCGGCCGAGCATCGCGCGCTCGCGAGAGAGGCGGTGCGGCGGTCATTGGTATTGCTGAAGAACGAGAACGGGTTGTTACCACTGAATCCTGCTGGCACCTATGCCGTCGTGGGAGCAGGTGCCGATAACATTGGGATGCAGTCGGGCGGTTGGACAATCAGTTGGCAGGGGGCGGGAAATACCAACGCGGATTTTCCTGGGGCGACCTCTATTAAGGCAGGGATCGAAGCGCAGGTGACCGCTGCGGGTGGCAAAATCGTGGCCGCCGTGGACGAGGCCCCGCTGGACGCAGCGATCGTCGTGTTTGGCGAGCAACCCTACGCCGAAACGCAGGGTGACATTGATTCTCTGGCTTGGCAGCAGCGCAACAAGCGCGACTTAAAGTTGATTGAAGATCTTACGGGTCGCGGTATACCCGTGGTGTCGTTATTTCTCACGGGAAGACCGCTCTGGGTCAATGCAGAATTAAATGCCTCGGACGCGTTTGTGGTGGCGTGGCTTCCCGGCTCCGAGGGGGCAGGGGTCGCCGACGTGCTGATTGCTGACGGCAGTGGAGAGCCGCGATACGAGTTTGAGGGGCGCCTGCCAATGAACTGGCCGGGTGCCGATCTGAACGCCAGCGTGGCCGACGACCCCGTCGACGAGGTGTTGTTCCCAATGAACTATGGCCTCAGCTCCAAGGATCGGGGCGTGTGGGTGGCACTGAATGAGCAACCCATCGGTGACGGCGGTAGTATTGATCAAGTCGTCTTTGGGCGGGGCGTGCGTGATCCCTGGCAACTGTATGTGGGCGATGGGCTCGACTGGTCGCTGGCTGTGGGTCCTCGGGGCGGCAAGAGTTCGCGCGGAGAGCTACAGTTGTCGGTGGTGGATCGTCATGTGCAGGAGGACGCCCGGCGGGCCGATTTTTCGGGCAATGGAGATCATCTCAGCCAGCTGTATTTTCAGTACGATGAAGCGGTGGATATGAGCGACCTTGAGGCGGTAGGAGGTGTTCTGACCATGGATTTACGTCTGCACACGCCGCCCTCTGACGCGGTCTTTCTGCGGATGGACTGCGGCTGGCCGTGTTCTGGTGCAGTAGATTTAGCGCCAGTACTCAAAACAATGGTCGCGGCAGAGTGGCGGACGGTGTCGGTGCCGGTGGCATGTTTTGCCAGTCGTGGCGTGGATCTGAGCAAGGTCAATACACCGTTTTTGATAGCAACCCGCGGTGTTCTGTCAGTCGACATTGCAGAGATTGCTATTCGCGAGGCGCCGCCAAAGAATTCACTGTTTGATTGTGATGGGCTCGCAGCTAATCCTTGATAATGGTGTATCGTCCGCGAGGCAATAAATACAGTAAAGCCAACGACTCACTATAACGACAACGATCTGGGGGCTCTATGCTCGCAACAATGGATATGGTTATCGTCGCGTTCTACGCGGTGGCGCTATTTGTGATTGCCCAATGGGTTTCCCGAGAGCAGGCCGGGCACGAGAAGGGCGCTGAGGATTACTTTCTGGCAGGCAAGGCGCTGCCCTGGTGGGCCATCGGTGCCTCTCTGATTGCGGCCAATATTTCTGCCGAACAAATCATCGGTATGTCTGGGTCTGGCTATGCGATTGGTCTCGCCATTGCGTCTTATGAGTGGATGGCCGCCTTTACGCTGTTGTTGGTGGGCAAGTATTTGCTACCTATTTTTCTTGAGACGGGCATCTATACCATGCCGCAGTTTCTCGCCCAGCGTTACGACAACCGGGTAAAAACGGTGATGGCCCTTTTTTGGTTGGGGGTGTACACCTTCGTAAACCTTACCTCCATTTTGTGGTTGGGCGCGCTTGCGATTAACACAGTCGCTGGGGTTGATCTGGCTATTGGGCTTGTTGCACTGGGGACTTTTGCAATTGCGTATTCGCTCTATGGCGGACTTCGGGCGGTCGCGCTCACAGATATTATTCAGGTCGTGCTGCTGGTGCTTGGCGGCCTGCTGATTGCCTGGATTTTGCTGGATCAGGTGGCAGAGGGCGCAGGCCCTATGGCCGGGTTCTCAATTCTGACCGCGCAGGCCCCTGAGAAATTTCACATGATCCTGCAGGAGGGGCATCCCCACTATATGAGCCTTCCTGGCCTGTCTGTGCTCTTGGGGGGTATGTGGATTATGAACATCTCCTACTGGGGCTTTAACCAATACATTATTCAACGCGCGCTGGGCGCCAAAAGTGTCGATGAGGCGCAGAAGGGCATCGCATTTGCCGCTTTTCTCAAGTTATTGATGCCGGTGATCGTCGTGTTGCCAGGCATTGCCATGTTTGTCCTCAACGCTGAGCTGGCCTCGCCTGATCAGGCTTATCCTTCAGCAATGACGCTGCTCCCGGTGGGCATTAAAGGCCTCGTGTTTGCTGCGCTGCTGGCCGCTATCGTCTCTTCGTTGGCCTCCATGTGTAACAGTATCTCTACCATTTTTACGGTAGACGTGGCGCCGATGCTGGGTCTCGCAACGGATGACGGTACCTCGGGGGTTCGACTGGGGCGCATTGTCGCTGTCTGTGCCATGGCCATTGCCATGATTGCGGCGAAGCCCTTGCTCGGTAACTTTGAGCAGGCGTTTCAGTATATTCAGGAATTCACCGGGTTCTTTACCCCCGGTATTGTGGCAATTTTTATGTTGGGCCTGTTTTGGTCGCGTACCACCGCCACCGCGGCCCTATTGGCGGCGATTGCGTCGGCGGTGTTGTCGCTGCTCTTCAAGTTGTACATGCCCGAATTGCCGTTCATGGATCGCGTCGGCTGGGTGTTTTTGTTGTGTGTCGGAATTGGCATCCTCTGGTCACTCGCACGTCCGGCACCGCAGCCCGGGTTCGTCGATCCCACGGGTGTCAGTTTTTCTACCAGTCAAACGTTCAACATCAGTGCGCTGGTCGTGACGTTGATTCTGGTGTTCTTTTACACAGTGTGGTGGTGATGCCCAGCAGCGCATTGGCTTCTGGTGAGCACGGTTCTTGACCTTTTGCGGCGCTGTACCTAAGCTTCGCGCCTCCGCCCGTAGCTCAGCTGGATAGAGCACCAGGCT